>NZ_CP108644.1:1572500-1887000 GCF_041435495.1 Streptomyces sp. NBC_01116
CGGCGCTCGCGTACGGCTCCTCGTTGCAGATCAACACCTTCGGCTGCGCGATCGGCGCCGTCGCCTGCCTGCCGTTCACCGGGGTGCTGGTCTCCGAGGCGGCCGACGCCCCGATGTCCGCCACGCTGAACATGATCTATCTGGGCGTCTTCCCGACCGCGCTGGCCTTCACCACCTGGGGCTACGCCCTGGCCCGGACCACCGCCGGACGGATGGGCGCCACCACGTACGCGGTCCCGGCGATCGTCGTGCTCATGGCGTGGGTGCTGCTGGACGAGGTGCCGACGCCGCTCGGGGTCCTCGGCGGGCTGCTCTGCCTGGTCGGGGTGGCGGTCTCCCGGAGCCGTCGGCGGACTGGGGCCACACGCGGAGATCAGGCCCGGCCGGTGGAGGGGTCCCGTCATGACGAGGAGCGCCGGGCGGAACGGACCTAGCGGGGCCGGCCGGAGGCGATGCGGCAGGTGCTGGACCGCTTCGACCACCCCGGCAGGGACCTGGAAGTGGCCGGGAGGCCGGACCCGCTGATCGTGGGCCCGGCCTCCCGGCTGTTCGAGGAGGGCGAGATGGACGCCCGGCCGCTGGGCCCGGTGACGCCGACGTCCCGGACCACGGACTTCCAGGGCCTTCAGCCGGAGGTGGAGGACGGCCGCCGGAGAAGGAGCGGCTAGAAGACGACCAGTGCCCGGCCGCCCTTGCCGGCGATCATGTTGTCGAAGGCGGCGGGGATGGCGTCCAGGGCGATGTGCTCGGTGACCATCATCGACAGGTCGAAGCGGCCCGCGCGGATGTGTCCGGCGAGGACGGGCAGGTCGCGGGCCGGGTCGCTGTTGCCGTAGACGCAGCCGGTCAGGGACCTGCCCCAGTGGAAGATCTCCAGGGCGTTGAAGGTGACTTCCTGGTCCTTGCCGCCGATCCCGACGACCGTGGTGCGCCCGCCGCGCCGGGTGGACTCCCAGGCGGCCCGGATGGTCGCGGGCCGGCCGACGCACTCGACGGCCACGTCCGTGCCCTGGCCGCCCGTCAGCTTGCGGATCTCGCGCGGGGTGGTGGCGGAGGCGATGACGTAGTCGGTGGCCCCGGCCCGCCGGGCCAGCTCCTCCTTGGCCGGGGAGACGTCGACCGCGATGATGCGGGCGGCGCCCGCGATCCGGGCGGCCTGGAGCACGGCGAGGCCGACGCCGCCGACCCCGAAGACGACGACGCTCTCGCCCTCGCGGACCTTGGCGCTGTGGTGGATCGCCCCGTAGCCGGTCAGGACCGCGCAGCCGAGGAGGGCGGCGTCGGTGAGCGGGATGCCGTCGGGGGCGGGGAGCACGCAGTTCGCGGCGACGACGGTCTCCTCCGCGAAGGCCGCGACGTTGAGCCCGGGGTGGAGGTCGGTGCCGTCCGCCGTACGGGCGTGGAGGTTGGCGGTCCCCTTCAGGGCATCGGCGCAGAGCCACACCTCGCCGATCCCGCAGTGGAAGCAGGCCCCGCAGGAGGGGGCCCAGTTGAGGACCACGCCGTCGCCGGGGGCCACCCGCGTGACGCCCTCGCCGACCGCCAGGACCGTACCGGAGCCCTCGTGGCCGAGGACGGCGGGCACCGGGACGCGCATGGTGCCGTTGGACAGGGACAGGTCGGAGTGGCAGACGCCGGCGGCGGCGAGGGAGACGCGCACCTGGCCGGGGCCGGGCTCCGGCAGGACGATGTCGGTGATCTCCAGCGGAGCTCCGACGGCGGGCAGTACGGCGGCGCGGACCACGGACAGGCTCCTTGTGAGGGAAGGGTTACGGGTTTCAGAACTGGAGCGACTTGGTCTGGAGGTACTCCGCCAGGCCGTGCGGCCCCAGCTCGCGTCCCACCCCCGACTGCTTGTAGCCGCCGAACGGGGCCAGCGGGTTGAACCGGCCGCCGTTGATGTCGACCTGCCCGGTGTCCATCCGGCGGGCGAAGGCCACCGCCTCCTCGTCGTCGGCGGCCCAGACGGCGCCGGCGAGCCCGTACACGGTGTCGTTGGCGATCCGCAGGGCGTCGTCCACGTCCTCGTACCGCAGGATCGAGACCACCGGGCCGAAGATCTCCTCGCGGGCGATCGTCATGTCGGGGGTGACGTCGGCGAAGACGGTGGGGCTGACGTAGTAGCCGGTCTCCAGGGGCGCGTCCGGGCCGCCCGCGATCAGCCGTGCGCCCTCCTCGACGCCCTTGGCGATGTAACCGCGCACCCGGGCCTGCTGCTTGGCGTTGACGAGGGGGCCGACCCGCTCGCCGGGGACGTACTTGGTGACGGCGTTCGCCGCGAGCTCCACGGCCTCCTCGTACCGCTCGGCGTCCACCAGCATCCGGGTCCAGGCGCTGCACGTCTGGCCGGAGTTGCTCATCACGTTGGCGATGCCGACGTTGACCGCCTTGGCCAGATCCGCGCCGGGCAGGATCACGTTGGCGGACTTGCCTCCCAGCTCCAGGGCGACCCGCTTGACGGCGGCCCCGGCGGTCGCGCCGATCTGCCGGCCCACGGCGGTTGAGCCGGTGAACGAGACCAGGTCGACGTCCTCGTGGGCGGCGAGCGCCTGGCCGGCGACCGGTCCGAGACCGGTGACGAGGTTGAAGACGCCGGGCGGCAGACCGGCCGCCTCGGTGGCCTCGGCGAAGAGCTGGGCGGTGAGCGGGGTGTCCTCGGCGGGCTTGAGGACGACGGTGCAGCCCGCGGCGAGCGCGGGGGCGACCTTGGCGACGATCTGGTGGAGCGGGTAGTTCCAGGGGGTGATCGCGCCGACCACGCCGACCGGCTCCAGCAGCACGGTGGAATTGCCGATCCGCTCCTCGAAGGCGTGACGGGCGGCCAGTTCGGCGTACGAGGCGGCCACCAGCACGGGCACGCCCGCGTGGACCATCTGGGAAAGCGGCAGCGGCGAGCCCAGCTCGGCGGTGATGGTCTCGGCCAGCGTGTCCTTGCGGGCCGCCAGCGCGTCGGCCAGCGCGGTGAGCCGGGCGGCGCGCTCGGCGGGCGGGGTCGCGGCCCAGGCGGGGAAGGCGGCGCGCGCGGCCCGTACCGCCGCGTCGACGTCCTCGGCCGTCCCCGCCGGCACGTGGGCGATGACCTGCTCGTCGGCCGGGTTCACGACCGCGATCGTGTCCTGGCCGGCGGCGGGCCGCCACGCACCGTCGATGTACATCTGGTCATGGGCCTTCATGGCTGTTTCCTCCCGGACGTGCGGTGCGGAGCCGTGCTGTGCGGAGCGCCGGAGCCGTGCGGCGCGGGGCAGTACGTCGCACCCGCCCAAACTAGCGCCGTTAGTTTTCCGGCGCCAGGGAGCTTCCGGAGACGCCCGTCACGCCCGGCCCGCACGCCCCCGGCGCGGGCGTCCCGCCCCGACGCCGCGGACCGCGGGCGGAGACCGTCTGTATCGATCGCCGGGGTGGCGCTATGTTCTTCGGGCATCACCCGGGAGGAATTCGGCAGGCGGCGCGTGACCGGCGGTCCCGTGCCCGGACGCGCGACGGGGGCGGTCGAGCGGATGAGCTCATCTCTGCGGCGTCCCGGCACACGGCAGGACCGCCGGTGGCGGCGCGTGGGCGGCGCCTCTCGCGGCGAGCCGGGCGCGTACGACGCGTTCATCTCGTACAGCCACGCCTGGGACAAGGACGTGGCGAAGGCCTTCCAGGACGCGTTGCAGGGTTTCGACCGCCCCTGGTACCGGCCGAGGAGCCTGAGGCTGTTCCGTGACGAGACCAATCTCGCGGCAAGTCCTCATCTGTGGCGGGAGATCGAGCAGGGGCTGGCCCGGTCACGGTGGCTCGTGATCATGGCGTGTCCGTCGGCCGCCGCGTCCCCGTGGGTGCGGCAGGAGATCCGCTGGTGGCTCACCCACCGTTCCGCGGACACCCTGCTCATCGGCTGGACCGACGGCACCCTGCTCTGGGACTCCGCACGGGCGGGGTTCGACTGGTCGCACACCGACGCCCTGCCGCAGCAGGAGATGGAGCGGGCGTTCGAGGAGGAGCCCCGTTGGGTGGACCTGCGCTGGCTGCGCAGTCCGGAACAGGCCAGTGCCGCGGACCCCCGGCTGGTCGAATGCGTCGCGGAGTTCTTCGCACCGCTGACGGGCCGGTCCAAGGACGATGTGCTCGGCGACCACGTACGCCGGCACCGCCAGACCCGCCGCGTGGTGCGGGCCACGCTCGCGGCGCTCACCGTCCTGTTCCTCCTGGCCGTCGCCGGCGGGGTCACCGCCTACACCCAGCGCAACGAGGCCCGTGCCCAGACCCTGGTCGCACAGTCGAGGCAGCTGGTCGCCGAGGCCTCGTCGATCAGGGACGCCCAGCCGGACCTGGCACGCCAGTTGATGGTGCAGGCGTACCGGCTCGCGCCGACGGCCGAGGCGGTCGGCGCGCTCGTCGACAGCTACGCGATGCCTCGGGTCGTCCACGGCCGCGGACCGGTGCGGGCGGCCGTGTACAGCAGCCGGGGCCTGCTGGCCGTGGCCGACGACGGGCTACGGCTGTTCGACCCCGCGAGCGGAACGCGGCCGGTCTTCACGGAGTCCGTGAAGCGCCGGACGACGGCGCTCGCCTTCAGCCCGGACGGCAGACGGCTGGCTGTCGGCGGCCCGAACGGCACCGTGCGGCTGCTGGACGTGACGGATGCCGGCAGCCCCAGGGTCCTGGCGGAGACGACGGGGGTGGGCGACCGCAGGGATGTCGCGGTCCTCGTCCTCACCTCCGACGGGCGGCTGATCGCCATGACGTGGAAGACCGGCGCCGTCCTCGACGTCTCGGACCCCGCCCGGCCGAAGCCTCTCGGATCGTTGCCCGACTATCCGGTAGCGGCGAGTCCGGACGGCGGTCTGCTCGTAACCGAGGGACGGGCCGCGAACGGAGGTTACTTGGGACACATGCGGCTGTGGGCCCTGTCCGGCTCCGGCGGGCCGCGCCCGGTCGCCACCATCGCCTCGCCCCCCGTCGACAACTCCGAATCCCCGCAGCGCGCGGTGTTCAGCCCCACCGGCCCGCTGCTGGCCATCGCCGCCGAGGACAGCAGGGTGAAGCTCTGGGACGTCGCGGACCCCGCCCGGCCGGTCGCCCGGGCGGACCTGTACACGCGGAGCAGGTTCGGCGTCTACGCGGTGGCCTTCTCCTCCGACGCGAGGACCCTCGCCACCGGGGACAGTGACGGCACCGTCGCCCTCTGGGACGTGTCCGACCCCTTGCGCCCCCGTTCCGGCGCCCGGTTGAGCGGCCACACCAGGACGGTGGGCAGGCTCTCCTTCAGCCCGGACGGGCACACCGTGGCGTCGGCCGACGCCCACGAAACGCTGCTCGACGACAGGACGGGCCCCCACGCCGTCCGCCTGTGGGCGGTGTCGGGAAGCGAGCGGACCTCCACGTTCACGACCCTGCCGACCGAGGGGGTCTTTCCGCCCTCGTTCGATCCGGACAGCCGCGTACTGGCCGCCGGCGGCCGGCCCACGACCGTGTGGAGCGTGGACGGCGCCACCCCGCCCCGGCTCCTCTCGACCGTGGAGACGGTCAATCCCGGCGGCCAGGCCGCGGCCTTCGGCACGGACGGGCGCACCCTGGTCTCCGGCACGCCCCTGAAGGCGTGGGACCTGACCGACCCGTCCCGCCCGCGGCTCTCGACCCGGGGCGCGGCCCGCACGGTCGGGGCGAAGAGCCTGGCCGTCAACCCCGTCCTGCCGTTGGCGGCGGCGCGGGGCGGTCCCGGTGACCGGGCGCAGGTGTGGGACATCGGTGACCCGGCCCGACCCGTTCTGCTCGGCGCGCTCGACAGCGCGGGCTCCGGTCACCAGGATCTCGCCTTCAGCCCGGACGGTGCGCTGCTGGCGGCGCCGACCCGGACGGGAGGCGTACGGCTGTGGCGGGTCGCCCGGCAGGCCCCGCCCGGCCCCGCGGGCGACCTCCCGGCGGCGAAGGGCGTGCGCGCGCTGGCATTCGGACCGCGGGGCCGCAGCCTGCTCGTCGGGGACGAGACGGGAACGATCAGCACCTGGGACGTGTCGCGGCCCGGGCATCCGGTGCGCCGGGGGGCCTCCACCCGGCACACGGACGCCGTCTCCGGGCTCGCCTTCCATCCCGACGGGGAACTCGTGGCCACCGCGGGCCTGGACGGCCGTATCCGCCTCTGGGACTTCAGGAACCCGGCCCGGCCCGTCGAAGTGACCACGTTGAGTACCGGTGCCCTGTACCACCACACGACCGTGGGCTTCAGCCCGGACGGGCGCCTGCTGGCGGTGACCGACGGCTCCGGCACCCGGCTGTGGACGGTGGACCGGACCGGCATCCTGCAGCGGCTGTGCGCCGAGTCCCCGCGCATCACCCCCGACCAGTGGGCCCAGTACCTCCCGGACCGGCCCTACGACCCGCCCTGTTCCTGACCCACGAGTACGAGACGGAGAACACTGTGGCAAACGGCTTACGGCACGTCCTCCCGTTCACCGCGTTCCTGACGGCCCTGCTGGCCACCGGCGCGTGCGACGCCTCCGACCCCGCTCCCCGGATCACGCCTTCGACCCAGCGCCCGGCTTCCTCCGCCCCCGCCTCCCCGCCGGAGTCCCCTCGGGAGACCCCCTCGGTCGTCGGACCCGCGCCGGCGGACCTGCGCGACATGGACTGGTCAGAGGTCCCTGTCCCGGGAGAGTTCTGCGGCGTGCCGGGGCTGGTGCGCGTCGACGCCACGGGCGATGCCCTGGCCACCTCACGGACCTGGGGAACGGTCCGCGTCAGCCGAACCCAGAACATCGTCTACGGCGATTCCGACGGCGACCGCCGCGACGAGGCCGCCGTCTTCGTCGGGTGCGACGACAACGGCCTCACGCAGAACGCGGACATCGCCGTCGCGTACGTGGTGTACGGGCACGCGGGAAAGGACCTCGCCGTCATCGGCTCGATCACCCCGCGCCAGAAGTCCGCCGCTTACCACGCCGGGCTGGTGGGAGTGGAGTTCGCACCGGGCCGGATCGTCGTGAGCGAGAAGTGGTTCCGCCCCAACGACGCGCACTGCTGCCCGAGCGGGGACGCGACCACCGTCTGGACCCGTGAAGGCGACCGGCTGACTCCCGGCGCCCCCCGCGTCACCTCGTGAGGGGGGCGCTTCGCGAGGGACGAGGGAGGCGGTGTGACGGGAGCGGTGTGCGGGCGGCGGGCGTGCGGGGAGGCGTCAGGCTTCCGGGCCCTTGAGGGCCCGCCCCGGCCCGGTACGCCCGGTTCGTGCGGCGCGCCCGTCAGCGATGCTCCGGTGAGGTGCCGGGGGTGCCGGGGCGGGGTCCGGGGGTGCCGGGGCAGGGTCCGGGGGTGCCGGGGCAGGGTCCGGGCGCCCCTCGCCGCGCAGTCCGAGGCCCGCCGCCCCGATCAGGAAGACGCCGAGCAGCGCGAACGGGGCCGCCACTCCCACCGCGCCCGCGATCAGCCCCGCCGCGGCGGGTGCGGCGACCTGGCCGAGCCGGTTGCCGGTCAGCCGGAGGGCGAGCGCGGTGGACCGGGCCCGGTCGGGGGCGGCCCGGACCACGGTGGTCATGGACAGCGGCTGGCCGACGCCGAGGCAGAAGCCGAGCACGGCGAGCATGACGGCGAGGACCGGGACGGAGACGGGGAGGGCGACGCCCGCGCAGAGGAGTCCGGCGAGCAGGCAGCTGGTGGTCAGCAGGGCCCTGCGGCCCAGCAGCCGCAGCAGCGGCGACATGACCAGCCGGCAGGCGATCGTGGCGGCGGCGCGCAGGCTCAGCAGCAGCCCCACGGTGGCCGGCGCGATGGAGCGGTGTTCGCCGACGACCGGCAGGTAGGCGGTGAGGATGTCGGTGGCGGACAGCACCGCCATGCTGATGAAGATGCCCGCGGGAACGCCCCGCGCGCCCAGGATCGCGCGGACCGGGACCTTGTGGCCCGGACCGGCGCCGGAGCCCTTCGCCCGGCGGTGCTCGATGCGCCAGAGCGAGGCGAGGGCGACGGCGGCGACCGCGGCCGAGACGAGGAGGGCCAGCGCGCTCGTCCGGCCCAGGATCCCGCCCTGCCCGGAGATGAGCGCGCCCGCGGCGACGGGGCCGATGAGCTGGCCGAGCGAGGCCCCGATGGTGAAGTGCCCGAAGTTGCGGTCCTGCTCGGCGGGCGCGGACTGCCGGGCCACGATCGACTGCGCGCCGATCACGAAGCACAGGTGGCCGAGGCCCATCACCCCGCTCCAGGCGGCCATCGCGGGCAGCGAGGAGGCGATGCCGCTCAGCGCGCAGCCGCCGGAGATCAGGAGCACGCCGAGCGGCAGCAGGGGCGCGCAGCGGCCGTGGTCGGTACGGCGGCCGAGCGGCACGGCGACGAACAGCGGGAGCAGGGCGTAGACCCCGGCGATGACGCCGACGGCGGCCTCGTCGGCGCCGAGCGCGAGGGCCCGGTAGGAGACGGCGGGCCGCGCCATCGACACCGCCCCCTGCGCGAAGGCGAAGGCGATGACGAGGCGCAGCAGCCAGCCCCTGCCGGGCCCGGTTCGCGGTGCGCGTGTCATTACATGATGCCGAAGAGGACGCCCGCCGCGAGCACCACGAGCGAGGTGAGGATGGCCCACTTGACGGTGAAGCGGGTGTGGTCGCCGAACTCGACCTTCGCCATGCCGACGAGGACGTACACGGCGGGCACGAGCGGCGAGGACATGTGCAGGGCCTGGCCGGCCAGGGAGGCGCGCGCGATCTCCAGCGGCGAGACCCCGTGGGCCGCGCCCGCCTCGGCGAGGACGGGGAGGACGCCGAAGTAGAAGCCGTCGTTGGACATGAAGTAGGTGAGCGGCAGGCTGAGCAGACCGGTGACGATGGCCATGTGCGGGCCCATCGCGTCGGGGACCGCGCCGACGACCCAGTCGGCCATGTTGTCGACCATGCCGGTGCCGGTGAGGACTCCGGTGAAGACGGCGGCGGCGAAGACCATGCCGGAGACGTTGAGGACGTTGTCGGCGTGCGCGGCGATCCGGGCCCGCTGGTCGGGCATGTGGGGGAAGTTGACGGTGAGCGCGAGGGCCGCGCCGAGCAGGAAGAGCACCGGGATCGGCATCAGTTCCATGATCATCGCCGTCAGCAGGGCGGCGGTGAGTCCGGCGTTGAACCAGTAGAGCTTCGGGCGGAGCGTGGACCGGTTCGGGTCGAGGCCCTGGAACTCGTCGTCGTCCCCGTCCCCGTCCGCGTCCGCGTCCGCGGGGTCGGCGTCGGTGCCGGCCCCCGCCGCCGTACCCGTACCGCCCGCGGAGGTCCGCTTGACGAGGCGGTCCTCACCGGCGGCGCGGCCCGCGCCGGTGCCGCCCGCGCCGGTGGACACGGTCTCCGGCTCCGGCTCCCGGGCCAGCGCCTCGTCGAGCGTGAGCATGCCCAGGCGCTTGCGCTCCCGGAGACCGAGCACGTACGCCAGCACGAACACGGCGAGCAGCCCCATGGCCAGCGCCGGGATCATCGGCACGAAGATCTCGGAGGCGTCCAGCTTGAGGGCGGTGGCGGCACGGGCGGTCGGGCCGCCCCAGGGGAGGGTGTTCATGACGCCGTTGGCGGTGGCCGCGACACCGGTCATGACGACCAGGCTCATCTTCAGGCGTTTGTAGAGGGGATACATCGCCGAGACGGTGATCATGAAGGTGGTGGAGCCGTCGCCGTCCAGCGAGACGATCGCGGCGAGCACCGCCGTACCGACGACGATGCGCATCGGGTCGGCCTGGCAGAACTTCAGGATGCCCCGGACGATCGGGTCGAACAGGCCGACGTCGATCATCACGCCGAAGTAGACGATGGCGAACATCAGCATGGCCGCGGTGGGCGCGAGGTTGCCGACGCCTTCGATGACGTAGTCGCCGAGCTGCGCTCCCTGTCCTACGGCGACACAGAACAGTGCGGGGATCAGTACCAGCGCCGCGATCGGCGACATCTTCTTCGTCATGATCAGGACCAGGAAGGTCGCGATCATGGCGAAGCCGAGGATTGTCAGCATGGGGGATACCTAACGTTCATCCTTGAACTCCCACCGGTCCCGGCGGTCCGGATGACGTTAGGGGCGCTCTCCTGGCGTTAACAAGATGTTGACGTGTGAGCAATACGAGCAAAACCCCAGGTCAACACGGTGATGTTAAAGAGCCGGGGTCACGGAGACCGGAACGGCGTTCAGCACGGCGGTGCCGGACAGCGGATCCAGGAGCGTGCCGTCGAGCAGCTGGTTCACGTTCGCCCCCGGGTGCGCGGCGGCGACCGCCATACGGGTGCCGGGGCGGCTGTGGCCCCAGCCGTGCGGCAGGCTCACCACCCCGCGGCGCACGGTGTCGGTGATCTCGGCGGGGGCCTCGATCGCGCCGCCCGACGACTCGATCCGGGCGCCGGCCCCGTCCACGAGACCGAGGCGGGCGGCGTCGTCGGGGTGGATCTGGAGGGTGCAGACGTTGGACCCTCCGGCGAGCGAGCCCACGTTGTGCATCCAGCTGTTGTTGGAGCGCAGATGCCGGCGGCCGACGAGGACGAGCGGGGCGGGCCGGTCGCCCAGCGCCCGGCGCAGGCGCGGCAGATCGGCGGCGATCGGCTCCGGGAGCAGTTCGATGCGGCCGGAGCGGGTGCGCAGGACCTCCGGGACGCGGGGTTTCAGCGGGCCGAGGTCGATGCCGTGCGGGTGGGCGAGGAGCTGCTCCAGCGTCAGCCCGTACGGGCCGAGGCGCAGCATGAGGTCCAGTCGCCGTTCGGGGCCGCTCTCGCCGGTGAGGCCGGCGGCCAGGTCCTCCGGGGCACCGGCGCGGGCGAGGGCGGCGGTGATGGCCAGGTCGTCGACGGCGGAGGGCGGCGCGCCGTGCAGGCCGCCCACCGCGAGGACGAGGCGGGCGTGGATCTCGCTCTCGTCCATCCGCCCGTCCTCCAGGGGCACGGCGGCGGGGGTGTAGCGGACCTGGTTGTGCACGGCGAAGCCGTTGAACGCGAAGTCGAAGTGGGCGCTCTGCGAGGGCGGCGGCGGTGGCAGGACGACGTCGGCGTGCCGGGAGGTCTCGTTCAGGTACGGGTCGACGCTCACCATGAAGTCGAGTCCGTCGGCGAGGGCCGCGTCGAGGCGGTCGCCGTCGGGCGCGGAGAGCACGGGGTTGGCCGCGATGACCAACAGGGCGCGGATGCGGTCCTCGCCCGGGGTGTCGATCTCCTCGGCGAGGGCGGCGATGGGCAGTTCGCCCTTGGCCTCGGGGTGCCCGGAGACCCGGCTCGACCAGCGGCCGAGCGCGAAGCCCTTGCCCGGGACGGCTTTACGCGTCCCGGGTTCGGCGGGCCGTGGGGCGCGCGCGGTCGCGGAGAGCGGGAACAGCGCGCCGCCGGGCCGGTCGAGGTTGCCGGTGAGGATGTTGAGGACGTCCACCAGCCAGCTGGCGAGGGTGCCGTGCTCGACGGTGCAGCTGCCGATGCGCCCGTAGACGGCCGCGGTGGGGGCGGCGGCGAGTTCGCGCGCGATGGCGGTGATGGTGTCCGCGTCCACGTCGCAGGCGGCGGCCACGGCGTCCGGGGTGAAGCCGGCGAGGGCGGCGGCCAGTTCGTCGATCCCTTCCAGGTGGTCGGCGAGCGGACCGGGGTCGGCGAGCTTCTCGTCGATGAGCGTGTGCGCGAGCGCGGCCAGCAGCAGGGCGTCCGCGCCGGGCCGGATCGCGACGTGCCGGTCGGCGAGACGGGCGGTGCGGGTGCGGCGCGGGTCGATGACGGTGAGGGTGCCGCCGCGCCGGCGCAGGGCCTTGAGCCGGCCGGGGAAGTCCGGGGCGGTGCAGAGACTGCCGTTGGACTCCAGCGGGTTGGCGCCGATCAGGAGGAGGTGGTCGGTGCGGTCGAGGTCCGGTACGGGGATGGCGTGCGCGTCGCCGAAGAGCAGGCCGCTGGAGACGTGCTTGGGCATCTGGTCCAGGGTGCTCGCGGTGAACACGTTGCGGGTGCGCAGGGCCCCGAGCAGCAGGGGCGGGTAGAGGGAGCCCGCCATCGTGTGCACGTTGGGGTTGCCGAGGACCACGCCGACCGCGTTCGGCCCGTGGGCCTCCGTCAGCTCCGGTATCCGGGCGGCGATCAGGTCGAACGCCTCGCTCCAGGAGGCCTCGCGCAGCTCCCCGTCGTCGTCGCGCACGAGGGGGACGCGCAGCCGGTCGGGGTCGGCGTCGAGCCCTCCGAAGGAGGCCCCCTTGGGGCAGATGAAGCCCCGGCTGAAGATGTCCTCGCGGTCACCGCGCGCACCGGTGACGGTGGCGCCCTCGATGGTGAGGGTGAGGCCGCAGGTGGCCTCGCAGAGGGGGCAGATACGCGGTGCGGTGCGGGTGTCGTGGGACATGGGCCCTCCCCGGGGCGGCGGCGGTGGCAGGACGACGTCGACGGCATGGGCCGGGCGGGCGTGGGAGCCCCGGCACGGGCGAGCATACCGACCGGTACGCACAGGGGGGAGGTGTCGCGCGCAGGAGAAGGCGAGCGGACCCCGGCGACCGGGCGCGCAGGCGCCCGGGCGCGCGGAGCCGAGGGCCCCGGTCAAAGGGCGACAACTAGGCACACGGGCCCATGCGCAGACGGGCAGACGGGCAGACGGGCAGACGGGCAGACGGGCACAACCGTGGCCGGGCACGCGGCGCGGCCGGGGGCTCCCCGGCCAGGGGCCCGCACTCAGTCGAGCGTCTGGGCGAGGTAGGCCCTGACCAGGGTCCGCGTCTCGGCCACGAGGGCCGCGTCCCCCGACGGTTCCGTGCGGAAGGCCAGTTGGAGGAGCGCGTCGGCGGCCTCGACGCTCACCAGGATCGCCCGGGACAGCGCCTCGTCGGGCCGTCGGCCGAGGTGGCCGGCGAGCAGGACGGCGAGCCGGTCCGCCAGCCTCCGGTTGGCGTCGTCCGCCGCGTCCCCGGCCGGGGACGGCGGTCCGAAGTCGACGAGCGCGAAGCCGGGGATGCTCCGCTTCATCGCCAGGTACTCGTCGAGCACCGCGTCGATGGCGGCGCGCCAGTCGCCGGCCGGAAGGTCCGCGAGGCGGGCGGCGATGCGGTCGGCGTAGGTGTCCAGATTGCGCAGCGCGAGGGCGTCGACCAGCGCGCGCTTGTTGGGGAAGAACCGGTAGACGGAACCGATGGGCACCTCGGCACGCTCGGCGACGGCCCGGGTGGTGAGCTGCTCGTAGCCGGTCTCGTCGAGGAGCCCGGCGCAGGAGTCGAGTATCCGGGCCAGCCGGTCGGCGCTGCGCTGCTGCACGGGAGCGCGGCGGAGGTTCGGGTTGACGTGGGGCACGGGCCCCATGATGCCGTGCCCCCTCGCCCCGGCGGACGGGCGGCACCACCCGGCGGCCGGGCCGGCCGTCGGCCGCCGCGCTCACGCACCGGTCACGCACCGCATCGCATCGCATCGGTTGGGACAGGCCACGAATGGCGGGATGTATGCCGTTGACGTGCCCCACTCCGATTCCTACGGTAGTACATAGGATTCGTCGTCCGGCGGATCCGATGGCTTTCTTGGGCAACGGGAGTGCGGGATGAGCGCGATCGACCAGGCGAGGAAGACGGCCGAGGGGCTGACGCATTCCTCGGGCTTCGGCAACGAGCACAGCTCGGAGGCGGTTCCCGGGGCGCTGCCGCACGGCCGCAACTCCCCCCAGCGCGCCCCGCTCGGGCTCTACGCGGAACAGCTGAGCGGCTCCGCCTTCACCGAGCCGCGCGCGGACAACCGCCGTTCCTGGCTCTACCGCGTCCGCCCCTCGGCCGCCCACCCGGCGTTCGCCCGCGTCGACAACGGCGGCCTGCGCTCGGCGCCCTTCACGGAGACGACGCCGGACCCGAACCGGCTGCGCTGGAACCCGCTGCCCGACCCCGCGCCCGGCACGGACTTCCTGAGCGGCCTGTGGACGCTCGGCGGCAACGGCGACGCCGCGCAGCGCGCGGGCATGGCGATCCACCTGTACAACGCCGACTCCTCGATGACGGACCGCGTGTTCAGCGACTCCGACGGCGAGCTGCTGATCGTCCCCGAGCGCGGCGGACTGCTGCTGCGCACCGAACTGGGCCTGCTGCGCGCCGAGCCGGGCCACGTCGCGCTGATCCCGCGCGGGGTCCGCTTCCGGGTGGAGCTGCTGGAGGAGACCGCGCGCGGCTACGTCTGCGAGAACTACGGCCGCCCGTTCGCGCTGCCCGACCTGGGCCCGATCGGCGCCAACGGCCTCGCGAACGCCCGGGACTTCCTCGCGCCCGTCGCCGCGTACGAGGACCACGAGGGCCCGGTGGAGGTGGTCAACAAGTTCTGCGGGAACCTCTGGTCGGCGACGTACGACCACTCGCCGCTCGACGTGGTGGCCTGGCACGGCAACCACACCCCGTACGTCTACGACCTGCGCCGGTTCAATGTGATCGGCACGATCAGCTACGACCACCCCGACCCGTCGATCTTCACGGTGCTGACCTCGCCGTCCGACACCCCGGGGCTGGCCGGGGTGGACTTCGTCGTCTTCGCCCCGCGCTGGCTGGTCGGCGAGGACACCTTCCGCCCGCCGTACTTCCACCGCAATGTGATGAGCGAGTACATGGGCCTGATCGACGGGGCGTACGACGCGAAGGCGGACGGCTTCGTCCCGGGCGGCGGCTCCCTGCACAACATGATGTCGGCGCACGGACCGGACCGGGAGACCTTCGACCGGGCGAGCGCGGCGGAGCTGAAGCCGCAGAAGATCGACGACGGCCTGGCGTTCATGTTCGAGACCCGCTGGCCGGTCACGGCGACCGCGCAGGCAGCCTCCGCCGAACACCTGCAGCGCGGTTACGACGACGTGTGGCAGGGTCTGAGCCGCAACTTCCGGCCGTAGACGGCGGAAGGCCGGAGGGGACGGACGGGCACGGACGGGCACGGGACTGGACGGGGACGACGTGACAGAGAGCCAGGAGAGAGCCGGATCGGACGACCGGAGGACCGGCGGCGACGCCACGGTCGGCACCGGGCCCGGGGCCGGGGCCGTCCGGGCCGCCCCCGCCGGGACCGGAGACGACGGGGCCGCCCCCTCCGGGACCAGCGCGGACGTCCGGGCGGCCCCGGTGCCGCCCGCGCCCGCCTTCGCCCCCGACTCCCTCGTCCTGAACCGCAAGCTGCCGCTCTGGTACCAGGTCTCCCAGTCCCTGCGGGCCTCCATACTGGGCCGCCCCCGGGACGCCTCCGCCCGGCTGCCCACCGAGGAGCAGCTCGCCGCGCACTACGGGGTCAGCGTGCTCACGATGCGCCAGGCGCTCAAGGAACTGGAGGCGGAGGGGCTGATCAGCCGGCACCGGCGACGCGGCACGTTCATCGAGCCGCGCGCCCGGCGGGTCTCCCCCGTCCGGCTGCTGGGCTCGGTCGACGCGATCGTGGCCCAGCAGTCCGGCGAGGCGACGACCGTTCTGGGCCACGGCCCGACAGCGGTGCCCGGTGATCTGGCCGAGTTCTTCCCGGGCTGCGCCGAGGTGACCTGCTACCGGCGGCTGCGCCGCGACGGGCAGAGCGACGAGCCCACCAACTGGGCGGAGAACGCGGTCCTTCCCGACATCGCCGCCCGGATCGACGTGGCCGACCTCGAACGCTGGCCGATGACCAAGGTCCTGCGCGACGTCGTCGGGGTGAGGATCTCCCGGATCACCGACACGGTGGAGGCGCGGCTCGCCGACCCCGTCACCGCCGAGCTGCTCCAGGTCCCGCTGCTCAGCCCGATCCTGCACTACACGGGCGTGACGTACGACGAGGACGGGCGCGTGGTGGACGTGGCCCGGATCCGCTACCGGGGCGACCGGTTCTCCTTCTCCGTGACGGTGGAGGCCCACTGACCCCGCCCCACGGGGACGCCGCCCGCCGTTACGATGCGCAGGGGTCACGGCGGACAGGGGAGGACGGGCAGGTGACAGCGCACGGGACTGCGGCGGCCGGCGGCGACGGGAACGCCCGGTCCTCGCCGCCGGAGACACCCCGACCGCCGGACGGGCCTCCCTCGCCGAACGGGTCCCCGACTCCGAACGGGTCCCCCTCTCCGGACGAGCGCCCGTCAACCGACAGGCACCCGTCAGCGGACGGGCTCCTGTCACTGGACGAGCTGATGCCGTGGTCCGTACGGCCGCTGCGAACCGGCCGCGCCTGGGTGCGCGGCCCCGACCCCGAGGCGCTCCGGGCCCGCTGGGAACGGCTGGCCGCCGCCGACCCGGCCGAGCAGGAACGGCTGTTCGCGCCCAGCCGCTCCCGTACGCCGCACACCTCGGTCGCGGCCCTGCCCGGCCGGTCCGCAGGAACGGGCCGCTTCGCCCGGACCCCGGGCCCCTGCCCCGACCCCGTACGGATCCTCCACGGCCCCTACGACGAACAGTGGCTGCTCCCCGACCACCGGCTGATCGACGCGGCCCGTCCGGAGCTGTGGCGGGTCGCCGACGGGCGGCAGCTCTTCGCCGTCGAGCACGGCTCCGCCCCCGAGGACTCCGGGCCCGCCCTGTCCGTGACCGCGCTGCTGCCCGACGGGCACTCCCCGGCCGGGCGGCCCGGCCGGATCAGGCCGCTCTACCGCAGGCCGGGCGGCACGGAGCCCAACCTGGCTCCGGGGCTCACGGACCTGCTGCGCGAGCGGCTCGGCGGCGCGGCGGAGCCGGACGCGTTCACCCCGGAGGCGGTGCTGGCCTGGGTCCTGGCCGCAGCCCGGCCCTCCGCAACCGGCCCCCGGGTCCCGCTGCCGGCCGACGCGGAGGTGTGGTCGTCGGGGGTGGCGCTCGGCCGGGAGCTGATGCGGCTCCAGTTGCGCGGGGCCCGGGGCGGGGAGCGGCCCCGGATGCCGGGCGGACGCAGGCCCTATGTGCGGGCGGCCCTCCCGGCCCGCCCCACGGAGCTGGTCCATGAGGCCGGGGACGAGGCACTGGTCGTCGGCGATGGCCGGATCTCGCCGGTGCCCGCGGCGGCCTGGGAGTTCACGGTGGGCGGGGTGCGGGTGCTGGAGCTCTGGTTCGGGCGCCGGGCCGCGGCGGCGACGGGCCGGGGGCCGGACGGAATCGTCCCGGACGGCCTGGACGCGGTCGGTGCGCGCGGCTGGCCCCGGGAGTGGACGTCGGAGCTGCTCGAACTCATCACCGTGCTCGCCCTGCTGGACGGCACGGCGGGACCCCGGAAGGAGCTGCGGGCGGCGCTGGAGGCGGGAGAGCTGATCGGGCCCGCCGAACTGCGGGCGGCCGGGGTGCTGCCGGCGCCGCCCTCGGCACGGCGTCCCGCATCGGTGCTCGGGCACCAGGAGGAGGGCCCGGAGGGGCAGTTCGCGCTGCTGTAGCGGCGGCCGGGCAAACCACAGAGCGGCCGGAGGTGGTCCGCAGAGCGGCCAGAGGTGGTCCACAGGGCGGCCGGAAGTGGCACGCAGAGCGGCCAGAGGTGGTCCGCAGAGCGGCCAGAGGTGGTCCGCAGAGCGGCCGGAGGTGGCACGCGCGGCGCTCAGCGGGTAAGCACGGGGGCATGAACACCTCGCCACTCCCCCTCGACGGCATTACCGTGGTGGCCGTCGAGCAAGCGGTCGCCGCCCCCTTCGCCACCCGGCAGCTCGCCGACCTCGGAGCGAGGGTGATCAAGGTGGAGCGCCCGGACGGCGGCGACTTCGCGCGCGGCTACGACACGGCGGCGCGCGGTCTCGCCTCGCACTTCGTGTGGTGCAACCGCGGCAAGGAGTCCCTCGCCGTCGACCTGAAGGATCCGCGCGGCCTCGCGGTGGTCCGTGAACTCGTCGCAGGGGCAGACGTGTTCGTCCAGAACCTGGCCCAGGGTGCGGCGGCCCGGCTCGGCCTCGACGCCGCCTCGCTCTGCGCGGAGCACCCGCGCCTGGTGGCGGTCGACATCTCCGGCTACGGCGCGGTGGGACCGTACGCGCACAAGCGGGCCTACGACATGCTCGTGCAGTGCGAGGCCGGCCTGGTCTCGGTGACGGGGACGGCCGAGCAGCCGGTGAAGGCGGGCGTGCCGGCGGCGGACATCGCGGCGGCGATGTACGCGTTCTCCGGGGTGCTCGCGGCGCTGCTGCGGCGGGCGACCACCGGACGGGGCGGCCCGGTGGAGGTCTCCATGCTGGACGCGCTGGCCGAGTGGATGGGCCACCCGCTGCACCAGGGGACGCACGGCTCCGCTCCCCCGGCGCGTACCGGTCTCGCGCACTCGGTGATCGTTCCGTACGACGCGTACGCGACGGCCGACGGCGAGCAGGTGCTGCTCTCGGTGCAGAACGACAGGGAGTGGCGGCGGCTGGCGGAACAGGTCCTCGGGCGGCCCGAGTTGGCCGACGACCCGGACTTCGCGACGAACGCGGCACGGACCGCGAACCGGGAGCGGACCGACGAGGCGGTGGGCCGGGCGCTGGCGGGCCTGACGGGGCGGAAGGCGCTGGCGGGTCTTGAGGCGGCGGGCATCGCCTGTGCCCGGCTGAACACGGTGGCCGATGTGGCGGCGCATCCGCAGCTCGCGGCACGGGACCGGTGGCGGGAGGTGGGGACACCGGTGGGGCCGTTGCGGGCGCTGCTGCCGCCGATCACGCTGCCGGGGAGCGAGGAAGCACGGATGGGTGCCGTACCGGCGCTGGGTGAGCACACCGATGCGCTGCTGCGAGCCCTGGGGATGACGGACGAGCAGGCATCGGTGCTGCGCCGGGACGGAGTGATCGCCTGAACCGCCCCGAGCGGCGGGCCGGTCCCGACGGGCGGTGCCGTGGGTCAGCGGCGGCTGCCGAAGAGCGAGCGCCGCAGTCGCCGCAGGGGCGCGAAGAGCGACACACGTGCGCTCCTGCTCCTGCGGGTGTGCGCGGCATCACGCGAGGTCAGCTCACGCATGAGCAGCGTCGCTTCCGCCGACTCGCGCTGCGGGACGACAGGGCCGCCGAGCACCGCGAGATGGCGGTCGAGGCGCGTACTGGTCGCACCGCTCCCGCATGTGATGGCAGGCACGCGCGGCCTGCTTCGCACCGTTATCTGTTCCATGTCACTCCCCACCCGTACGAGGGCACCCGGTCCGGGCAGGTTAACCCTATCGTCCCGCGGTGACACCCGTGTATCCCGGCCACAGGATTACGCACACACATACGGAGGTTGACGCCTCGTTACCGAATCCGCGCGATTTCGGGGCGACTTCGGGCAGTTCGCACGGTTCAGGCGGTTCGCACGGTTCGGCGGCCCCGCCCCGTCCGCCCCCCTGCGCGTGCCGCGCGGAGGGACCGCGGGAAGGGTGGACGCCCCGGTCGGGAGCGCCACCCCTCCGGGTCAGAGGGCGGACTTGAGAACGGAGAGGTAGCCGCCCGACTGTCCGGCGGCGGTGGGGTGGTAGGACTCGCCGATGTTGAGCCAGTTCACGCTGTGCAGCCAGGCGCTGCCCGAGCAGATCTCGTGCCCGGTGAAGGCCTGCCTGACGTCGCCGAACGTGAAGCCGTGGTCCGCGGCCCGCTTGGCGGTGGCCGTGTTGAGGTGGTCGGACGCCCCGTTGATGGCGGAGCGCTCCTTCTCGCTCAGACCCGCGAGGCAGCCGCCGCCGAGCTGGTAGAAGCGCGGGTAGCCGAGGACGACGACCTGCGCGGAGGGGGCCTTGGAGCGTATGGCCGAGTACACGGAGTCGAGCCTGCCGGGCAGGGTGGAGTCGACGTAGGAGCGGGCGGTGGCGACGCGGTTGAGGCAGGTGGCCTCGGACTGCAGGACACAGGTCGTCATGACGTCGGCGAAGCCCGCGTCGTTGCCGCCGATGGAGATCGAGACGAGGTCGGTCGAGGCGTTCAGCCGGCCGAGCTGACTGCCCGTGACGTCTCCGGTCCGGGCGCCGGAACAGGCGGCGAAGTCGAACGAGGAGGGGGAGTTGGCGGCCGCCCAGAGGGCGGGATAGGCGCGGCTGCTGCGCTTGCAGCTGGAGCCGTCGTAGCTGCCCGCTCCGACACCGGAGGAGTACGAGTCGCCGAGGGCGACGTAGTCGACCGCCGCGGCGGACGAGTCGGCGTTCGCGATCCCCGCACCGGTGAGGGCGAGGGCGGCGCCGAGCAGGAGCGAGGACGAGAACGCCACGAGTCTGGACATTTTCATGGGACCTCCTTGAGCAGGGGGTTTCTGCCTACTCCGTAGTAGCAGCACTCGCACCGCACTGGAAGTGTTCATGCCAAAAATAGGCGTGGTGTGCTTCCGTCCGCCCCCGGTCGTTCAACGGGCGCTCCTTGACGCCGTGTTGTCGCTCCGTCGGCTGCCGGGAGCGCCGCCGGCCCGGTCCGCGAGCCCGCGAAACCCGGGTGCACGGGGCCACACGGTGCCGGATCATGGGCGCCATGCCCGACTCCCCCGAATCCGCTCTGCCGATCCGGCTCACCGTCGACGACAGCGATTCACCGTCCGATGTCGTCGACGCTCTCTTCCTCGGCCGCTTCGCGACGGGCGAGCAGCCGTACGCGCACAGCTCCTCCCTCGACCGGGTCAAGGCCGGGGCGACGCTGCTGCCGCCGGACGCAACGGTGCTGCGGGCCGCCCGCGACGACGACCGCAGCGCCACGCTCGCGGAGGGCGAGGGCTGGACCCTGCTGGCCTCCCGGTGGAACCGGGGCGCGGACGTCACCGTCACCGCGACCAGCGAGGAACTGGCCAGGAGGGTCCTCGGCCTGGCCACCGAGGGCGCGCAGGACGAGCCGGAGCCCCAGCCCGACAACGTGACCATGGGCTTCTGGTACGTCTCCCCGCGCCGCGGCCCGTACCGCACCACCCGCCTTATCACCGCCGGAAGCTGGGACGAGGTCCGCCCCAACTACACCGCCCCGGTGGCCGAGGCGATGGGCCGGCTGATGAAGGTGACGCCGGACGACATCGCGGGCCGGCTGCTCCTGCTGCACGGCCCGCCCGGCACCGGCAAGACATCGGCGCTGCGCACCCTGGCCCGGTCCTGGCGCGACTGGTGCCAGGTCGACTGCGTGCTGGACCCCGAGCGGCTCTTCAACGACGTCGGCTATCTGATGGACATCGCGATCGGTGAGGACGACGGCACGGCGAAGGGGCGGTGGCGGCTGCTGCTCCTGGAGGACTGCGACGAGCTGATCCGCGGCGAGGCCAAGCACACGGCGGGCCAGGCCCTGTCCCGGCTGCTGAACCTGACGGACGGTCTGCTGGGGCAGGGCCGCAACGTGCTGGTCGGGGTCACCACCAATGAGGACCTGGAGCGGCTGCACCCGGCGGTCGTGCGCCCCGGCCGCTGCCTGGCCAGGATCGAGGTCGGCCCGCTGACCCGTCAGGAGTCGGTGGCCTGGCTGGGTACGGACGAAGGGGTGAGCCGGGAGGGCAACTCCCTCGCCGAGCTGTACGCGCTGCGCCGGGGCATCGGCCCCGCGTCGGTGCCGAAGCAGGACGCGGGGCCGGACGCCGGGCTCTACCTCTGACCCCGTGTGTCACGGGCAGCAAGCCAGTTGACCTCGTGCGTGTCACGGGCAGTACGCCAGTCGACCCCGTGTGTCACGGGCAGTGCGTCAGTCCCCGTACGCCGCGCGCACCGCGTCCTCGGCCAGCGACAGGGCCTGCTGCCGGGTGAGGCCGAGCCGCTCGGCGGTCTCCGCGTACACCTGCGCGGCGGTCGCGGCCCGCTGTTCGGCCGCTCCCCCGGCGGCCGCGACGAAGGTTCCGTTGCGGCCCCGGGTCTCGATCACCCCGTCCGCCTCCAGGGCCCGGTAGGCCTTGGCGACGGTGTTGGCGGCGAGGCCCAGCTCCTCGGCGAAGCCGCGTACGGTCGGGAGCCGGTGGCCGACGGGGAGCGCGCCGGAACGGGCCAGTCCGGAGAGCTGGGTGCGCAGTTGCTCGTACGGCGCGATGCCGGAGTCCGGGTCGAGGACGATCTTGTCAGTCACGGGCCGATTCTCCCCCACCGGCGGAAAAATGAGAGGCGTTCGGGACGCGACTGCGCATACGGTCCACCGCATGACTGTGATCGTGCGCGATTTCCGGCCGTCCGACGCGGAGGCGTGGACCCGTGCCCGCAGGGCCTCGGTCCCCTGGATGGTGGCCACCCCCGAACAGGTCGTCCACGATCTGGCCCACGCCCATCCGGACCGTCACTACCGGCTGCTGGTCGCCGAGGAGGACGGCGAGATCATCGCCACGGCGCAGGCGGGCATCGCCTACGACAGTCCCGAGCCGGGGCAGGGGTACTTCACACCGCAGACGCTTCCCGGCCGGACGAACCGCGGCGCGGGCTCGCTGCTGCTGCGCACGGCGGAGGAGCACCTGGCCCAGGCCGGGGCCACGGTCCTGTACGCGTGGGTCCTGGACAACCCGGAGAGCCTGGAGTTCGCCCGCAAGCGGGGCTACCGGGCCAGGCGCTCCGCGCACTTCCAGCACCTCGACCTCGCGGGCGGGGCCCTGCCGCCGCGTCAGGAACCGCCGGCGGGCGTCGAGCTGCGGGCCGGCTCGGACTTCGCCGACGATCCCCGGCCGCTGTTCGAGGCTGACGTCGAGGTGACGGCCGACGAGCCGGGCGACATCACCTCCGAGCTGGACGACTACGAGGACTGGCTGACGAACATCTGGCGGCACCCTGCCTTCGACCAGGGGCTCACCTCGGTGGCGCTGGTCGACGGCGAGGTGGCGGCGTTCAGCGCGGCCACCACCGACGGCGCGCGGACGTATCTGAGCGCCATGACCGGCACCTTGCGGGACTTCCGGGGGCGGGGTCTGGCGAAGCTGGCGAAGAACGACTCGCTGCACCGGGCGCGGGCGGCCGGATACACGGACGCGTACACCTCCAACGACACCGGCAACGGCCCGATGCTGGCCGTCAACCAGTGGTTCGGGTACCAGGTCTGCGCGACGGAGGTCCGCCATGTCCGCACCCTCTGAGCCCCGCGCCGGCCGCACGAAGGGCCTGGTCGTCGACCTGTCCAAGGCGGGCCGCACCAAGATCAGGTATCCGGCGGAGCTGGTCCGGGACGACGGAGTCCGCGTCACGGTCCGGGCGCCGTGGGCCGCTCCGGGGGCGCGGGACTTCGGCTTCGTCCGGTTCGAGCCGGGCGACGTCCTGACCGAGCACTACTGGCGGGACCGGTGGTTCGCGGTGAAGGAGGTCCGCACCGGGGACGGCAGGCTCAAGGGCTGGTACTGCGACATCACGCGGCCCGCCGTGCTCGCGGACGGGGTGCTGAGGGTCGAGGACCTGGACCTGGACCTGTGGGTGTCGGCCGACGGCGCGACGGTCCTGCGGCTGGACGAGGACGAGTTCGCGGCGAGCGGCCTGGCCGGACGCGATCCGGCGGCGGCCGGAGCGGCGGCCCGGGCCCTGGACGAGCTGGAGGACCTGGCCCGGACGGACGGGCTGACCGCGCTCCTCGACTGAACGCCCCGTCGGGCGCGGGGGCCGGGGCCCGCACGCACCGCCGGGCGGCTCAGGGGCGGGGCCGGGAGTCGGCGACGAGCTCCACCTCGTACCCCGCCGGGTCCTCCAGATAGGCGGCGTGATGCCCCTCGCCGCCCGCGTACGGATGGCGGTCGGGGAACAGCAGCCGCCATCCGTACGCCGGGGCCCCGGCGACCAGGGCGTCGAGGGCGGCCCGGTCCGCGACGTGGAACGCCAGGTGGTTGAGGCCGGGGCGGCGGCGGTCGTGGCCGCCGGCGGCCAGGTCGGGCGACCGCTCCACCACGACGTACGTGTCACCGCGCCGCCAACTGCGGCCGTGGGCCCAGCGCTGGTACGGGACATGGCCGAGCCGGCCCAGCAGCCAGCCCCAGCCGCGCTCCGCCTCCGCCAGGTCAGCCACCCACAGCTCGATGTGGTGCACCCTCCCGGTGGTCTCCTCGGCTGCGGGCAGCGGGACGGCCGTGCGGGGGCCTCCCGGCACATACGCGATCGGCTCCCCGTCCCGGTGCCAGTGGATCATGAAGTGCTCGCCCGCCCGGTATCCGTCCAGGCCCGCGCGGCAGTACGCGACCATGTCGTCCGGCAGGGCGGCCAGCGGGAACCAGTCCAGCTCGGAGCACTTCTCCGGCTCGGCGTTGCGCGGCGGGCGGGCCGGGTCGTGCTCCGCGACGAAGAACCAGCCCATGCGCGCGCCGCCGCCGGGTCCCCGGTGCTGCATCACGAGGGCCACCTTCAGCTCCTCGGGCTCCAGATCGAGGCCGATCTCCTCGGCAGCCTCCCGGACCATCGCCTCGCGGACGTCCTCGCCGTCCTCCGCGTGGCCGGAGGGCATGTGGAGCAGTCCGTCCGCGTACCCCGTTCCGGAGCGGCGGGCCAGCAGGACGTCCGGGCCGCGCCGCAGGATCAGATGGACGTCGACGACCTCGGTGTGCCGGTGCGTCGGCATCGCGCGGGCGACCAGTGCGTAGCGCTCGTCGTGGACCTGCCTGCCCCACAGCCGGGAGTCGGGGACCAGGTCCTCGTGGTGGATGCGCTCGGTGTGCGCGGAGAGCAGGGCGGTGAGCGTGGTGGCGGACAGGCCGGCGCCGCCCCACACCCCCTCGACGAGCACGAGCCGCCCGCCCGGCTTCAGCAGGCCGAACCAGTGCTTCAGGGCCGCCGCCGGGTCGGGCAGCAGCCAGACGACGTGCCGGGCCACGACGACGTCGAACAGCCGCTCCCCGACCGGGGGCCGGGCGGCGTCCCCGACGAGGACCTCCGCACCGGTCCCGGCGAGCTTGGCGCGGGCCAGGTCGGCCATGCGGGGCGCGCGGTCGACGGCGGTGACGCGGTGGCCCTGGCCCACGGCGAGCAGGGAGAGGCTGCCGGTGCCGCACCCCAGGTCCAGCACCTCGGCGCGGGTGCCGGGCAGCCAGCTCTCCAGCCGCCCGGCCCAGGCGTCGCGCACCGCGGGGTCGAGGAGCCCGTGGTCGGGCTCCTCGTCGAAGGATCCGGCAGCCGCGTCCCAGTCGATCGTGGTCATGGAGCCGATGCTCTCAGCCGCCACCGACCGTGCGGGACTCCTCTGCCGTTTTCCGGCCACCGCGCCGCCGCAGGACCAGGCGGCCGATCAGCGGCCACGCCACGATCAGCACCACGATCGCGTAGACGGTGACGGAGAACGGGGTGTTGACCAGTCCGGACACACTCCCGTCGCTGATCTGGAGCGCTCGGCGCAACTGCTGTTCGGCGGCCGGGCCGAGGATCACCCCGATGACGGCGGGCAGCACCGGCAGCCCGTAGCGCCGCATGCCGAATCCGATCAGCCCGATGATCAGGAGGATCACCAGGTCGAGGGACTCGCCGCCGACCGCGTACGCGCCGACCGCGGCGAAGAAGAGGATGCCCGCGTACAGATAGGGGCGCGGGATCCGCAGGAGCTTCGCCCAGACCGGGGCGAGCGGCAGGTTGAGGGCGAGCAGCAGCACCATGCCGACGAAGAGCGAGGCGATGAGGCCCCAGACCAGCTCCGGTTCGCGTTCGAACAGCAGGGGCCCCGGCTGGATCCCGTACTGCTGGAAGGCGGCCAGCATCACGGCGGCGACGGCGGTGGTGGGCAGTCCGAGCGTGAGCATCGAGACGAGCGTTCCGGCGGCGGAGGCGGAGGCGGCGGCCTCGGGTCCGGCGACGCCTTCGATGGCTCCCTTGCCGAACTGGTCGCGGTGCTTGGAGAGCCGCTTCTCGGTGACGTAGCTGAGGAAGGTGGGGATCTCCGCACCGCCCGCCGGGATCGCCCCGAAGGGGAAGCCGATGACGGGACCGCGCAGCCAGGGCTTCCAGGTGCGCTTCAGGTCGGCGCGGCCGAGCCACGGTCTGCCGACGGGTATCGGCTTTCCGGTGGAGCGGCGCAGATGGGCGGCGACCCAGAGCGCTTCGCCGATCGCGAAGAGTCCGACCGCGACGATGACCACGTCGACGCCGTCGGCCAGTTGGAGCGAGCCGAAGGTGAGGCGCTGCTGGCCGGTCATCTGGTCGAGGCCGACCAGCCCGATGGTGAGGCCGATGAGGAGCGAGGCGATGCCGCGGATGCGGGAGGCGCCGAGGACGGAGGTGACGGCGATGAAGGCCAGCACCATGATGGCGAAGTAGTCGGGGGCTCCGATGCCGATGGCGAGGGAGGCGACGGTCGGGGCGAGGACGACCAGCAGGATCGTGCCGATCATGCCGCCCGCGAAGTGACCGATCGCGGCGGCGGCGAGCGCCTGGGCGCCGCGTCCGCCCTTCGCCATCGGGTTGCCCTCGATCGCGGCGACCACGGCCGCGCTCTCCCCGGGGGTGTTGAGGAGGATCGAGGTGGTGGAGCCGCCGAACATCGCGCCGTAGTAGATCCCGGCGAACATGATGAACGCGCCGGTCGGATCGAGTCCGTACGTCACCGGGAGCAGCAGCGCCACGGCCATCGCCGGGCCGATGCCGGGGAGCACGCCGATCGCGGTGCCGAGCAGCACGCCGATCGCGGCCCAGAGCAGGTTCATCGGGGTGAGCGCGGTACCGAAGCCGTCGATGAGGGAGTTGAGGGAATCCATCGGTCAGAGCACCCCCATCAGCGGGCCGCCCGGAAGGGGGACACCGAGCAGGTTGTCGAAGACGAAATAGGTGGCGAGGGAGATGCCGGCCGCGATGAGCGGGTCCCGGCCGTGGTGCCGGCTGCCGAGTGCGTAGGCGGAGCCCCAGAAGAGCAGCGCCCCGGCGATCGGGAAGCCCAGCGGGCCGATCAGGACGGCGGCGCCGAGGAAGACCCCGGTGAGCAGGAGGACGGTGCGCCAGTCGGCCGGTTCGTCGAGGTCGACGTCCTCGCCGCCCTCCGCCTCGCCGCGTCCGCCGCGCAGGACGTCGCCGGCGAGCAGGACGGAGATGAGGAGGAACAGCCCGCCGATGACGAAGGGGACCGTCCGGGGGCCGACGGGACCGCGCTGGGCGATGTCGACGCTCATGGTGAACGCGTCGGTGAGAACGAGCACGCCGAGCGCGAACAGCAGGACGCAGACGCCGAGTTCGGAGTGCTCGCGCAGCCAGGCGAGGGTGGTGTTCGGCTCGTGCGCGGCTTCGCCGCCCGGCTGCGCCGCGGAACCGGTGGGTTCGGTGGGTTCGGTGGTCACAGCCCCAGCTCCTTGAGAACGGTGGCGACCCGCTGGTTCTGCTCGTCGAGGAAGTCGCCGAAGGGTTCACCGATGAGGAGGGCGTCGTCCCAGCCGTTCTTCTTCATCGACTCCTTCCACTGCTTCGTGCCGTGGAGTTCGCGGATCAGGCCGGTGAGCTTGTCGCGTTCGGCCGGCGAGAGGCCGGGCGGGGCGACGATGCCGCGCCAGTTGGTGAACTCGGTGTCGAGTCCGGCTTCGCGCAGGGTGGGGGCGTCGAGGCCCGGCACCCGCTTCGGGCCGGTCACGGCGAGGAGGCGCAGCTCGCCCGCCTCGATCTGGTCGCGGTACTCGCCGAGGCCGGAGACCCCGAAGCCGACCTTGTCGCCGAGGATCGAGGCGAGGAGTTCGCCGCCGCCGTCGAACGGGACGTAGTTGACCGTCCTCGGGGCGATGCCGGCCGCCTGCGCCATGAGCATCGGGGCGAGGTGGTCCGGGCCGCCGGGCGAGGACCCGCCGCCGACCGGGACGCGGGCCGGGTCCTTCTTCCAGGCGGCGAGCAGGTCGGCGATGGTCCGGTACGGGGAGTCCTTGGAGACGACGACGATGTCCGGCTCCTCGGTGAGCCGGGCGATCGGGGTGGTGTCGGCGAGCGTGCTCGGGGACTTGTTGGTGTGTACGGCTCCGACGACGCCGAGCCCCATGGAGAGCGCCAGCTTGCCGTTGCCGTGCTCGCCGACGAGCCGGCTCAGGCCGACCGTTCCGCCGGCGCCCGGCAGGTTGAACACCTCGATGTTGTGGGTGAGCTCGGCGTCCTCGGCGTTCTTGGCCAGGGTGCGCGCGGTGATGTCGTAGCCGCCGCCGGGAGTGTTGGGGACCATGAAGCGGAGCCCGGGAATCTGGGTGCCGGTGTCGGAACCGTCACCGGTGGACAGCAGGGGTGGTCCTACCACCACCAGCAACGTGGCCCCCAAAAGGGCGAGGAGAGTGCGCAGTCGCACGGGTTCCGCCTTTCAACTGTGAAGTGGCCCACATGTTGCCTGCGCGTTAAGAAGCTGTCTCTCTTCCGGTATCAACGGACGTTGTGGTCATTGCGGTCGCCGCCTAGCGTGGCGGCGTGACAACTGTGCTGGTGGTGGACGACGACTTCATGGTCGCGAAACTGCACAGCCGCTATGTGTCCGCTATGGACGGCTTCGCGGTCGTCGGGGTGGCGCACAACGGTGCCGACGCCTTGCGGGCGGCCGAGCGGCTGCGCCCCGATCTGGTGCTACTGGACATCTATCTGCCCGATATGGACGGGATCGGGGTGCTGCGTGCCCTGCGTGCTGCGGAGGAGCAGGACGCCTCGCGCCCCAGCGCGGACGCCCTGTTCATCACAGCGGCCCGGGACGCGGGGGTCATCCGGGCGGCGCTGCGGGCGGGGGCCCTGCACTATCTGATCAAGCCGTTCAGCCACTCGGCGCTCCAGGAGCAGCTGCGCCACGTCGCCTCGCTGCGCACCCGCCTGGACAGGCTGGGAGAGGCCCGCCAGGAGGACGTCGACCAGATCTTCGGCACCCGCCCGCCCGGCTCGCGCGAGCTGCCGAAGGGCCTGGCCGCCCCCACGGCGGACCTGGTGGAACGCACCCTGCGCGACCACCCGGCGGGCCTGTCCGCGTCGGAGTGCGCCGAGGTGGGAGCACTGTCCCGGGTGAGCGCGCGCCGCTACCTGGAGCACTTCACCGCGACGGGCCGGGCGGAGGTGACCCTGCGCTACGGGGGCACGGGGCGGCCGGAGCGGCGGTACCGGTGGACGGGGTGAGGTGGCACGTCCCGGCCCTCCACCTGAGCGCCCACTTAGCGGCGCCTTAAAGCGACCATAAGGATCGTCACCACCCCCTCCCATCAGGCGTTTTGGAACTTCTCAGCGGCTAGCTTGCTGATCGCCACCCTCACAGCCGTGCCGTTTCGAAGGAGATCCATCCATGACCGCTCGCCGCAAGGCCGCACGTGTCCTCGCCCTCGGTCTGGCCCCGCTCGCACTGGCCGGGCTGGCCTCCGCCCCGGCCGTCGCGCACGGTTCGCTCACCGACCCGGTGAGCCGGGTGTCCGCGTGCTTCGCGGAGGGGCCGGAGAGCCCGACGTCGGCGGCGTGCCGGGCGGCGGTCGCGGCGGGCGGGACGCAGGCGCTGTACGACTGGAACGGGGTGAACATCGCCGACGCGGCGGGCAAGCACCGTGAGTTGATCCCGGACGGCAAGCTGTGCAGCGCGGCCAACGACAAGTTCAAGGGCCTGGACCTCCCGCGCGCCGACTGGCCGGCCACCGCGATGTCGGCGGGCGAGCACACCTTCCGGTTCCGTGCGACGGCCCCGCACCGGGGGTCGTTCGAGCTGTACCTCACCAAGCCCGGCTACGACCCCACGAAGCCGCTGGCCTGGTCGGACCTGGAGGCGAAGCCCTTCGCCGAGGCCACCGACCCGAAGCTGGAGAACGGTTCGTACGTCTTCGACGGGACGATCCCCGAGCGTTCGGGCCGGCAGCTGGTCTACACGGTCTGGCAGCGCTCCGACTCCCCCGAGGCGTTCTACGCCTGCTCCGACGTGACGTTCGGCGGCGGGGCGCAGGACGGCGGGGCGGAGAAGGAGGAAGGGCAGCAGGGTTCCGGTGGTGACTCCGGCGCCGAGGCTCCGGCCGCGGCCCCCTCCGCGCCGTCCGAGGACGCCATCGCCGAGGGTTCCGAGAAGTCGTCGGTCGAGCACGGCGGCCACGGGGACGACGACGCGAGCACCGGGGCGAAGGTCACCGCCGCCGCCCCGGCCGCCCCGGAGGCAAAGTCTGAGGGCAACGCCCCGGAGGCCAACGCGGCGGGCGCCGAGGAGGTGCTGGCCGAGACGGGCGGCTCCGGCGGCAGCACCTACCTGGCGATCGGGGGCGCCGGGGTGCTCGCAGCCGGTGCGGCCGTACTGTTCGCCACGCAGCGCCGACGGGCCGCCGCCGCGGCGGGCCGCCACAGCCGCTGACCTTCGCAGCAGCCCTCCCATACCCCTGCCGCGCCCCTCCGGGACGTCGGGCGCGGCAGGAAGTGACGGGCCGGGGTTCCGCCGTCCGCCCCATCGGACGCCGGGGCCCCGGCCCGTCTTCGCGTGCCGGGTCAGCCGGTGACCGAGCCGCAGGTGGTCGGGGTGGCGCGTGCCGGGTCGAGGGCGTTGGCCACTTCGTGGAAGGCGATGCGGTCGACGGTCCCGATCGCCACGTGCTCGGACAGGTCGAGCGGGCAGAGGTCCTGGAGCAGCACGTTGCGTACGTTCGGCCCGTCCAGGTACTGCGTGCGGTACGGGGTCACGACCTGGTCGTACTTGGTCGCGATGACGGTGTAGCGGACGCCGGGGACGGTGTCGCCGCCCGCCGTGAGCTTGGTGATGAAGGGTGATCCGGCGATCTGGTCGGCGAGTCCGGGGGTCTTGTCGCTGATGAACCTCTCGACGCCGGGGAAGAACGGCAGCAGCTTGGTGAGGCCGAGCAGCGTGGTGCCGTGGTTGTCCGGGGCGATGCCGACGAGGGCGTTGACCTTGTCGGCGCCGCCGAGGAACTTCAGGTAGTAGTTCGGCATCATGCCGCCCTGGGAGTGGCCGACGAGGTCGGCCTTCGGGGCTCCGGTGGCGTCGAGGACCTTGTCGACGAACACGTCGAGCTGTTCCGCGGACTTGTCGATGGGGCCGAGGCCGTGGAAGAGCGGCACGCCGGGGAGCCGGCCGTAGTCGAGGGAGAAGACGCAGTAGCCCCGGTTGACCAGGTAGGGGGCGAGGACCAGCCAGTTGTCGATCGAGTTCCCGAAGGTTCCGTGGACCAGGACGACGGGACGGGGATGGGCTGCGGAGGGCTTGCAGGAGTAGTCGTTCCAGCCGCGCGAAGTGGCCTCGGCGGCGGCCGGGGCGGCGGCGGTCGCGGTCGCCGTGGGGGCGACGAGAACGGTGAGGGCGAGGAGCAGGGCGGCGAGCAGACTGCGCGTGCGGGGAACGCGCGCAGCACGGATCCAGGGCAGCATCGTGTGGTCTCCTTGCGGCTCAAGGGAGGTGCGATGGCGGTGCGCCCTGTGGCCCGGACCACAAGCTTTATGTGCTCATGCCAAATTACGCACGAGTAAGGTGGCGAGGGAAGTTACGCGTCGGTAAAAACTGGCGGGCGGCCACGCTCGCGCGCCCCCGGCCACCGACGCGACCGGCCACCGTCTCCCCCGGCGGGGCGACCCACGGCCGGCCGCACGGTGAGCGGTCAGGTCGGGCGAGGCCGGGGCGGGGCCAGGTCAGGACGTCGTCACCTCAGCCGTGAGCATCGACTTGTCCATGTTTCCCGCTTCGGTGTCTCCTCCCGTTTCGTCCGCGCCCCCTTCGCGATCCACGCCCCCACCGACGCGCCCCACCTTCCGGAGCAGCAACGTGGCCGTGACGGCCAGCGCGAGCATGACCGGGATGGCTCCCATCGCGATCCACGCGAGCCCTTGGGCGAAGGATTCCCGTGCCGCGGCGACGAGTTGGGCCCCCGTATCCGCGGGCAGCCGGCCTGCGGCGTCGAGGGCCGCGGGCAGGTTGTCGGTGGCCGTTTCGCGAGCGGAGGCCGGTAGGCCGTCCGGCACCGAGCCCGTCATCCCGCTGTGGTACGCGACGTTCAGCACGCTGCCGAGGACCGCGATGCCGAGGGCGCCGCCCAGTTCCTGGGTCGTCTCCCCCACCGCGGCCGCCGAGCCCGCCTGCTCGGGCGGCGCGGCGTCGACGATCATCCCGATCCCGAGGGACGAGACCGGCATCAGGCCGGCGAACAGCAGGGACGCGGCCGTGACGACGGTCCCGATCCCGGAGTCGCCGCCCACCTGCGCGAGCACGGTGAAGCCGATGGCGGCGACCGTGAGGCCGGCGCCGAAGACGTACCCCTTGCCCACCCGGTCCGCGACACCCTGGGCGATGAACATCGCGAGTGTCCCACCGACCACCATCGGCAGGCTCCACACCGCCGACTCCAGCGGCTCCATGCCCAGCACCATCTGGATGTACTGGGAGACGAGGAACTGACTGCCCAGCATGAACACCACGGTCAGGGTCAGCGTTCCGAGGGAGACACTGAAGCCGCGGTTCGCGAAGAGCTTCAGGTCGAGCAGCGGGGCGGTGAGCCGACGCTGCCGTACGACGAAGAGGCCGCCGATCACGAGGCCCGCCACCAGGGACAGCAGCGGCGGCCGGGCGACACCCTCCTCGGCGAGTCCCTTCACACCGAAGACGACCAGCAGAACGGCGGCCGTCGACATCGCGGCGCTGGTCAGGTCCAGTCGGCCCGCATCCGGGTCACGGACCTCCGGAAGCACCAGTGGGCCCGCCACCAACAGGAACACCATGACCGGCACGGCCACGAGGAAGACCGAACCCCACCAGAAGACCTCCAGCAGCACGCCGCCGACCAGCGGCCCGACCGCACCGCCCAGCATGAAGCTCGTCATCCACACCGTGATGGCGAAGCCGCGCTGCCCGGCGTCCTGGAACATGGCGCTGATCAGCGACAGCGTCGACGGGCCCAGCACCGCGCCGGCGAGGCCGAGGAGGGCGCGGGCCGCGATCAGCGTCTCCGCGGTGGGCGCGTAGGCGGCGAGCACCGAGGCGCAGCCGAACGCGACGGCCCCGATCAGCAGCATCCGGCGCCGGCCGACGCGGTCGCCTAGCGTGCCCATGGTGATCATCGCGCCCGCGATGACGAATCCGTAGACGTCGGTGATCCAGAGCAGTTGCGCCCCCGAGGGCTCCAGATCCCGGCTCAGGGTGGGCAGCGCCAGATGGAGCACGCTCATGTCCATGATCACGAGCATCGCCGGCAGGGCCAGCGCTGCCAGCCCGATCCACTCGCGCACCCCTGCACGCGGCGCGGTTTCCGTGTCCACCACGATCTCCCTTCCGGGCCACCCGGCCCGTCGGGCTCACCTTAGGTAGTGAGCTTTCGATAGGTAAGGGCTTACCCATCGGTCAGCCCTGGACCAGGTCGATAGCGCGCAGGCCGGACCGCCGGACCGGGGAGAAATTCACCACGCGAACGCGACACGGGAACGCGACACGGGAACGCGACACAGAAAGGCGCCCCGTTCCGGAGAGCGGGGCGCCGGCGAACAGCAGGGTCACATCACCTCGTCGTGGCGCTCGCGCGCGGCGACGATGTCTCCGATCCGCTGCGTGATCCACTCGACCAGGCCGCCCAGCGTCAGCGCCAGCTCCCGCCCCAGAGGAGTGAGCGAGTAGGTCACCCGGGGCGGCACCGTGGGTTCGACCTCACGGGCGATCAGCCCGTCCCGCACGAACACCCGCAGATTCTGGGACAGCATCTTCTCGCTGATGCCGCCGATCCTGTCCCGCAGCACGTAGAAGCGCATCGGCCCCTCCTGCAACGAGGCCAGGATCAGCACGCCCCAGCGGCTGCTGACATGGTTCAGCACCGTGCGGGCCGGGCAGTCCGCCGTGAAGGCGTCACTCATCGCGACGGCCTTCCCCTCCTTGACCTCAGAACTCACGTCCACGCCGGAAACTTACCGCAGGGCATGCCCTTACGAAAGGAAAGCCGGGAGCCACCCGCCCCCGCCGCCACGCCACCCGCCCCGGGCGCTACGCCGTTCGGCCCCGCCCCGCCTGCGCGCACGCCGCCCCGCCCGGACCGTGGGGGTATGACATTCGTCGACGAGGTGAAGAATGCCGTCACCCCGCGGGCCGCTCTGCTCGTGATCGGTGTGCTCGGCCTGCAACTGTTGTTCATCGCGTCCTACGTCGGAGCACTGCACAAGCCGAAGCCGACGGATGTCGCCTTCGGAGTGGTGGCCCCGCGGCAGCTGTCCCAGCAGCTCGTCGACCGGTTGGACGGGCTGCCCGGCGGGCCGCTCGACCCCCGTACGGTGAGCAGCGCCGCCGAGGCCCGCGAGCAGATCATGAACCGCGACATCGACGGCGCCCTGATCGTCTCGCCGGAAGGCCGCACCGACACCCTGCTGGTCGCCTCCGGCGGCGGGACCGTGCTGTCCGGGGCGCTGGAGCGGATCCTCACCCAGGTCGAGGCATCCCAGCAGCGGACCGTACGGACCGTGGACGTGGCCCCGGCCTCGCCCGACGACTTCGACGGACTCTCGTCCTTCTACCTGGTGGTCGGCTGGTGCGTGGGCGGCTATCTCTGCGCCTCGATCCTGGCGATCAGCGCGGGCTCCAAGCCCGCCAACCGACAGCGCGCGGCGATCCGGACAGCGGTCATGGCGCTGTACGCGATCGCGGGCGGCATCGGCGGCGCGATCATCATCGGCCCGATCCTCGGCGCCCTGCCGGGCAGCTTCTGGGGACTCTCCGGCCTGGGCGCGCTGGTGGTCTTCGCGGTCGGCATGACCACGCTCGCGCTACAGGCCCTCACCGGCATCGTCGGCATCGGCCTGGCCGTCCTCATCGTCGTCATCGCGGGCAACCCGAGCGCGGGCGGCGCCTTCCCGCTGCCGATGCTCCCGGACTTCTGGCGGGCGATCGGCCCGGCCCTCCCTCCGGGCGCGGGCACGTGGACGGCCCGCTCGATCGCCTACTTCCGGGGCAACGCGGTCACCGGGCCACTGCTGGTGCTCTCGGCCTGGGCGGTCGCCGGCACGGCTCTGACCCTGCTGCTGTCGATGCGGCACCGGCCGGGGCGGGCAGACGACAGCGGTACGGAGACGGCGCGCGCGGCGGGCGGATCGACCGCCGCCTGACACCCGCTCACGCCTCACATCCCCCATCTCCCTGCCCGCTCCCTCCCTCCATCCCGCTCCCACTCCCGCTCGGTGACATGTTCATGGGGCCGCCCCGATGGCGGCCCCATCTGACGTACGCCCCAATTCTTGATGTCCGGTCAGCGCGACACCTAGTCATGACAGGTACATGGCTACATGCTGGAGCCGCCTCGTACCACCCGACGAGAAGCACGGCCAGGACCACTCCTTCCACCCCCACGGAGGTCGCTCATGCGTCGTCGATTCACGGTTCCGCTCGCCGCGGTCGCCCTGTCGCTCCCGCTCAGCCTGATCACCGCCGCTTCCGCCTCGGCCGCTCCCGCCGACAAGCCCCAGGTGCTCAGCGCCTGGACCCAGACCAGCGCCTCCAGTCACAACGCCTGGAAGGCCGCCCGCAACAACCAGGGCGCCTGGTCCGCCTACGGCTTCAACTGGTCGACGGACTACTGCAGCAGCTCCCCCGACAACCCGTTCGGCTTCCCCTTCCAGACCTCCTGCGCCCGCCATGACTTCGGCTACCGGAACTACAAGGCCGCCGGTACGTTCTCCGCCAACAAGGCCCGCGTCGACTCCGCCTTCTACGAGGACCTCAAGCGCGTGTGCGCCGGCTACTCGGGCGCGACGAAGACCTCGTGCAACGGCACGGCCTGGACCTACTACCAGGCCGTGAGCGTCTTCGGCGTCTCGCCGGCCAAGGCCGGCTCCGCCCGTCTGCCGAAGGCCGCCTGACCGCCCGACCGCCCGACAGCCCGACAGCCCGCGGTGCCCGCTCCACCCACTCCGCACCGCACCGCACCGCACCGCACCGCACACGAGGGAGAGGCCCCCGGCGTACCGGGGGCCTCTCCGTGTCGCTGTGGTGCGGTGGAACGGTGGAGCGTCAGCCGATCTCGGCGCCGTAGGCGGCCAGCGCCTCCGGTACCGGCTGGAAGAAGGTCGTACCGCCCGAGGAGCAGTCGCCGCTGCCGCCCGAGGTCAGACCGAGCGCGGTGTCGCCCGCGAAGAGGGCGCCGCCGCTGTCGCCGGGCTCGGCGCAGACGGTCGTCTGGATGAGGCCGTTGACGATGTCGCCGTTGCCGTAGTTGACCGTGGCGTCCAGCGCGGTGACCTCGCCGTCGTGCACCTGGGTGGTGGAGCCGCTGCGGGTGACCGCCTGGCCGACCGTCGCGTCGCCCGCCCGGGTGATCGCCTGGGTCGAGCCGTCGTAGAGGTTCACCTCGCTCGGGTGCGCGGTGTCCGAGGTGTACTTGACCAGGCCGTAGTCGTTCTCCGGGAAGCTGGAGCCCTCGTTCGCCCCGATCTCCGAGCCGCCCTGGGTGTCCGACCAGCTGGTGACCGACTCGGTGCAGTGGCCGGCGGTCAGGAAGTACGGCTCGCCGCCCTTGACCACGTTGAAGCCGAGCGAGCAGCGGGAGCCGGAGCCCCAGATCGCGTCGCCGCCCGCGATGAGCGGCGTGAACTCGCCCGCCGTCCTGTTGAGTTCGGCCGTGCCGCCGAGGCCCTCGACCACGGTCGAGAGCTTCTTCCAGGCCGCCCCGTCGACCGTGCTGTCGGCGGTGACGAGGACCTTGTTGCTCACCGGGTCGACCGCCCAGGAGGTGCCCGGGATCGTCGCCTTCTCGGTGAGGGCCTGCCGGGCCGACTTCAGCTCGGCGAGGGAGTTCTCCACGATTCTGGCCTTGCCGCCCGCCTGGCGGACCTGCTCGGCGCCCGCCTCGTCGACGACGTTCACGACGAGGGCCTTCGCCGTGGTGTCGTAGTACGAGCCTGCCGCGTCCGCGCCCAGGTCGCGGTCCAGGGCGGTGGCCAGCTTTCCGGCCGCGTCCGCGCTGAGGGTCTTGGCCGCGAACGCCGGCACATCGTCACTGGCGTTCGCAGTCTGGAACGTGAATCCCGCTGCGACGAGGGCGACGACGGCCGAGCCGGCCAGCGTCGTGCGCTTCCTGGATATGCGTCGATGCTTCAACTTCGACCTCCTGTGGGGCCGCGCACGGAGCAAGTGGGGTGCCCGTACACGGAGGATGGGGCGCCCACTATTCCGAGGCCGTGAAACGCACACAAGGCCGACTTCCAGACGTGCACACGACAGCGACGCTTCGCACGCGAGGCGTTCACCTGCCCCGGGTCGTACCACGTCGGTTCCGATCGCGAACACCCGGTGCAACCACGGAAGGCCCCTGGGTGAGGACTAGTCCTGTCCGGTATTCGCCGTAGCAGGCCCGGATGGTGTGCCCACCCGTCCGGATGTCGGCGGAATTCGCCCTCCGGCGGCCTCCCCGTACCTTCACCATTCCTTCCTGTCGTAGAACAGTCCCGGTAGCGCCTCTGATGGGTCATCATCGAAAGGGCAGCACACGCCGGGCACACCGTGTCCGGGCCGGCCGGGTGACCGAGCGGAGGAGGAACGGGTGCGCAATCGGGTGCTCGCGGCGGACGGGCGGCATCTGATGGTGGAGCGGATGGGCGACCCACGGGGAAGACCGGTCTTCCTCCTCCACGGGACTCCGGGCAGCAGGCTCGGACCGGCTCCCCGCGGCATGGTGCTGTACCAGCGCCATACGCAGCTGATCACCTACGACCGCCCCGGATACGGCGGCAGCGACCGGCACGAGGGCCGCCGGATCAAGGACGTCGTCGAGGACGTCCGGGCCATCGCCGACGCCCTGGGCCTGGACCGGTTCGCCGTGGTGGGCCGCTCCGGCGGGGCCCCGCACGCCCTGGCCTGCGCGGCGCTGATGCCGGAACGGATCACCCGGACCGCGGCTCTGGTCAGTCTCGCGCCCCCGGACGCGGCCGGTCTCGACTGGTTCGACGGGATGGCCGCGTCCAATGTGCTCGCGTACTCCACGGCGGCCGACGACCCCGACGGCCTGGCGGAGTCCTTCATCACGCGCTCCGCGCAGATCCGGCGGGACCCGGTGCGGCTTCTGGACGATCTGCGCCGGGAGCTGACCGACTCCGACCGGGTGGTGGTCAACGACGCGGGGATCCGCTCCATGCTGCTGCGCAACTACAGCGAGGGGCTGCGCACCTCCGCGTACGGCTGGATCGACGACGCCATCGCGTTCTGCAGCCCCTGGGGGTTCGATCCCGGCCGGATCACCGGCAAGGTGCTCCTCTGGCACGGGGTGAAGGACGTCTTCTCCCCGGTCGGCCACTCCCGCTGGCTGGCCGGGCAGATACCGGGCGCCACCGCCGTACTCGAACCGAAGGCGGCCCACTTCGACGCGTTCCCCATGCTCCCCCGCGTCCTCGACTGGCTGCTGGACGAGCGGGAGCACCCGGACGGGGCCATGCGGGCCGCCATGCCGGGAGGGTGAGCCCTCCCGGCCGGACGGTCACACCGACATCGGTTCCAGTTCCCGCCGGAACCGCTGCTCGGTCCGGGCTATCCGGACCAGCGGATGGTCGTCGCCCAGCTGGCGCGACAGCTCGACGACGATCTCCGCCCGCAACTGCGCCGCCTCGTCCTCCCGGCCCATGGCATCGAGCGTGACCGCCATGTTCGAGGTCATGGACAGGGTCTCCGGATGGTGCGCCCCGAGCGCCTCGCGCAACTGCCCGGACAGCCGCAGTTCGGTCTCCAGCACGATGTCCAGCTCTCCCCGGTCCGCTGTCGCGCTGGCCAGGTTCATCACGCAGAACAGGGTGTTGGGGTGCTCCCGGCCGAAGGTGTCCCGCATGGAGGCGACGACCAGCTTCAGCACCCGCTCCGCCGCTTCCGGCTCCCCGGCGCCCGTCAGATAGACGCCCAGGTTGTTCTGGGCCGCCAGGGTGTACGGGTGCTTCTCCCCCGGCACCTTCATGTACTGGTCGACGACCTCCTGCGCCGTGTCCCTCGCCTCGGCGCTCTCGCCCGCCGCGAACAGGTCCGCGGCGAGGTTGAGGTCGCAGGCCAGCGAATCGGGGTTGGCGGTGGTGTACTTCGCCCGGTAGCGGGCGCGGGTCGCCACCGTGAGCCGGCGGGCGTCCTCCAGCCGGCCCGCCCTGCGCAAGGACACCGCGAGGCTCTTCGCCGCGCTCAGCGTGGCGGGGAAGCTGCGGCCCATCGTCGCCTTGAAGCTGTTGTACGTCGTGCTGAGCAGCCCCACCGAGTCCTCGTACCGTCCGACCTCCCGCAGGTCGCGGGCGAGGTTCATGGCGGAGGACAGGCTGTAGGGGTGTTCCGGTCCGAGCACCTGGGAGCGCAGGTCGTAGACGTCCTGGTCGATCTCACGGGCGCGGGCGTACTGCCCGACGCTGCGGAGGTTCAGGGCCAGGTTGTTGGCGGCGGCCAGGGTCCGGGGGTGGGAGTCGTGGAAGATCTGCCCGAAGCCCTCGTGGGCCTCGGTCGCCATCTCGATCGCCCGCGCGTAGTCCCCCAGCAGCCCGAGGTCGATGGCCAGGCTGCTGGTGGTCATGTACGTGTGCGGGTGCTCTGGCCCCAGCACCGCCCGCTGGCGTTCCAGGGTGATCTCGTCCAGTTCCTTCGCCTCGACGTAACGACCGCGGGTACGCAGGATGTTGGAGAGGTGGAAGCAGAGGTAGAGGTACTGCAGATCGCTGACGCCCAGCTTCTCCCGCCAGATGTCCCGCAGTTCGTCGCCCAGCGCTCCCGCGGTCCTGACGTCACCGCGCTTCCAGAGGTAGCGGACCCGGTCGATCAGGAGCCTGCGGGTCTCCGGCTCCGTGCAGTTGCGGGCGTCGGAGGGGCCGAGGTGCGGCCAGATCGTCGCGAAGCGCGGCCAGGTCTCCGGGTTGTCGATCGGCTCGTCGTCGTCGGGCCGGGCTCCGGCGAGGATGCGGTGCACGACGTGCCGGGTCTCGTTCTGCTCCTCCTCGCTGAGCTGCGCCTTGATGACGGCCTGGACGAGGCGGTGGACCTGGATGGAGTTGGAGACCTGGTCGACCTTGGCGAGGGCGAACCGGCCGATCTCCCGGATGACCCGGCCGAGCACCAGCTTCTCCTGGAGCGAGGAGTCGTACGGCTTCAGCGCGTCGATCATCTCCTTGCTGTAGAGGAGGTTCGCGGAGATCGGTTCCGGGGCGAAGAAGGCGCAGAGCTGGAGCAGCCGCACGGCGGCGGGCGAGCGCTCCTTGAGCCGGGCGATGGAGATGTTCCAGGTCGCGGCGACCGGTTCCGGATAGCCGGCCGGCTGGTTGAGGCCGAGGACCTGGGGCGCCTGCTGGGCGAGCTGTTCGAGGTAGGCGTCGACGGGGGTGGCGGTCTCCGCGATCCAGGCCGCCGCCTGCTCCACGGCGAGCGGCAGGTCGCCCACGGCGGTCGCCACCTGGTCGGCGTCCTCGTCGCCGAGCCCCGGCGCCCGGCGCTGGAGGTGCTCGATCGACTCCTCGCGCAGGAAGACGTCCACGGGCAGCGCGTCGCCGTGCTGGGACCAGCTCTGGTTGCGGGAGGTCACCAGGATGTGGCCCGAGCCGCCCTGCGGGAAGTAGCGGCGCAGCTGCTCGGGGTCGTCGGCGTTGTCGAAGACCAGCAGCCAGCGGTCCGAGGGCACGCCGCGCCGCAGCAGGTCGACGGCCTCCTGGGAGGCGGCGGCCATGTCGTCGCCGCCCTGGGCGCCGAGCCGGACGGCGAGTTCGGCGAGCGAGGCGACCACGTCGTCGGGCTGCTCGGACGATATCCACCAGACCAGGTCGTAGTCGGCCATGAAGCGGTGCACGTACTCCAGCGCCACCTGGGTCTTGCCGACGCCGCCGAGTCCGTACAGGGTCTGCGGCTGCGGCAGGACCACGGCCAGGCCGCCGCCGAGCTGGTCGCGCATCCGCTCCAGGACGAGCGAGCGGCCGGTGAAACCGGGGTTGCGGGGCGGCGCGTTCCAGATCCTCGGCACGGTGCCGGGGAAGCGGGGACCGGGCGAGAACCCGTCCGCCGCCTGCACCGGGCGGTCCAGGGCCCGCATCACGGCGGTGGTGGCGTGCACCTCGTCCAGCCGGAAGAGGTCGACGGGGTTGCGGTCGATGTACGGGGCGCTCAGGCGTACGTCCCCGACGCGCAGGGGGACCAGTCGGCCGCGGCCGCTGCCGACGGCATCCGCGGCGGTCCGTTCCCACAGCTCGACCGCGCGCTGGGACTTCAGATAGGCGCTGGAGAGCAGCACCACGGTGCGGGCGGCGCTCGCGGCGGTGGCCTCCGCCTCCTCCGGGGGACGTTCGGCGGAGACGTCGCGCGGAACCACCCGGAAGCCGGCCCGGGTGAGAATCGATTCGAGCCAGTCGGCCCACATCCGGTTCTCCGCCACGTAGCTGAGGAAGAGATCGGCGGGGAGGGCGGGCCTGCGCCGGGTGAAGGCGTCGCGGATCCGCAGGCGGACCTCCTCGCCGATCGGGGGCATCGAGGTGATCTCCCGGTCGGTGATGACCGCGGTGAGCCGTTCGAAGGCGGAGAGCAGCGAGTTGGCGAGCCCGGCCTCGTCGCCGAAGGTGGCGAGCGTCTCCTCGTAGGCGTAGTAGGGCCGGTAGGGGATCTCCACCGCGCCCCAGTAGGCGGTGAGTTCGTCGCTGGACAGATCGCGCGGCAGCCGGTCGAACTTCAGCCGGGCCAGCGCCCGCCCGGCGTCCGCCTTCTCCTTCTCGCCCTCGTCGATGCGCATCGGGACGGGGTAGAGGGCGATGGGGCGGCCGGTGTTGCGCTCGGCGATCTGGCGGGCGACGGAGGCCGCGCCGTCGATGGACTGGTCGCTGAGGGTGAAGCAGTCGACGAGCACGTCCGGGAGGTGGACGGTGCAGATGTCGGCGATGTCGCTGAGGCCGGTGCGGCTGTCGATGAGGACGTAGTCGTAGTTGGCCTTCATGTCGTCGCGCAGCGCGTCGAAGAAGTGGCCGCCGCCGAACCGGTCGTAGAAGTTGTCCCAGTCGAAGGTGGAGACGGTCGCGGAGTATTCGCGGTTCTGGCGTCCGGCGGAGACGAAGTCGAGTGTGCCGCCCTGCGGGAACTCCCAGCCGAGCGACTCCGGGGTCAGCGACACCGCGTGCGGCTGGATGCGGGCGTAGTCGCGGTGCCAGTCCTCGGCGCGCTGGGCGGGGCTGGTCGCGGCCCAGGCGTACTCGGTGATCAGGTCGATCACACCGGTGGTGGCGCCGAGGGTGGCCGGGTCGAGGAAGGGGTGGAAGAACCGGTGCAGCCCGGGGGCCTCCAGGTCCCAGTCGACGGCCAGGACGCGCTTGCCGTTGGCCGCGAGGATCCAGGCGGTGTTGGCGAGCGCCATGGTGCGCCCGGTACCGCCCTTGTACGAGTAGAAGGTGACGATGCGCCCGTCACGACCGGCACTCATAGGTCCTCCGCTTCCGTGGCAGGGTCGTGCGGGTCGGGGATGTAGCTCGTACTGCCCATGGGGCCGGTCAGACGGGTCCGCTCGCCGGAGCCGCCGCCGGATCCGGGAGGGTAGGCCTTGGCGTGCTTGAGGTACTGCTGGGCGGCCACCTCGACCACCTGGGGCAGGAGCTGGCCGAACGCCTCCATGGTGGGCACTCCCTTCGCCGCGGCACGGCACAGGGCCCGGCCCTGGCCCATCTTGACCGGCATGGTCGCCTCGAGCGTCTCGGTGAGCTCGCTCTCCGCCGCTCTGCTCTGGTGGTCGTCGCGGCTCCACGGCACGACCATGGTCACCCAGGGCCGGTTCTCGGCGTCGAAGGCGGCGAGCCTGCGGCGGTGGTCCTCGTCCCGGAGGGCCCAGCGGTCGACGAGCAGGATCTCGGGGGTGCTGGGCGGGGTCTTGCCGTCGTGCCGGTCCTCGTCGAACGAGGTGATGTGGGCCTGGTAGTTGAGCGAGCGGACCAGCTCCTCCGCCACATAGGCCAGCGGGCGCGCGGCGGCCGGGTAGTAGGGGTTCCAGTCCTGGGGGTGGTCGCCGTAGTGGTCGCTGTTGCGGCCCTCGGGCAGATCGTGGCGGGTGGGCGCGGCGATGGTGATCTGCATCGGCCGGGGGGCGCCGACTCCGCTGCTGGAAGAGCCGAAGGCGCTGGGCGCGAGGCGGTAGTCGACGGGCCGGCCGGTGTCGATGCGGACCGAGTCGGCGACGCTCACGATGCGTTTGGCCAGTTCGTAGACGGCCCGTTCGTATTCCTCGGCGAAGAGTCTGAGCTTGATCAGGCCGTAGAGGCCGTCGCTGACGTACCGTTCCCCGAAATCACGGTGGTTGAACTGCAACCGCTCCGCGGAGCCGGGCAGTTGGCTCGGCGGCACCGGTACCCAGAGGGCCGGGACGATGGCCTCGGCGGGCTGGTTGGAGCGGGCGCGGTGGTGGATGGCGCGCTGTTCGAAGGCGTACCACTCCTTGCCGCACATCTCGCTGGCGAAGTAGCGCGGGGAGAACAGCGGGACGAAGACCCGGCAGGTGGCGAGGACGTCGCCGAGCCGTTCCGACCAGCCCTCCCCGGAACGTATCTCCCGGTCCATGAAGCCCGCGGGCGCGCCCGCGGGTAAGTCGGTCATGGCCATCACATGGCCGCAGAGGTCCTGGAAAAGCCGTTCGACCCACATATCGGGGTCCGTGCCGCCGCCGTACCCCGGCGTATGGGCGTAACTCAGAAAGAAATACGGCCGATGGCCCACCGCTCGCTGTTGCGTCGATGCGTGCACACGACCCCCGTCCTGTGTGAGCACTCGCATCCCGTAAGGAGGAAGGGAGTGGAAGCGAACTCATCATTCCGGAGCGGACCGCTTTCCACCCCCCTGCCGTTCGGTCATTCGAACGTCACTTTCTGGTCAGAGGAAAGGACGTTCGGCGCCTGACCGGACGGCGGGAAGCTCCTGCCGCGATTTTTCTCGGCCGCGCTCCGTGTTCCGCTGATCTCCTTGCGGACAGCGGAGATCAGCTGTTTACCGTCGACCGTCACCTCCGCCGCGTTTTCGATCTTGTCGAGGGCTTCCGGAACACCCGTGAGGAAGCGGGGGTCGTATAGTCCGAGCCCCGCCCGTTCGAATGTCTCGGCCAGCAGGCGGGAGAACGTCACGTGTTCGTTCCCCCAAGGCGTTCGATGTTCCCAGGTACCGTCCAAGGCGTAAAGATCCGTCACTTCACCGAGCGCCCGCAGTTTCGCCCGCCGGAATCCGCTCAGCAGGCCGAGGGCCAGCTCGTTCGCCCCGGCCGTCGCCCCGACGCCGAGCGCGCCGGGCCCGTGGCGCCCGGGTTCGGCCGCGCCGCCGGCCAGCGGGGTCACCGTGGTGAGCGTCCGGGCCGCCTCGGCGGCCTGGTCGGGCACGGCGTCGGCCAGCAGCGACCAGGCGTCGCCGATCCGGTGCGCCCAGGCGGCCGCCTCCTCCGCTTCGAGGCGGTCGGCCGGGGGAGCGCCGAAGCAGTCACGGAAGGGGTCGAGGTCGTCCAGCAGGAGGCCGGGGGCCGGTGCCTGCCGCAGGACGCGCACGGGACGCCAGTGCGGGCCCTCGGGGTCCTCGCGCGCGACGCGCTGCTCCGCGCCCGGCGGGTCCTCCTGGCGGCGGACGAGGAATCCGTCGCCCCCGGCACGCACCACCGCCGTTCCCCGCTCCTCCGGGGAGCCGAGGACCACGGTGCCGAGGGTGGGCAGGTGCAGGCTTCCGTTCCGGTACGCCACCGGCACGGGCAGGTCGAGTCCGGCACGGACGGCGGCGGCGGCCACGGTGGCGCCGAGCCGTTCGGCGGCCGGCCCCGTCATGCCGCGGCCCGCTTCGACGTCCTCCAGGGCGCCGAGCAGCCAGGTGCGGGTGTAGGGGTGGGCGAGCACCTCGTCGAGCGCCTCGGCGCCCGGGGGGTCCGCCTCCACCGCCGCCGCGAGCCGCCAGGCCTCGTCCCAGAGGTCTCCGCCCCGCCCGTCGAGGGTGTCGTGGAGGACCGCGAGCAGGGTGCGCGTCAGGTCCAGGTGGGCGGCGAGCAGTTCGTCCGGCGCCCGGACGGCGGGTGACTCGGTGGTCGCGGCCGTACGCTCCTCGATGCCCCGGATCAGGGCGGCGAGGTCGGCGCAGTAGACGGACGGGTTGTCGAACCCGCCGCCCGGGCCGCCGCCGGAGCGGTACCGGTGGGTGTAGAGCCCGCCGCCGCACGAGCGCACGACGGGGCAGCGACGGCACGTCTCGCCGACTCCGGCCAGCCCGAGCTGCCGCGCCCGGACGCCGGGGTGGGCCGCGACCTCGTCGAAGGTGTTGTGGAAGACGTCGAACCCGGTGGTGGCGGCGCCCTCGTAGGCGCTCTTGAGCGAGTCGACCTGTTCCAGCGTCCCGTCGGTCTCGATGACGACGAGGTCGGTGGGGGCCAGACCGAGGGACTCGGTGAGGCTGGGGCCGCCGTTGAGGCTGGAGAGCACCGAGGCGAACATCCGGACCGGCATGGGACGGCCCTGGTCGCTCCAGCGGTCGAAGACCGTCAGGAGCCATTCGGCGTACGCGGTGGGCGAGCCGTCCGGGCGTGGCGGCGGTTCGTCCCAGGTGGCGTGCGGCAGCAGGAAGTCGACGAGCGGGGGTTCGAGCGCGGCGAGAGCGTCGTGCACGGCCGTCGGATCGTTGTGGATGTCGACCGTGCAGAGCAGGCCGAGGTCCAGATGGCGGTAGCGCTCCTCGCGGAGCAGTCCGACCGCTCGCATCACCATCGGGTGGCTGCTGCGTCCGTTGGCGAACAGGCGGTGGCGGTCGTTGGCCGCGCGGTCCCCGTCGAGCGAGATCCCGACCCGGACGTGGAACTCGTCGAACAGGTCGAGGTAACGGGGGCTGAGCTGGACGCCGTTGGTATGGATCCTGAGGTCCAGCTCAGCGATGCCGTTCAGAGCCGAGCCGAGCTCCTCGCAGACCCGTCGTAGTCGCGCGGGCCCCGCCAGGAGCGGTTCCCCGCCGTGCAGGATCACCGCGACGGAGGGAAGCGCATGAGTCCTCGCATGCTCGGCCAGGCGCCGGGCAGTCCAGGAAATCGCCTCGTCGGAGATGGTCCTCGGGCGGGTCGACCAGCTCTGATCTGCGTGTTCATAGACATAGCAGTGGTCACAGGCAAGATCACATCTGCTGTGCACTTTCAGAACGAATTCGCGGAAGGGGACCAGGGGTCCTGTCATTCCGCCATTCTAGTCACTGCTGACGCCTGCTCAGAGAGCCGAACTGAAAGTGGAAATCCGGGTCGGCCGGGCCGTTGCCGCACCGGAGACGCGGCTGAGCTTCCTGGCGGCTTCGGCGCTGCGGACGTCGGTCGCCGCGAGGGTTGCGCGGGTCTTCGCGGGAGCGAAGGCGGGGGTGTTTCCGTAGGTCTTCACGGCCGTCCTAGGGGGATCCTGAAGGGGTCTGTTTCCGGACATTGAAACGCCGCCGGATTGCGTGTCATCACACGGCCCGGCACGCGAACTTTACTACCGCGGGGACCCCTTCACCTGCCGGCGGAGGGCCTTCATCATCTGTGTTGTAAAAATTGAAACACGCCATCCGTTCGGCCGCCCGGGTGGGCGGGGAAACCGCCGCACGACCGGCGGGCCGAGGAGGCGCCTTCCCCGCCGCCGGCCGGTGCCGGTGGGAGGCGTCCCGCCGGCGGCGGAACCGCCCACGGACGTGCCGCGCACGCGAGTCGCGCGCCCCCCGCCGGGAGGCTCCAGCGGTGCGGCCGTTCACTCGTTCACCGGTCCCTCGCCGGGGACGCTGTGTCCGGCGCGGGCGCCGCGCACACAGTCCAGGACGCGTTCGTGGCTGTCGCCCACGACGTCCGTGACCCGCACCCGGATGTGGAGCGCGTCGACCAGCTCGACGCACCGCTGCGAGAACACCCCGACCGGCACCGTGTCGTAGTTCCCCGTGCCGACCAGCGGAAAGCCCGCCCCGAAGTCGATGAGCTGGTAGTCCCGCCCCACCGAGAGGCCGGCCGCCGCCAGGGTGGACACGACGTCCGGGACCGCTACCCAGGGCGCGCCCGCCCCACCGGACCCGCCGCGCAGCACCACGCGGCACTCCCAGCTCTCGACGACGGCGACGTGCTGGCCGCCGTTCAGTATCCCCACGCGCCACGCGGGCTCCCCCTCGGCGAGGAGCCCCTTGCGCCAGGAGCCGCGCGAGCCGAGGTAGGGATGGACCGTACGGGCGTACTGCGCCCGGGCCAGGACGGCGCCGGCCGCCACGGCCAGCAGGCTCCCGAGCGCCTCCGTGTCCAGCAGTCGCAGGCGCCAGGGCCAGTCGTCCCGGGAGCCGGGCGCGACATTGGCCCGCACGGCCTCCCACAACAGGATCAGGACCAGGACGGCGAGCAGCGCCAGCGGAGCGGTGAAGAGCAGCGGGCTGCGGCGGATCCGGCGCTGGCCGTCCTGGAGCGGCACAGCGTCGTCCGCCCCTCCGCCCCCGTTCCCCTCGATGGCCCCTCCCTCGCCCGGAGGTGATCGCACCCGTCGAAGAGGGCCACAACTCACCTGCTGCACCGTGCAGTTGACCAACCTTGCCACAGCCGCGCCGACCGAGGAAGAACGTCCGCACGGAAGTGGCCGAACCCCGTCGTGGCGGCCCCCCGGGGAGCCGGGACGGTCTTGTCGCCCCCGGCGCTCCCCCTTACTCTCGTGGCCCCGGGCGGGGCAGGCGCCACGACCGGCCGGGTCATACGACAACTGCAGACGGAGGCGTCCATGACGGCGTTGCCTGAGCCGCTGAGATCCATGGTCTTCAGGAACGATGACCTGCCGGCGCTGTTCCACCACACGGACGCGGTCGCCGTGGCCCGCCAGCGCGAGGCCGTGAACACCACCCGGGCGCAGCTCGCGCTGCTCGTGGCGGGCACGGTGCCCGCGGCGCTGCCGTGGCACACCGAGGACGGCCCGGCGGCCCGCGCCCTGTACGGCGCCGCGGTCCTGGCCTACCTGGGCGTGCTCTTCGCGACCTTCCTCGCCTCCCACCGCAAAGCAAAGTCGCACTGGCAACTGAACCGCTCCGCGGCCGAGTTCATCAAGTCCAACTGCTGGCGCTACGCGGTGCACGGCGCACCGTTCGACAGCTCGTCCGAGCACCCGGAGGCGCTGTTCGCCAATCGTCTGGAGGACGGCCTCCAGGAGTTGCGGAAAGTGGGCTGGGCCGACCCGCGCGAGGAACTGCCGGATTCCGGCGGCCTCATCACGGAGTCCATGCGCGCGTTACGGAACAAGGCCTACACGGTCCGCAAGGAGACGTACGTACGGGACCGGCTCATCGAACAGCGGCGCTGGTACCGCAGACGTCAGCAGGCCTCCCGGCGCGGGGCGGTCCTGTGGTCGGGCGCCATCGTCGCGCTGACGCTCCCGGCGCTGGCCCTGAGCGTGTTCCAGACCTTCGGAGTGGGGCGCTCGTTCGGGCTGACCGGGGCGTTCTCCGCTGCGGCGGCGGCCTGTCTCACCTGGAACGAGATGCGCCGGCACCATCCGCTGATCTCGGCGCACTCGCTGGTGGAGAAGGACCTGGAGTCGATGCAGGCCGCCATGGAGACCACCCTCACCGAGCGGCACTGGCCGGCGGCGGTGTTCGAGACCGAGCGGATCGTGTCGCCCGAGCACACCGACTGGCTGGTCAGACACCGCGTGTGAGCCGGAGAGGCCGCCGCACGGGGCCGGAAGCCCCTCCGTACAGCCTGTTCGGTGAGCGCCTCCCGTACGGACCGTTCGGTGAGCGCCGTCCTCCCGTACGGACCGTTCCGTGAGCGCCTCCCGTACGGACCGTTCGGCGAACGCCTCCGGTCAGCCGCGCAGCACTCCGTCGCGCCAGATCACGGTGACGGGGCGGCCCAGGGCGCGGGCGTACGTCACGATGTCGCCCGTGCCGCCGAGGCCCCGCGCCGGGAGGCCGTCCCAGACCGCGAGCAGCCGGTCGCAGTGGTCGGCGATGTAGGCGCCCGCCGCGTAGTACGCCTCGTCGGTGGAGTGCGGGAAGTCGAGCCGGACCTCCCGCACCGCGCGCCCCTTGAGCGTCCGGTAGCGGGCGAGGTCGACGGCGTTCTCGAAACAGTCCTCGTAGTCGCCGCTGGGGATCACGGCGGTCAGTTCGGCTCCGCAGGCGAGGGCGAGGTCGGCGAAGAGCTGGTCGGCGCCGACCGCCAGGCTGGAGAGTGCGTGCGTCGTGCCGTCGAGTCCGCACAGGGCGGCCCGCAGCCCCGCGAGCACATGGGCCTCGGCCTCGGCGGGGATGGAGCGGTGACCGGTCACTCCGATGCGATGCACGGATCTGCTACCCCCTTTGCCAGCGGAGCACGGCGGAGGGCGCGCCCGCCCCGTCGCTCCGCCCCCGTCGCCCCGTAGCGGCGACCCGTCGTGGCGACATCCTCTCAAGAGCTCCCCGGCGAACGGGAGCCCCCGTCCGGAATTCCGGACGGGGGCACGTATGTACGGACGGTTCCGTCACCGGCCGGTGTGGGACCGGTCAGTAGACGCTGACGCCGTACGCGCTCAGCGCCTCGGTGACCGGCTGGAAGAAGGTCGTTCCGCCGGAGGAGCAGTTGCCGCTGCCGCCGGAGGTGAGACCGATCGCCCGGGTGCCGGAGTAGAGCGGGCCGCCGGAGTCGCCGGGCTCGGCGCACACGTTGGTGCGGATCATGCCGTAGACGACGTCGCCGCCCCCGTAGTTGACGGTGGCGTTGAGTCCGGTGACCGAACCGCTGTGGGTGCCGGTGGTGGAGCCGCGGCGGGTGACGGCCATGCCGTTGGTGGCGTTGGCGGCGCTGGTGATGTCCTGGCCGCCGACGGTGCCGTCCTTGGGGATGGTGGTGTTGGTGTAGCGCACGATGCCGTAGTCGTTGTTCGGGAAGCTCGACCCGGAGGTCGTGCCGAGCACGGTGGTGCGGGCCGAGTTCGACCACCAGGTGGTCGCGCCGTCCGTGCAGTGGCCCGCGGTCAGGAAGTAGTAGGTGCTGCCGCTGCGGACGTTGAAGCCGAGGGAACAGCGTCCGGTGCTGGAGTAGATCGCGTCGCCGCCGGAGATCAGCTTGGTGAACTTGCCGGGGGTGCGCTCGATGCGCAGCGCGTCGGCGTTGGCTCCCGCCGACTTCTTGATCTGGTTGATCTCCGCCTTCGACACCGTGCTGTCGACGGTGACGACGAGGCGCTTGGACTGCGGGTCGATGTTCCAGGCGGTGCCCGCGATGTCGGCGCCGAGCACGGCGTCGCTCGCCGCGGTCAGCTGGTTGGCACTGAACGTCCGGGGGGCTTCGGCGTTCGCGGTGGGAATGGCCATCGCCGCGACGGCGGCGAGCCCCGCGAGTACGGCCGTGGTACGGACGCGTCTCGCCGTGTTCGAGCGGTTGCTGGTGCGCTTGATCCTCACGTCGGGTTCCTCCGAGGGGAATCGGGGGCCCTCCTGTGGGGTGGCGGGCCCGTGAGGCGCAGTCGGGGGCCTGTCCGGATTCCGGAGTTGCCGTGCCCCTGACAATCGCTGCCCGGAGTATCGAGGCGGCCGGACAGGGGGCGCAAGAATGCCTTTCGGCCACGTGGGTCACACACGCCTCCGGCCCCGGGAGCCGTGGGGCTGCCGGGGCCGGAGGCGCCTTGCGCGGGTCAGGCGTCGATCCGGTTCCGCTCCCCCGCAGGGACCGCCACGGGAAGCGTGTTGCCCGGGGGCGGGAAGGGGCAGATGAAGTGATCGGCGAAGGCGCACGGCGGCAGCAGCGCGCGGTTGAGGTCGACGCTGACGCTGCCGTCGGCGGCGGGCGCGCCGGGCCGCAGGAAACGGAAGCGGTAGCTGCCGTTCCCGCTGGTCGCGTCGGAGAAGACGGCCCACAGCGACCCGTCGGGTTCGACCGCGACCTGAAGCGTGTGCTCGTCGCCGTCGACCGTGAAGGCGATCTCCCCGCCGAGCCCGAGACCGCGCTCGACCCCGTCCGCGTTGGCCACCTGAACGGTCCGGTCCCCACCGTAGGGACGGAAGGTCCCCGGCAGTGCCCAGCGGGGGTCGTACGGGGTGGCCTCGATGGTCGAGAAGGCGTGCCGGGCCGGTGATCCCGGGTCGAAGTCCCGTACCGCCCACAGCCCTTCGCGGCGGAGCACCACGAGCCGCCGATCCCCCTGCGCCACCCGGGAGTCGTCGATCGGTCCGCGGTCCGCGCCGAGCACGACCTCGCCGGTCAGCGGCTTGCCGTCGACCACGAGGCCGTCCTCGGCGGCGGCCGTGAGGACCACCTCGTCGCCCCTCTCGCGCCAGTGCCCCGGCACGGCCGGAATTCGCCCTTCCGGGTAGTCGGAGAGCCAGTGGGTTCCGGTCAGGGAGAGAGGGCCGTACGGGGCGGCGACGGCGACGACGCGCCCTTCGTGCCACCGCTGCCAGTCCTGTGCGGCGTCCGGCCCGCCGCCCTGCTCCTGCTGCTGTGCGTCCGTGCTCATGCGGTCAACCTTTCCATACCGGCTCCGGCAGGCCGAGGTGCGACCGCAGGGTGGAGCCGGTGTATTCGGTGCGGAATGCTCCGCTCTCCTGGAGGAGCGGGACGACCCGGTCGACGAAGTCGTCCAGGCCGCTCGGGGTGAGATGGGGTACGAGGATGAAACCGTCGGCGGCCCGTTCGTCGACGAACGCGGTCAGCTCCGCCGCGACGGTCCGGGGCGAGCCGATGAACGACTGCCGGGTGGTCGTCTCGATGACCGTCTGCCTCAGGGACAGCCCCTTGGCCTCGGAGATCGCGCGCCAGCGGGCGACGATCGCGAAGGGGTCGCCGTGCCGGACCCGGCCCTGGGTGATCTCGGAGTCGGGGACGGGGTCGATGGCGGGGAGCGGCCCGTCGGGGTCGTACGCGGAGAGGTCGGTGCCCCAGATCTGCTCGGCGGTGAGGATCGCGTTCTGCGGCGAGACCTGCTGCCGGCGGATCCCGGCGGCGCGCTCCTGGGCCTCGGCGTCGGTGTCGCCGGTCACCACGGTGACGCCCGGCATGATCTTCAGGTCGCCGGGCTCCCTGCCGTACGCCGCGAGCCGCGCCTTGACGTCGGCGTAGAAGTCGCGGCCCGCCTCCAGGGTGCCGTGCCGGGTGAAGATGACGTCGGCGGCCGAGGCGGCGAACTCCCGGCCCTCGTCGGAGTCCCCGGCCTGGATGACCACCGGGTGGCCCTGCGGCGGGCGCGGGACGGTGAACTCCCCGGAGATCGCGAACTGCGGCCCCTCGTGGGCGAAGGGCCGTGACGTGCCGTCGGGCGTCCAGGAGTCCCACAGCTCGCGGGCGGTGGCGACGAACTCGGCGGCCCGGGTGTACCGGTCGGCCCGGTCCAGATAGCCGCCCCGGCGGAAGTTCTCCCCGGTGAAGGCGTCGGACGAGGTCACCACGTTCCAGGCGGCCCGGCCCGCGCTGAGGTGGTCGAGGGTGGCGAGCCGGCGGGCGAGTTCGTAGGGCTCGTTGAAGGTGGCGTTGACGGTGGCGGCGAGGCCGAGCCGGTCGGTGACGGCGGCCAGCGCGTTCAGCACGGTCAGCGACTCGGGCCGGCCGACCACGTCGAGGTCGTGGACGCGGCCGTTGTGCTCGCGCAGCCGCAGCCCTTCGGCGAGGAAGAAGAAGTCGAACTTCCCACGCTCGGCCGTCCTCGCCAGCTGCTCGAAGGAGGAGAAGTCGATCTGGCTGCGGGAGCGGGGATCGGCCCACACGGTGGTGTTGTTGACGCCGGGGAAATGGGCGGCGAGGTGCATCGGACGGGGCACGGTCAGACCTCCTTCGCGACGGCCCTGGCGGCGGCGTAGCGGCTCGCGGGACGCACGAGCCCCAGGTGTTCGCGCAGGGTGCCGCCGGGATGGAAGGTGCGGAAGAGGCTGCGGTGCTGGAGGAGGGCCACGGTGCCGTTGACGATCCTTTCGAGGTCGCGTTCGGGAGTGATGGGCGTGAGGTGGAAGCCGTCGGCCGCGCCCGCCCGGTGCCACTGGGCGATGAGGTCGGCGAGGTCGACCGGGCCGCCCCGGAAGTAGGTGCCGCGCCCGGCGAGCCGCGGCCCGCTCTCCAGACCGGGTTCCGGCGCGGTCTCCATGTCGCCGAGGTCGACGGTGAGGGCGACCAGGACCCGCAGTGCCCCGGGGTCGCGCCCGTGGGCGGCTGCCTTGGCCCGCACCTCGTCGCGGACGGCGGCCGCCTGCTCGGGTGTGGTGGCCCGGATGTGGACGACGTCGGCGTGCCGGGCGGCCGCCTCGCGGGCCGGGCCGGTGGTGGCGTCGATGACGGTGACGGGACGGCCCTGCGGCGGGCGCGGCACGATGGCGGGGCCCCGTACGGAGAAGGTGGCGCCCTCGAAGTCGACGTAGTGCAGTTTGTCCCGGTCGATGAAGCGGCCGGTGGCGGTGTCCCTGATCTCGGCGTCGTCCTCCCAGCTGTCCCACAGCCGCCCGGAGACGTCGGCCACTTCCCCGGCCTCCTGCCACAGGGCGGCGGGCGGTGCCGCGGTGCGTCTGCCGAAGAGCCGTGCCTCCGCCTCGGTGGTGGAGACGTCCGCGCTCCAGCCGGCGCGGCCCCGGCTCACCCAGTCCAGGGTGGCGACGGCGGAGGAGACGTGGAAGGGCTCGGTGTGGGTGGTGGTGACGGTCGGGACGAGGCCGATGCGGTCGGTGGCGGGCGCGACGCGGGCCAGGACGGCGAGCGCGTCGAGTCCGGGGCGGGCGAACGAGTCGCCGAGGGTGACGTAGTCGAGCGCGCCGTCCTCGGCGAGCCGGGCGAGCCGGAGGTAGTGCCCGGCGTCGTAGTGCGGCGGGCCGCCGATCTCGGCGGCCAGGTGGAGGGATGTACGTGCGGACATGCGGGGACCTCTCGGGTCGACGGTCGGTCGGGGCTGCGCGAGGCCGTTCACCGTTGCCCCTGCCGCTCCCCGGCCGCACGCCGGACGGGGCGCGCGGCCGGGGTGGCGGGCCCGGTGGGCCCCGGCGTCAGCTCTTCGTCTTCGGCAGGCCGGGCGGGTTGATCTCCGACTTCTCCACGGCCTCGCCGCTGAGCCCCCAGCGCTCCAGGACCTTGGCGTACGAGCCGTCCTCGACGATGTGGTCGATCGCGGCGGCGTACGCCTCGACCAGGCCACTGCCCTTCTTGGTGGTGGCGGCGATCTTGCCCTGGAGGCCGCCGCCGGCTCCGGAGATCTGTCCGGCGATCTCGCTCTGGCCGGACGTCGCCACGTGGTAGGCGGCGGACGGGCTCGGGCCGAGGTGGGCGTCGATGCGGCCCGACTGGAGGGGGAGGTAGTAGTCGTTCTCCTTCTGGAAGTACTTGATCTCCACGGGCTCGCGCCCGGCCTTGACGTTCTCCTCGCTCCACTCGACGAGGATCTTCTCCTGGTTGGTGCCGGAGGAGACCGAGATCGTCTTGCCGGCGACGTCGGCGGGGCCCTTCACCTTCCAGCCGGAGCCCTTCTTCGCCTCGAAGGCGATGTTGTCGAGCCGGTAGGTGGCGAAGTCGTACTTCTCCTTGCGCTCCTCGGTCACGGTGACGTTGGAGAGGACCCCGTCGAACTTGGAGCTGTCCAGGCCGACGAAGAGGTTCTCCCAGGAGACCTGCTCGAACTCCGGCTTCAGACCGAGGGTGTCGGCGACGAGGGTGGCGATGTCGATCTCGGAACCGATCCGGGTCTTGTCGTCGGTGGCGTAGAAGCCGAGCGGCGGCACGGCGTCCGCGCTGGCCCCGAACCTCAGCGTGCCGCGCTCGCGGATCGCCTCGGGGACGAGTGCGGCGACGGCGTCGGCCTTCTTGCCCCTGAGGCGGTCCTGGTCGGGGCTGGTGTTGATCCCGGTGTCCTTCTTGTCCTTGGACGCCGCCACGTCGGCGGAGACGTCGGGGTCGCCGCAGGCGGTGAGCAGTCCGATGGCGGTGAGTGTGGCGAGGGCGGCGGTGATGCTGCGGCGGATGGACACCTGCGTACTCCTTGCGGATGAGCGATGCATGGGGGTTGTGTCAGAGAACCTTGGAGAGGAACGCCCGGGTGCGCTCCTGGGTGGGGCGGTCCAGCAGGTCGGCGGGCGGGCCCTGCTCGACGATGCGGCCCTCGTCCATGAAGACGACGGTGTCGGCGACCTCGCGGGCGAAGCCGATCTCATGGGTGACGACGATCATCGTGGTGCCGCCGTGCGCCAGGTCCTTGATGACGTCGAGGACCTCGCCGACGAGTTCCGGGTCCAGTGCGGACGTCGGCTCGTCGAAGAGCAGGAGCTTGGGCTCCAGCGCCAGGGCGCGGGCGATGGCGACGCGCTGCTGCTGGCCGCCGGAGAGCTGTCCGGGGTAGGCCGCCGCCTTCTCGGCGAGTCCGACCCGCTCCAGCAGCTTCTCCGCCGCCGCGACGGCCTCCTTGCGGGGGCGGCGCAGCGCGGAGACGGGCGCCTCGATGATGTTCTCCAGCACGGTGAGGTGCGGGAAGAGGTTGAAGTTCTGGAAGACGAAGCCGATCTTGGTGCGCTGGCGCAGCACCTCGCGCTCGCGCAGCTCGTAGAGCTTGTCGCCGTCCCTGCGGTAGCCGACCAGGGTGCCGTCCACGCTGATCCAGCCCTGGTCGACCTTCTCCAGGTGGTTGATGGTGCGCAGCAGGGTGGACTTGCCGGAGCCGGAGGGGCCGAGGACGACGGTGACCTCGCCGGGCCGCACCGAGAGGTCGATGCCGCGCAGCACCTCCAGGGAGCCGAAGCTCTTGTGCACGGAGCGGATCTCGACCATGGCATCGCTGGGTGCGCTCATCGCACGGCCCCCTTGGCGTAGTGACGTTCGACGTAGTACTGGACGATCGAGAGGGCGGTGGTCAGGAGGATGTACCAGGCGGTGGCGACCATCAGCAGCGGGACGACCCGGCCGCTGCGGCCGTAGACGACCTGGACCTGGTAGAAGAGCTCGCCGATCGCCATGACGGAGACGATCGAGGTGCCCTTGAACAGCGAGATGATCTCGTTGGCCGCGTTGGGCAGGATGGAGCGCATCGCCTGCGGGAGCACGATCCGCCGCAGCTGCCGGAGCTTGGGGATGCCGAGGGCGGAGGCGGCCTCCAACTGGCCTCCGCCGACGGCCAGTACGCCGCCGCGCACGATCTCCGCCGCGTACGCCGCCTGGTGCAGCGCGAGGCCCAGGACGGCCGCGCTGACCGCGCCGACCAGGTTCATCGTGTCGAAGGTGAAGAGGCCCGGCCCGAACGGGATGCCGAACTGCAACTCCTTGTAGAGGTAGGCGAGGTTGAACCAGAACAGCAGTTGCACGATGAGCGGGATCGAGCGGAACGCCCAGATGTAGCCGTACGCGACCGTCCTCAGGAACGGACTGGCCGACAGCCGCATGAACGCCAGCACGATGCCGAGCGCGAAGCCGAGGACCGTGCCGTAGAAGGTCAGTTGGAGGGTGAGCCAGACCGCCTTGAGGATGACCGGAGCGGCGAAGAACTGCGCGAAGACGTCCCACTCCCAGCCGGGGTTGGTGACCAGCCCGTTGACGAACTGGGCGATCAGGACGGCGGTCACGGCGACGGCGACCCAGCGCCAGGGGTGGCGGGCCGGGACGACCGTCAGCTCTCCGTGGTCGGTGCCGGGGTCGGCGACTTTCGGAGCGGGTGGACCGTCGGGGGTCCCGGCGGATGGATCGATGGGTGGATCGCTGGTCAGCGACATGAGTGGAGTCCTTGGGCGCGGAGGCGGCGGTGGTACGGGAAGGGGTGCGGGCGGCCGGTCAGGAGGCGAGGCGGCCGCGACAGGAGAGGTCGCGAAGGAACGTGAGCGCGGCGCGCGCGGCGGCGTCGTTCTGCCGGAAGGCGGGGCCGCCGGTACGGGGCCGGGTGAACGCGCCGCTGCTGCGGGCGGTGGTGAAAGGGCCCAGCGCGAAGCGGCGCGGGTGCGGGCGGCCGGCGCCGTCCAGCACCCGGCTGTCGGCCGGGTCCACGGAGAGCAGCCCGGTGTCGGTGACGGCGGCCCCGTCGTCGCGCAGGGAGCGCAGCAGGGGGCTCGCGGTGTGCTGGAGCGAAGGGTCGGGGAGGCGGGCCTCGACCAGGGCGCGGGCCTCGGTGTGCGCCCCGGGGACGGTGGTGCCGGTGGCCCGGAAGACACCGTGCTCCTCGTCGGTCTCCACGGTCAGGCCGGCGCCGAGGAAGCGGACGACGCCGGCCCGGGAGAGGGCCAGGAGCTGGTGGAGGCGCGGTCCCGGCGGCCCGGAGGCCAGGTAGCTGAAGAACCCGTGCCACCAGTCGCCGATGTCGCCGAGCCGGACGAGCTGGGCGTAGGCGGAGAGCAGCCCGAGGAAGACCGCGAGATCCTCGCTGCGCCCCGGGTCGTGACGACGGGTCAGGTCGGCGGTGATGTAGGCGCGCAGCGCTTCCTGGAGCGCCTCGGGCGAGGCGTGGCGGATGCCTTCCAGGGGCCGGTCCAGGGCGTCCAGGTCGAGCCGGTCGGCAGGGTCGGGCACGGCCCCGGCGACGATCCCGGCCAGTTCGGGGCTGCCCGGGTCGGCGGCGGCGTACTTCTCGGCGAAGACCTCGTGGGCCAGGGCGGTGCGCTCGGGGTGGGCGGTGAACAGCCGGTGGTAGTGGGCGTGGCCCAGCTCCTTCGCGACCACGGGCCAGACATCGCGGCGGAAGTCGAGCGGTCCCGGCCTGCTCAGCAGCTCCTCGGTCCACGCCTGCCCCGCGTGGAGCGGCAGCGGCGGGCGTTCGCCGGTCCAGCCGTAGCCGATCTTCGCGTGGTACGGGACGCCGCGCCGCGATCCGACGTACAGCACGGGCTCACGGCCCGACGGCAGGTAGACCCCGTTCTCGTGGCGCCCGCCGCGCCCTTCGGTGAGCAGGACCATCAGATCGATGAAGGCGAGCCCGAAGCCCCGGACGATGACCGCCTCCCCGGGGCGCAGGGCGTCGAGATCGCTGTCGGCGGTGAAGTCGGGCGGCAGATGGACCAGGTCGTGCCGCCGGGCGAAGGCGCCGAGCCGCTCCTGCTCGGGCTCCTCCTCGGCGTCGAGGTGGCCCACGGTCAGGACGACGAGATCGGCGGTGAGGGGTTCGGCGCGGTCCTGGAGCCGGACGCGCTGACGGCCGCCGCGGGGGCCGGTGACGGCCAGGGCGGTGGTGCGGTGCTCGTGCACGGTGATGCCGGGCGGCAGAGCGGCCAGGGCGCGGTCGTAGGTCCAGCGCAGATAGGCGCTCTGGAGGCGCCGGGTGGGGAAGTCCGCTCCGGCGAGGCCGTGTATCTCGGCCAGGACGGCCGGATCCGCGTCCGGGACGACCCGGCCCGCGCGGACCTCCTCGGCCCAGGCGTCCAGGGCCGGGCCCGCCACGACGGGCCCGGCCAGCTCCACCGTCTCGTCGGTGAACATGGTGACGTCCTCGGCCATGGAGTTCATCCACAGCAGCGGCGACTGGTCGGGCCGCCAGATCCGTCCGCCGCCCGCCGGGTAGGGGTCGACCAGATGGATGTCCAGGCGCTGGTTCCCGTACAGCTCACCGGCGTTGGCGGCGATGCGCTCGATGACGCCGGTGCCGCGGGGGCCGCCGCCGATCACCACGACGCTGGGTGCGGAGGTCATCGCGCACCCGCTGTGCCACGGGCGTAGTACCGCTCCACATAGCGCTGGCCGATGCTCAGCAGCGTGGTGACGATCGCGTACCAGAGCGTGGCGACGAGCAGCAGCGGGATGACCTGGTAGGTGCGGTGGTAGACGAGCTGGACGGAGTACAGCAGGTCCTGCACGGCGATGATGCTGACGATGGAGGTGCCCTTGAGCGTGCCGATCAGCATGTTCCCGGCCGGCGGCACGATGGACCGCATCGCCTGCGGCAGCACGATGCGCCGGAACCGCCGCCAGGGGCCGAGCCCGAGGGACTGCGCTGCCTCCACCTGGCCGCGCTCGACGGAGAGGATCCCGCCGCGCACCACCTCGGCGGCGTACGCGGCCTCGTGGAGGGTCAGTCCGATGACGGCGATGGTGACCGGGCCGAGGAGGCTGACCGTGGAGACGCCGAGGATCTGCGGGTACAGGGCGCCGATGTTGAACCAGAACAGCAGCTGGACCAGGATCGGGGTGGACCGGAAGAGCCAGACGTATCCCCAACCGACCGCCTGGAGAACGGGGTTGCCGGAGAGGCGCAGGACCGCGAGGACCGCTCCCAGCACGAAGCCGAGCACCACGACCACCGCGGTGAGCCAGAGGGTGAGCCAGAGTCCGCGCAGGACGGGGACGGTGGCGAAGTAGGAGAGCACGACGTCCCACTGGAACGCGTCGTTGCGGACGACCGAGTTCAGCGCCAGCGCGAGCAGCACGAGGACGGCGACAGCCGCTGTCCAGCGGCCTGTTCGGCGTACGGGAACGATGCGCGGGACCGCGTCGACGTCGTCCTTGACGAGCGGCCGTGAGGAGGGAGGGGGCAGCGAGACGGTCTGCGGGGGCATGCGGGAGCTCCGTGGATGCTCAGATCGAACACGGGGCGTGCCTTCACACCGGAAACCACACATGGGCCGGGCCCCTCAGCGCCGGTCCGCCTCCGAGATAAGCGGCGTGCGGCGGGAGTTGTCAAGCCTGTCCACACTGTGAGCCGTACATCTCACCTCGGTTGACGCGCACTCGGATGCCTGTTCAACTTGGCCCATGCATCCGCAGCAGTGGCTGGTCACCCGCTCCCACATCGACTTCGGTCGCGTGTGGTCCTCTTCCTGTTGAGCTGACCCTCTGCTGTCCGGTTCCACCCGCTCACGCCTGTTCTTCCGGCGTTCGAGCCCCGTTCCCCGTGTGACTTCACCTTCACCACACCGCGTCGCCCTCCCCTCGCTCCGCTGAACGCTTCTGTCACCGCTCTGTCGTCACTCTTCCGACGTCACTCCTCTGTCGCGTTTCCCCGTCGCCATTTTCCTTGCCACTCCTCGCCCGCCCCCTCCGTGCCGCCGCGGCCCGGGGGTGGTCGGCCTCCCTGACGAACCCGGAGAAGCACCGCCATGTCCCGATCCCGACATACCGCCCTGTTCACCCTGATCACCGTGGCCGCGCTGACGCTCACCGCCTGCGCGGAGCCGGCCGACCCGGCGGGCGGCGGCTCCGACAAGGGCGTCACCAAGGGAAAGACCCCGACGGCGGATGTCGTCTCGAAGGTCCGCAAGGACGAGGCCGCGGCGAAGCTGCTGCCCGCCGGGGTCCGCGAGGCGGGCACCCTGCGGATCGCCTCGTCCGTCGGCACTCCGCCCGGGGCGTTCTACGAGAAGGACGGCTCCACCCCGGCCGGCGCGGACATCGACTTCGCGGACGCGGCGGCCCGGGTGCTGGGGCTGGAGCTGAAGCGCGAGGTGGCGTCGTTCGAGGCGATCCTGCCGGCGCTCGGCAGCGGCAAGTACGACCTGGGCACGGGGAACTTCGGCGTCACCGACGAACGCCGCAAGACCATCGACTTCGTCACCTACATCAACGACGGGCAGGGCTTCGCGGTCCGCGAGGACAGCGAGCTGAAGAAGGTCACCGACCTCACCCAGCTGTGCGGGCTGGACGTGGCCACCGGGGCGGGCACCACCTTCGAGGTGACGCTCCAGGAGAATCTGCCCCGGTGCGCGGAGGCGGGCAAGAAGCCGTACAACGTCAAGACCTACGCCGACCAGGCGGCCGTCTGGATCTCGCTCCAGCAGAACCGCACCGATGTGGTGATGTCCACCATCAACGGGCTGCGCTACGCGGTGAGCCAGCAGGAGGGCCTGCGCTTCCTCAACGAGTTCAAACGGCTCGACGTGGGCTTCGCCTTCAAGAAGGGCACCCCGCTGGCCCCCGCCTTCCAGGCCGCCGTCAACCGGCTCAAGGAGGACGGGACCTACGACCGGATCCTGAAGAAGTGGGGCACCTCCGAGTCCGCGATCGAGACGTCCGAGATCTCGCCGCCCGAGCTGAAGTGACCTGACACCGGCCCGGCGGCGCCCGGCCGCTCAGCAGTCGCAGCCGCAGGAGTCCCCGCAACAGCAGCAGCCCTCGCCGCACTGGCCGCAGCAGTTGCATGCCTCGCAGCAGTCGCCGCAGCTCTGGCACGGCGACTGCCGCTGCTCCCGGCTCCAGGGGTCCTCGAAGCTGCCGCAGCACATCTGGCAGGTGCAGGCGAGCCCGGCCCAGACCAGGCATCCGGCGATCAGCCCGCGCCGCTCGCGGGGCGGGCGCGGCGGAGGCGGGGCGGCCGGGCCGCCGGGCGGCGGACCGTAGGGGTGGCCAGGGGTCGGTCCGTACGGGTTTCCGGGCGGCGGGCCGAAGGAGCGGTCGGGCAGCACCAGCCCCTGGTGCCCCTGGCCCTCCTGGTGCGAGCAGGACGACGTGCCGAAGGCCCGGTCGACCGAGCGCCGCAGCTCATGGGCGAGCAGGACGTGGACGAGCGTGCCGTCGGTGAACTCCGCCTCCCGCAGCGCGAGCCGCACACCGTGCAGCGCGTCGTCGCAGAGCCGGCGCGCCTCGGAGAGCGGGGTGCCGGTGGCGGTGAGCGGGTTCCAGGCGCCCGACGCGGCGTCGGCCTCCCGGTCCTCCACGGCGTCCAGGAGATGGGCGAGCCGCCCGAAGAGCCGGCCGGCCTCCGCGAGCGGCGCGGCGTTCTGCGGCTTCCCGGCGAGGTGCGCGGTGTGCGCGAAGGCGGCGGCGGTGGCGGTCTCGGTCGGTTCGGTGACCGTCAGCAGCGGGGTGCCGGGCCCGGCGAGCGTCTCGATCCCGGTCTGCCGGTCGACCGCGTCGACCAGGAGGGCGGTGTCGAAGCCGAGGGCCGCCCCGGTCCGCGCCCCCGCCCGGTCCCACCCGGCGGCCACCCGGCGCGCGGCGGCGGCGACCGGGCGGCGGGCCAACAGCCCGTCCCGGTCGGCGACGTGGTCCCGGACCTTGGCCGAGGCGAGGACGAGCGAGACGGCCGCGGCGAGCCGCGCCCCTTCCCCCATGGCGACCGGGGCGGTACGCATGGCGCGCAGCGGGCACGGTCCCGCGGTGCGCCGGCCTCCGGGCGTGCGCCCCGCCTGAGCCTCCGTCAGGACAGAGACGATCAGTCCGTCATAGTTCGTGACGATACGGGCGAACTGTCCGTGATCCGCCCTCAGGGCCAGGCACAGACCGCAGAGATGGGCCATCCACTCGACCCTGAGGCCTTCGGAGAGCCGATGGGTACAGGGCCTGACGATTCCGAACACGACGATCCCCCGTGAGCCGTTGAGCCGGTGCGCGACGCTCGCGCACCGGAGCGTCGTGCATCGTATCGAGTGCACCGTTCACCCGTACGTCCCCCGGATCACCCGTACGGCCGGAGCATCATATTTTCCTTCTACAAGCCCTCTTGCGCAGGGCGAACCCTGACGAATCGCCACATCTTCTGCACCAGTAACGTCACGAATCGCCTGTGGGCCGACTATCCACTTGGCGCGGTATCCGCATCATGGTCGACCATAGGGATACGAAAGAGATGCGGAACACCAAGGAACCGCGGTGAGAGGAGGCGTCCATGGGATCGGTGCGCAAGGCGAGTGCCTGGCTGGGCCTCGTAGAGGACAACGACGAGCGGTACTACGACGACGAGTACGCCGAGGGTGCGGAGACCGGTACGGGCAACCAGGCCTGGGTCACCGACCCGCGGGTGCAGGTGGCCGCGGAGACGGCCGAGGAGCAGGACCGCCGGATCGCGACGGTGACCCCGGACAGCTTCCGGGACGCACGGGCCATCGGTGAGCTGTTCCGGGACGGCGTCCCGGTGATCGTCAACCTCACGGCCATGGACCCCGCCGACGCCAAGCGCGTGGTGGACTTCGCCGCCGGGCTGATCTTCGGTCTGCGCGGCTCGATCGACCGGGTGGCCACCCGGGTCTTCCTGCTGTCCCCCGCCGACACCCAGGTGGTCGCGGGCGAAGCCGCCGGCCGCAAGGCCGGCGGCTTCTTCAACCAGAGCTGAGCAGGGCGCTCGCCGGAAGGATCCGGTCAACGCATCCGGCCGGCGCGCGCGTACCGGCGCGTCCCGTTCACCGGAAGGCGTCGAGACCGGTGAGCGCCTTGCCCAGTACCAGCTGGTGCATCTCCACGGTCCCCTCGTAGGTGAGCACCGACTCCAGATTCGTGGCGTGCCGCATCACCGGGTACTCCAGCGAGATCCCGTTGGCCCCGAGGATCGTGCGCGAGGTGCGGCAGATCTCGATCGCCTCCCGCACGTTGTTGAGCTTGCCGAAACTGACCTGCTCCGGCCGGAGCCTGCCCGCGTCCATGCGGCGGCCCAGGTGGTGGGCGAGCAGGATGCCCTTGTGCAGCTCCAGGGCCATGTCCGCCAGCTTGGCCTGGGTGAGCTGGAAACCGCCGATCGGCCGGCCGAACTGCTCCCGGCTCCTCGCGTAGTCGAGGGCCGACTCGAAGCTGGCCCGCGCCGCGCCCATGGCGCCCCAGACGATGCCGTAGCGCGCGTGGCTCAGACAGCTCAGCGGGCCGCGCAGCCCGCTCGCGTCCGGCAGCACCGCGTCGGCGGGCAGCCGCACCCCGTCCATGACCAGCTCGCTGGTGACCGAGGCGCGCAGTGACCACTTGTGCCGGATCTCCGGGGCGGAGAAGCCGGGAGCGTCGGCCGGCACGACGAATCCCCGGATGCCCCGCCCGTCCTCGCCCTCGTCGGTCTGCGCCCAGACGACGGCGACCCCGGCGACCGAGCCGTTGGTGATCCACATCTTGCGGCCGGTGAGGATCCAGTCCTCGCCGTCGCGCTTGGCGTACGTCCGCATCCCGGCCGGGTCGGAGCCGTGGTCGGGCTCGGTCAGGCCGAAGCAGCCGATGATCTCGCCGGACGCCATGCCGGGCAGCCACCGCTGCTTCTGCTCCTCGGAGCCGAAGCGGTGGATCGCGTACATCGCGAGCGATCCCTGTACGGAGACGAGTGAGCGGATCCCGGAGTCGGCGGCCTCCAGCTCCAGGCAGGCGAGCCCGTACTGGACGGCGCTCGCCCCGGCGCAGCCGTACCCGTCCAGTGACATGCCGAGCGCGCCGAGCGCGCCGAGCTCCCGGGCCAGCTCCCTGATTCCGGGCAGCTCGCCCTTCTCGTACCACTCGGCGATGTGCGGCAGGACGCGGTCGGTGGCCCAGGTGCGGACGGTGTCGCGGATCGCGAGGTCGTCCGGGCCGAGCAGGTCGTCGATGCCGAGGGGATCCGACGCGTCGAACGGCGGGAGCTTCAACGGCTTCGCGGACTCGGTGCTGGACATGAGGGTGCCTCCGGCGGCTCGCACGGTGCTCGGAGGGACCGGGAGACGCCCGCCCTCCGAAAACTAGCAGTGGTAGTCAGGGCGTCGTGCTGACGTTACGGCTCAGTGTGCCGCTCGTCCAGAGCCGGTCGCCTCGGCCGGCTCGCGGCGCGCGGGCACCATCGGGCGCGGGGCCGGGCGGTCCGGCCCGGCCGGCCGGGCGGCGCCGGGGACCCGGTGGTCGTCCGTCTCGCGCCGGTGGCACGCCTCCTGCGGCGGACACTCCATGGCCTTCGGCAGCCGCAGGGCGGCCAGCGCCCCGAGCAGCAGCAGTCCCGCGCTGACGAGCAGGGTGGTGTGGAGTCCGCCGATGAAGGCGTGCCGGGCCGTGGAGCGCAGCAGGTCGCCCATCGGGCCGCCCAGCTGCGCGGCCACCTGATAGGCCTCACCGAGCGAATGGGAGGCCTCCGCCCCGGCACGGGCGGGGACGCCCTTCTCGTGCAGGCCGGCGAGGCCGGGGGCGTAGGAGGCGTTCATGACACTGCCGAGCAGGGCGATGCCGAGGCCCGCGCCCAGTTGGTAGGAGGTCTCGCCTATGGCCGCCGCGCCGCCCGCCCGCTCCGCGGGGGCGTCGCTGAGCATCGACTCGTACGCCCCGAAGAGCGTGGTCTGCAGTCCGAAGCCGAGCAGGACGAACGCGCAGGTCAGCAGGGCGGGCCGGTCGTGCTGCCCCATCGAGGTGAGCAGCAGCACCGAGGACGCGGTGAGGACGAAGCCCCAGCCGACCATGCGCCGGGGGCCGACGCGGCGCAGGGTGTGCGAGCCGGTGGCGCCCGCGGCCATCGCGGCGAAGGTCAGCGGCAGCAGCCGAAGCCCGGTCTCCAGCGGGCTGAGCCCCAGCACCAGCTGGAGGTACTGGACGGCGATCAGCTGGAGGCCGACGAGGGCCAGCATGGCGAGCACGATGCAGCCGACGGCGGTGGAGAAGGCCGGGCGGGCGAACATCGAGACGTCGATCAGCGGATGCCTGCGGCGCTTCTGGCGGCGTACGAAGAGGACGAGGAGCGCGAGCCCGAGGGCCAGCGGGCCCAGCGAGACCGGATCCAGGAGCCCCGCGCCGCCGCCCAGACGCTTCACGCCGAGGACGACGCCGAGCACGCCCGCCGCCGCGGTCAGCGCGCCCAGCACGTCCCACGGGCCGTCGTCGCCGCCGCGCGACTCGGGCAGCAGCCAGCGGCCCAGCGGCAGGATCACGGCCATCAGCGGGATGTTGATCAGAAAGACCGAGCCCCACCAGAAGTGCTCGACCAGGAAGCCGCCGACGACCGGTCCGGTGGCGGCGCCGACCGCGGCGACCGCGGTCCACACGCCGATGGCGAGCGCCCGCTCCCGGCGGTCGGGGAAGACCTGGCGCAGGATCGACAGCGTGGCGGGCATGATCATCGCGCCGCCGACCCCGAGGAGGGCGCGGGCCGCTATCAGGACCGCCGGGGTGTCGGCCGTCGCGGCGAGCGCGGAGGCCACGCCGAACAGCGCGTAACCGAGGAGCAGCACGCGGCGTCTGCCGATCCGGTCACCCAGCGTGCCGAAGAGGATGAGCAGCGAGGCGCAGACGAGGGGGTAGGCGTCGACGATCCACAACAGGGCCGTGCCGCTCGGGCGCAGGTCCTCGGTGACGGCGGGAACGGCGACGTGGAGGACGGTCGCGTCGAGCGCGACGACCAGGAGACTCAGGCAGAGGACCACGAGGACGACCCAGCGGTTGGCGTCGTCGGCGGCCTTGCGCAGCCGGACCCCGGCCGTGGTCGTCCCGGACATCTGCCTACCTCCCGATGAGTCCCTCGCGCTCGGCGGACCGACGGTGACGTGGGGCCCGGCATCGATGGGCGAGTGAGCCGTCAGCGTACGCGAGTCCTGCGAGGTCACACGTGGCGCACGTCATACCCCGGTCCGCCGCACAGTGTGGCCTACGCCATTCCGGCACCGGCCGGGGGATCCCGTCCGAGGAGCCCGGACGGCCGTCGTGACGGGGTCCGGGCGGGCGTCGCGCGGCGCGGCGCGACGGTGCGGGCCTCCCCCGAATGGCGGGATCAATTGCCGCGGATTCCGGTACGCCTATCTTTCCGAGAGATCAAACACGCTTACGAACGGAACCTCCGGGCAATTGGGCGCAAGATCACGGAGAATCTTCTCCGCGCCCGGAAAAGACGCCGTTCCGAGACAAAGTCCACATCACATCGTCATCACAAAAAGCCCGGATTGGCCTGCTCGCACACTCACTCGCTGTAACGTCGATTGGGTGCGTACCGACATCTTTGCCCGGCTGGACCGGGAGCCGGAACCGCCGAAGATAGTGGCACCGCGGATGAGCCGTCACCGCATCGCCCTCTTCGGCGGGACGTTGGCGTTCTATCTCGCCATCGTCTGGGCGGTGCTGATCACGTCCTGGCTGGTGGCCCTGGACTGGAAGGTCATGCTGTTCCGGCCCTACCAGCAGTGGCCCGAACTGCACGCCTTCCTGGACTACTACGTGGTGCTCGGCCAGCGCGGCCCCACAGCGGTGATGGTCGCCTGCTGGCTGGGCTGGCGCTCCTGGCGTCAGCACACGCTCCGACCGCTGCTGGTCCTCGGCACGTCCCTGCTGCTGCTCAACGTGACGGTGGGCGCGGTCAAGCTGGGGCTCGGCCGGCTCGGTCCGCACTACGCGACACAGATCGGCTCGGCCGAGATGTTCGCCGGCGGCGATATATTTCCCTCCGGGCACACCGCGAACGCCGTCGTGACCTGGGGAATCCTCGCCTATCTGGCCACCACGCCGCGCGCCAGGCGCTATCTGTCGGCGGTGTCCGCGACGGTCTCGCTGGGCGTCGGCCTCACCACCGTGTACATCGGTACGCACTGGCTCAGCGACGTCGTGCTGGGCTGGGCGGCCGGGCTGCTCATCCTGCTGGCGCTGCCCTGGTTCGAGCCGCTGATCGCCCGGACCGAGGCCTGGATCTTCGCGATGCGCGAGCGGTGGCGCGAGCGACGCGACGGCGCCGGTCCGGCGCCCGTACCCGGGGCCGGGCCGCAGCCGGTGCTGCTGCCGCAGTCGATGGCCACCGACGGCCTCGGCGCCGGGACCGTGACCGCCGCGGCCGAGCCGCCGGTGCTCCCCGCCGGACATCCGGCCTCGGGCGCCAGAGCGCGGGCCCACGGCGGGCACCCCGTGCGTCCGGGCGGTGTCCCGGTCACCCCGGCGGGCGTCCGCCGTCCGCCGCCGCCGCACACGGAGCGGGGCGCGCGCGGCACCGGCAGCCCGGCGCGCCCGATGACCGGCAGCTGATCCCGCCTCCCCGGAACCCCTGGGTGCGCACGCCGTCCCCCGCACAACGAAGGCCCCGACCACGGTCGGGGCCTTCGGTCGTCGGGGACCCGTGCGACCGGCGCGTCAGCCCGCCCAGCAGCGCGTCACCGTGTCGTCCTCGACCTGGAAGTTGATCCGGCCGTGACGGAACTCCATGGTGAGGAACGCGCCCGGGGGAACGGCCCGGACCGTGTCCCAGCCTCGGCTCCTGGCCTGCCGCTCGGCGGCGTCGGCGGCGAGGCCGACGTACGCCTCGGTGGCGTCGTCCGGCTGTGCTGGAGGGGTCGGTAGAGATGCCATACCTTCACCGTAGGCGGCCCCGGACCGTGACGGAAGGCCGGGCCGGGAGGGCGACGGGGTGGGGATACACCTGCATCTCCTCATGCCACGACGGTCACGCTTGTGTCACAGGATCCCCACACGTGCATACGCGACCCTATTCACTCGAACGGACCCGATCGGAAGCACCGGCGGACATTAACGGGAAACGCCGTTCACCGGCATGAGCAGGTGTCGGAAGCCTTCTGGAATCATGCGATGACCTGCTTCTTTTCCCGTCGCCGGGGAGTGTCGCCAGAATGACAGGGACACCGGAATTTCCCGCCCCCGTAAACCCGCCTTTCCTTTCCGCACGCTTCCCTCACCCGCCCGCCGGGCGTGGTGCGGCGGGCGGTCGCCCGACCCGGGAGTCCCACGGTCCGTCGAGCGCGCGCGTGAGCCGGTCCCGCGCCTCCCGCATCACCTCGGTCAGTTCGGGCGGCTCGATCACCTCGAAATCGATCCCCATCATCAGCACGTGGATCACCAGCACGGTGAGGTCCGGCGCCCCCGCGGTCAGCCGGCAGCTCTCCGCGTCCACGGCCTCCAGCACCCCGGCGGACGGTGACACCCGGCGGGCGGCCCGGGCCAGCGGCGCCTTCAGCAGGATCACGGCCCGGGCCGCGTACGCCGAGACCGCGACGCCCTGGGAGACGTAGGCCGCCAGATCGTCCGCCGGCGGGGGGCGCGGGGTGAAGCGGGGGCCGTGCGGCGGGGTCGGGGTGATCCGGTCCACCCGGAAGGTGCGCCAGTCCGCCCGGTCCGGGTCCCAGGCCACCAGATACCAGCGGCGCTCGGTGCAGACGAGCCGGTGCGGCTCCACGGTCCGGCGCGAGACCTCCCCGCCGTGGGTCCGGTAGGCGAACCGGAGCCGCTCCGCGTCCCGGCAGGCGGCCGCCAGCTCGGTGAGCACGGCGGGATCGACGGCGGAGTCGTCCGCCCCGTGCAGCATCGGCACGGTGAACGCGCCGAGCGCGCTCACCCGGCGGCGCAGCCGGTTCGGCAGCACCTGTTCCAGCTTGGCCAGCGCCCGTACGGAGGTCTCGCCGATGCCCTCGATGCCGTGGCCGGCGGCCGTGCGCAGGCCCACGGCGACCGCGACGGCCTCCTCGTCGTCCAGCAGCAGGGGCGGCAGCTCGGCGCCGGCGCCGAGCTGGTAGCCGCCGCCGGTGCCCCGGCTCGCGTTCACCGGATAGCCCAGGTCGCGCAGTTTGTCGACGTCCCGGCGCACCGTGCGCGGAGTGACGCCGAGCCGGTCGGCCAGGTCGGCGCCGGACCAGTCCCGGTGGGCCTGGAGCAGTGAGAGCAGGCGCAGCAGTCGTGCCGAGGTCTCCAACATACGGGCGAGTCTGCCAGGGATTGCGGACGGAAACGGTCCGCAATCCGCTCAGCCCACGACCTGCTCAGCCCTCGGTCCGCGCCGTCCTCGGTCCGCGCGGCCCTCGGTTCCCTCAGCGGTCCGCCGGTCCGGGCTCCAGCCGGAGGCAGAGGTCGTTGTCGGCGGTGTAGCAGGGAGTGGCGAGCACCCCGGGCGCCGCCGCTCGGGCCGGGTAGACGAAGGACTTGTGGCGGGACCAGACGTCGTCGAGGATGCGCGAGATCCTGACCCCGGCCGCGCCCGCAGCCGGGACCAGCCACAGCTGCCAGAGCTGCGCCTCGCGCACCGGCCCCTCGGCCGGCGGGCCGTAGGGCAGGGTGAAGGCGAAACCGCCGGACGGCCCGTCGGGGGCGAGCGGGAAGCTGTGCGCCGCCCCGGCCGGGTTCCCGGGCAGCCGGGCCTCCACGGTGGCCCCCTCCCCCACGGCGACGCCGTACAGCGCGCCCTGGACCGTCATGCCGTCCGGGCCGACGACGACGGCTCCCGCCTCGGCGTGCGGGGCCCGGACCCAGCAGCGCACGGCGAGCCGGCCGTCGGCGGTCGGGTAGGGCACCCGGGCGCTGACGCTCGCGGCTCCGGTGTCCGGGCTGCGGTCGACGAGGGCCCGCAGGTCCCGCAGCCCCGGCTCCACGGTCCGGACGGTCCCGGCTCCCGGCTCCTCGACATAGGCGTCCCAGCGCCCCTCGGACAGCCCGGTGGAGGCCGGGAGCACCGCCCGCAGCCGCCCGGGACGGGACTCGCCGAGCGGGATCCGCACCGTGCCGCCGGGCTTGCGGCCGGCCGCGCCCCGGCGCCGCAGGAGCAGCACGGACGCGGGCGCGGGGGCGGGTAGGGAGGCCGGGACGGTCAGGTCGAAGTCGAAGGTGAGCGTCCCGGCCGGGTCGGCGGCGCAGTCGGCCCGTACGGCGGCTATGGCGGGGGTCATGCGGCCCTTCCCTTGCGGAGTACGTCGGCGGCCTTGTAGCGCAGGGCGTAGGCCCCGTCGAGGACACTGCCCCGGGTGCGGTGCAGCGCGGTGCGCAGGGCGCCGTGCCCGTGCCCCTGGGCTCCGCGGGCGACGAGCTCGGTGAACAGGCTCTCGTGGCGCTCGGCGATCCGCGCCGGGTCGAAGCGGGCCGAGGCGCTCAGCGCGGCCCCGCCCATCCGGTGGCGCAGTCCGTCGTCCTCGATCAGCTGGAGGAGCGCGGCGGCGATCGCGTCCGGGTCGCCGACCGGCACCAGCCGCCCGTCGACGCCGTCCTCGACGATCTCGGCCGGCCCGTGCGGGCAGTCGGTGGCGACGACCGGCAGACCGCCGCGCATCGCCTCGACGATCGTCATGCCGAAGGACTCGCGGTCCGAAGTGACGGCGGCGATCGACCCCTTGGGCCACTCGGCCTCCATCGGGTTGGCCGAGCCCATCAGGAACACGTGGTTGTGCAGGCCGAGTTCGTCGACGAGGGTGCGCAGGGACGCCTGTTCGTCGCCGGTGGCGTCGCCGCCGCCGTAGATGCGCAGCCGCCAGTCCGGGCGGGCGGCGGACACCTGGGCGAAGGCCCGCACCAAGAGGTCGTAGCGCTTGACCCGGTGCAGCCGGCCCGCCGCGACGACCCACTTCAGGTCGCCGCTCGCGGGCGGACAGGCAGGCCGGGGAACGGCGTTGGGGATGGACTCGATCCGTACGCCGGGCAGCTTCAGCCGGCTCCGGTAGTCGTCCGCGTCGGCACGGGTGACGGTGGTGAGCGCGTCGAGCAGCGCGTACCGGTGGGCGATCTCGCGGCGCAGCCGGTAGCCGTGGCTGTCGAGCGTCAGGTGCTCCTGCCCGACGCGCACCGGTCCGCGGCGGGTCGCCCGGCTGAGGTGCACGTTGAGTCCGGGGCGGGTGCCGACGACGACGTCCGCCTCGACCGCCTGGAGATGGGCGGTGATGCGGGCGTCGGTGAGCCTGCTGTACTGCTGGTGCCGGCTGTCCCCGCGCGGGAACACCGCGGCCGGCCGGGCGTGTTCGGCGTCGTCGCCGTCGTACGTCGCGCTCTTCTTGCGCAGGTCGACGAGGTGGCGCAGCGTCACGCCGTCGGGTGCGCCGAGAACGGGGGCGTCACGGTGCCGGAAGACGGACACGATCTCGACGTCGTGCTGCTCGGCGAGCGTACGGGCGAGCGTGAACGTCGTCCGGATGGTTCCTCCGATTCCGTAGGCATTGTGCAGAAGAAAAGAAATATGCATGGTGTCGCTGTTTCCCCCTGTCGGTCCGGCCTTGTCGAGTCTGCACGTGCGGCGAATTTCTGCACGAAATGAACCGGGAAATTCCGGAGCATCCGCGACATCCCGCACGGTATCCGCGTTCCGCCGCCGAACCGCCGTTGACCTGCGGGTTCCGGAGGCGTTCAATCCGGATAGCCGCAGGCCCCGGACGTTTCGGGATCGCGCGCGGACCACCGGTTCGGCAGCGGGACGGTTACCCACCACCCGTTTCGCCAAGGCTTTACTCCGAGCTTGACGTAGAAGAATGCCGGGAGGTTGCCTGCGCCCCGGTAAAAAAACTTCCCGGCGGAACGCGAGGGCCGTGCGCCGACGGAGCGGGGCCGCGCCCCGACCGCCCGGAAGGCCGTACGTCGACTGCTCGACGTACCGATGTGTCGACCTGTGCCGCACTTCCGTGCGCCCCGGTGCGTGACCCCGGCCACGGATGGCGCGTTGTCTCTTCATGGAGCCCGGGAACCACCCGGCCCACGCACCGAGTTCGAGGAGCCCCCGTGCCGCGCATGCTCGACGTCAGCCAGGACGTACGCGCCGAGATCGGCGACGACGAAGCCGACCGGCTGCTCGTCGGCGACAACGCCCCGGGCAGTTACGACTGCACCTCCTGCCGCACCCCCGGCGACTCCGACCAGGAACGCACCAGCACGGTGCTGTTCATCGGCGACGAGACCGCCGTCCTCGCCTTCGCCCACGCGACGTGCATCCCCTCACAGGTCGTCAAGGTCGCCGAGGACCAGCTCCAGGGCGCGGTGCGCAGCATCACCGGTAGCGAGCAGAAGGATACGGAGGGGCGCATGCCCGAACAGGCCGTCCTCGGCATCACCAGCGGACTCGTCCTCATCGAGGACGATCTCCGCCCGGCCCTGGTCGTCGAACCGACCGGCCCGGTCGCCCGGCCCGGCACCGACGGCAGCGGGGGCGACGAGTTCCTCCAGCTGCTGCTGGAGCAGGGCTTCCGCCCCGCCCCCGACATGAACCGGCTGCCGGAGGTCCTCGCGGGCTGGTCCGTGCTGCTGGCGGTGGGCCAGCTGCACGCCGTGCTGCAGCCGAGCGCCGGAGGCGGCAACCCGGTCGCCTGGTGGCAGGCCCACCAGCCGCTCCAGGTGACCGACGGCTGGCGGGCCGCGGCCAACAAGTCGCAGACGGTCCTCGTCTTCGCCGCCCCGGCCGGCACCATCGGCCAGCAGCCGCGCGAGGACCTGCTCCGGGACGCCCTGGAGAAGGCCGCGGTCAACGGGCTTCTGGTCGCCGCGTCGATGCCGCTGGCCGGGACCTGATCGTGTCCGGCCGGTTCGGACGCCCCCGCCGAACAGCGTTTTCTCCGGTGGAGCCGCATCCGACGGGCGGTGAGGTCGTTGGCACCTACGTGCACTCATACGACTCCTCCCGCCAGCATCAGAGTCAGATCCCTGCCATGCGTCCTGCGCAGGATCCGTCGGGGGGCCCGTCCCCCACCCCGATCTACGACGCGCTGTACTCCGAGTACCGGCGCTCGTTCCGGGCTTTGCCGGGCGACCGGAGCGGTGAGGAGAATCTCGGCTTCCCGGCCTTCGGCGCCGGTCTCTTCGCCTCCAGGACCGCGCTGAGCGGTCACCCCGCCCCCTCCGGGCACAGCGGCGGCGTCGGGCACAACGGCCAGAGCGGGAGCGGCGGGCAGAGCCAGCACACCGGGACCCTCGGCTCCTGGCAGCGGGTGGGGCGGCATGCGGGGCGGGCCCGGCCCGCGGCGCTCCCGCCGGGGTCACGGGACTCCTGAGGCCCTGCGGCGCAGGCCGCACGACGAAGCCCCGGGCCGCTCTCGCGAGAGCGGCCCGGGGCTTCGTCGTGCGGCGATGCCGATCGGCGCGCGGGTGCTACTTGTTGCGGCCGCGCTTCTCGCGGACCCGGACGGAGATGTGGATCGGGGTGCCCTCGAAGCCGAACTCCTCGCGCAGGCGGCGCTCCACGAAGCGGCGGTAACCGTGCTCCAGGAAGCCGGAGGCGAAGAGCACGAAGCGCGGGGGCTTGGTGCCCGCCTGGGTGCCGAAGAGGATGCGCGGCTGCTTGCCGCCGCGGATCGGGTGCGGGTGGGAGGCCACGATCTCACCGAGGAAGGCGTTCAGCCGGCCGGTGGGGACACGGGTCTCCCAGCCCTCGATCGCGGTCTCGATCGCCGGGACCAGCTTCTCCATGTGCCGGCCGGTGAGGGCCGAGACGTTGACGCGCGGGGCCCAGGCGATCTGCGCGAGCTCCGTCTCGATCTCGCGCTCCAGGTAGTAGCGGCGCTCCTCGTCGAGGGTGTCCCACTTGTTGAAGGCGACGACGAGGGCGCGTCCGGCCTCCACGGCCATGGTGATGATCCGCTGGTCCTGGACGCTGATGGACTCGCTGGAGTCGATCAGGACGACGGCGACCTCGGCCTTCTCCACGGCGGCGGCCGTACGCAGCGAGGCGTAGTAGTCCGCGCCCTCCTGGAGGTGGACGCGGCGGCGGATGCCGGCCGTGTCGATGAACTTCCAGGTGATGCCGCCGAGCTTGATCAGCTCGTCGACCGGGTCGCGGGTGGTGCCGGCCTGCTCGTTGACGACGACCCGGTCCTCGCCCGCGACCTTGTTCAGCAGGGAGGACTTGCCGACGTTCGGGCGGCCGATCAGGGCGATGCGGCGGGGGCCGCCGAGGGCGGTGCCGAACTTCTGGGCCGGGGCGTCGGGCAGGGCCTCCAGGACCGCGTCCAGCATGTCGCCGGTGCCGCGGCCGTGCAGCGAGGAGACCGGGTAGGGCTCGCCGAGGCCCAGCGACCACAGGGCGCTGGCGTCCGCCTCGCCGCTCTGTCCGTCGACCTTGTTGGCGCAGAGGACGACGGGCTTGCCGGCCCGGCGCAGCAGCTTGACGACGGCCTCGTCGGTGTCGGTGGCGCCGACGGTCGAGTCGACGACGAAGACGACCGCGTCGGCCGTCTCGATGGCGTACTCGGCCTGGGCGGCGACGGAGGCGTCGAGGCCCAGCACGTCCTGCTCCCAGCCGCCGGTGTCGACGACCTTGAAGCGCCGTCCGGCCCATTCGGCCTCGTAGCTGACGCGGTCGCGGGTGACGCCGGGCTTGTCCTGCACGACGGCCTCGCGGCGGCCGATGATCCGGTTCACCAGGGTCGACTTGCCGACATTGGGGCGGCCGACGACGGCGAGCACGGGAAGCGGGCCGTGACCGGCCTCGTCGAGGGCGCCCTCGACCTCCTCGGCATCGAAGCCTTCCTGCGCGGCGAGCTCCATGAACTCCGCGAACTCGGCATCGCCAAGTGCTCCGTGCTCGTGGCCCGAGCCGTCGGAGTGAATCTGGTCGTTCATGAAGTCCGTTCCTCTTTGCATCATCATCGATGGACCGCGATCAGCGCGGTCCACTACTCAAGTCTCGCCTATCGCCCGGTGAGGCGCTTGGCACTTTCCAGGTGGTCGGTCAGCTTCGCCTGGATCCGCAGGGTCGCCTCGTCCAGCGCCCTGCGTGTCCGCCGCCCGTCGCCCGCGCTCGCGTCGAACGCGTCGCCGAAGACGACGTCGACCCGGCTGCGCAGCGGGGGCAGCCCCCGTATCAACCGTCCGCGCCGCTCGGTGCTTCCCAGGACGGCCACGGGGACGATCGGAGCCCCGCCCCGTACCGCGAAATACGCGAGTCCGGCCCGCAGCGAGGCGAAGTCACCCTCGCCCCGGGTGCCCTCGGGGAAGATCCCGAGGACGCCGCCGTCCTCCAGCACGCCGAGCGCGTGGGTGATGGCGGTGCGGTCGACGACCCGGCGGTCCACCTCGATCTGCCCGATTCCGTGCAGGAACGGGTCGAGGGGGCCGACGAACGCCTCCTTCTTGATCAGGAAGTGCACCGGTCGGGGCGCGGTGCCCATCAGCATCGGTCCGTCGATGTTGTGGGAGTGGTTCACCGCGAGTATGACGGGTCCGGCGGCGGGCACGCGCCACGCGCCGAGGACCCTGGGCCTCCACAGCCCGTACATCAGGCCGATGCCGATGGACCGCCCGACGGCCGCTCCGCGCAGCGTGGGCGCGTCTGTGGCATCGCTCACGCGGCGACCCGCTTCCCCTCGACGAGGGTGACGACGCACTCGATGACCTGCTGGAGGGTCAGCTCGGTGGTGTCCACCTCGACCGCGTCGTCCGCCTTGGCGAGCGGCGAGGTCTTGCGGCCGGAGTCGGCGGCGTCCCGCTTGACGAGGGCCTCACGGGTGGCGGCCAGGTCGGAGCCCTTCACCTCGCCGCTGCGGCGGGCGGCGCGGGCCTCCGGGGAGGCGGTGAGGAAGATCTTGAGGTCGGCGTCGGGCAGCACGGTGGTGCCGATGTCCCGGCCCTCGACGACGATGCCGCCGGTCGCCGCCGCGGCGATGGAGCGCTGGAGCTCGGTGATGAGCGTGCGCACCTCGGGGACGGCGCTGACGGCGCTGACCTTGGAGGTGACCTCCTGGGTGCGGATCGGGCCGGAGGCGTCCTCGCCGTCGACGGTGATCGTCGGGGCGGCGGGGTCGGTGCCGGAGACGATGACCGGCTTGGCGGCGGCGGTCGCGATCTCGGCCGGGTCGCCGACGTCGATGCCGTTGTTCAGCATCCACCACGTGATGGCCCGGTACTGCGCGCCCGTATCCAGGTAGCTCAGGCCGAGCTTGGCGGCGACGGCCTTGGACGTGCTCGACTTGCCGGTGCCCGAGGGCCCGTCGATGGCGACGATCACGGAGGAGCGAGCGGTTTCCACGGTGGTGGACACCTTCCTGGTACACGGTGCGGGGACGGACGGGCCTGGAGACGGCCTAGTACCAGGTTACCGAGTACCGGGCGGGCCCTTGTACCCCGTACGGGGCAGGCGGGCCACCCGGGCGGGGGTGGCGCCGCCCCGTCGTACGGGACCGGGCTCAGCCGCGGATCGACCAGCCGCGTTCCTGGAGGGCCGCGCCGAGTACCGGGGCGGCGCTGGGCTCGACCATGATCTGGACGAGGCCCGCCTGCTGGCCGGTGGCGTGCTCGATGCGGACGTCCTCGATGTTGACCCCGGCCCGGCCCGCGTCGGCGAAGATCGCGGCCAGCTCGCCCGGCTTGTCGCCGATGAGGACGGCCACGGTCTCGTACGCGGCGGGGGCGGAGCCGTGCTTGCCGGGGACCCGGACGCGGCCGGCGTTGCCGCGGCGCAGGACGTCCTCGATGGCGTCGGTGCCCGCACGCCGCTTCTCCTCGTCGGCGGAGTGCAGGCCGCGCAGCGCGGTCACGGTCTCCGCCAGGTCGGCGGCGACCCCGGCGAGGACGTCGGCGACCGGGCCGGGATTGGCGGAGAGGATCTCCACCCACATCCGGGGGTCGGACGCGGCGATCCGGGTGACGTCCCGGATGCCCTGGCCGCACAGCCGTACGGCGGTCTCGTCGGCCTCCTCCAGCCGGGCGGCGACCATCGAGGAGATCAGCTGCGGGGTGTGCGAGACGAGGGCCACGGCCCGGTCGTGGGCGTCGGCGTCCATGACGACGGGGACGGCCCGGCACAGGGCGACCAGCTCCAGCGCCAGGTTGAGCACCTCGGTGTCGGTGTCCCGGGTCGGGGTGAGGACCCAGGGACGGCCCTCGAAGAGGTCGGCGGTCGCGGCGAGCGGGCCGGAGCGTTCCTTGCCGGCCATCGGATGCGTACCGATGTACGGGGTGAGGTCGAGACCGAGCGCCTCCAGCTCGCGGCGCGGGCCGCCCTTGACGCTGGCGACGTCCAGGTAGCCGCGGGCCGCCCCGTCGCGCATGGCGGTGGCGAGGACGGCGGCGGTGTGCGCGGGCGGCACGGCGACGATCGCAAGGTCGACGCGGCCTTCCGGCGCCTCGTCGCTGCCGGCGCCGAGCGCGGCCGCGGTGCGGGCGGAGGCGGGGTCGTGGTCGACGAGGTGCACGTGGACGCCGCGGCCGGCCAGTGCGAGGGCGGCGGAGGTGCCGACGAGCCCGGTTCCGATGACGAGGGCGGTTCTCACTGGGCGATGTCCTTGCGCAGGGCGGCGGTGGCGCCGAGGTAGACGTGGCTGATCTCGGCGCGCGGGAGGTAGGTCTCGACATGCACGAGGATACGGACGACCCGGGGCATGGCCCCGTCGATGTCCAGCTCCTGGGCGCAGATCAGGGGGACGTCGACGATCCCGAGGCCGCGCGCGGCGGCGGCCGGGAAATCGCTGTGCAGGTCGGGGGTGGCGGTGAACCAGATGCTGATCAGGTCGTCGGCGACGAGCTCGTTGCGCTCCAGTACGGCCGTCAGCAGCTCACCGACCCGCCGGCCCATGTGCCCGGCCTCGTCCTGGTCCAGCTGGACGGCGCCCCGGACCGCTCGTACCGCCACGTCGTGCTCCTCTTGGTCTTCGCTGTTCGCTCTTCCTCCGTCTCCGGGCCCGGCGCCCTGGGGCGCGGCCGGAGGCTCACCTCAGCCTAGATCGGCGGCGGCGGACGTGATCACGGCGTTCCGTCCGTGAGACGGGCGGGGCGCAGGGCCGTGCGGGCCCCTGTCGCCACCCGGGCGGGCGCACGGTCCGCCCGGTTGCTTCACCCGGGGGCCCGCCGCCGCCACGATGACCGGCACGCACAGCGCCAGGACCGCTACCGAAGGAGAGCCCATGAACGCACGGCGAAGGACGGTGCTGGCCGCGGGCGCGGCGGGCGCCGCCGCCCTGGCCACCGGCTGCGGATCGTCCGGCGGGGACGGCGGCGGCGACGCGAGCTCCACGCCGACGGCGTCGGACGGCGCCTCGGACGGGGCGTCGCCGGGTGCTTCGGGCGGAGCGGAGCTGGCCAGGACCGCGGACATCCCGGTCGGCGGCGGCACGGTCTTCCCGGAGCGAAAGGTGGTGGTGACCCAGCCGGAGGAGGGCGAGTTCAAGGCGTTCTCCGCCGTCTGCACCCATGCGAGCTGCCTCGTCTCGACGGTGAGCGACGGCACGATCGACTGCCCCTGCCACGGCAGCAAGTACAGCATCACGGACGCGGCGGTCGAGGCCGGTCCGGCGACCCGGCCGCTGCCCGCCGAGCGGATCACCGTCTCGGGGGGCGTGATCCGGCTGGGCTGAGAGCGGGCCGGAATCTCCGAGGCGCGGCGGCCACCGCGCACGTACGCTCGCGGGCATGATCAACGCCGCCGACGAGGCACTCGTACGCGACCACACGGTCTACGCCTGCGTGATGGGCTCGCGCGCGTTCGGGCTGGCCACACAGGACAGCGACACCGACCGGCGCGGTGTGTTCCTCGCGCCCACCCCGCTGTTCTGGCGCTTCGAGAAGCCGCCGGCGCATGTGGAGGGCCCCGCGCCGGAGCAGTTCTCCTGGGAGCTGGAGCGCTTCTGCGAGCTGGCGCTGCGGGCCAACCCGAACGTGCTGGAGTGCCTGCACTCCCCGCTGGTGGAGTCCTTGGACGACACGGGCCGGGAGCTGCTGGCGCTGCGCGGGGCGTTCCTGTCGCGGCTCGCGCACGGCACGTTCGTCCGCTACGCGCTGGGCCAGCGGAGGAAGCTGGAGGCCGACGTACGGGTCCATGGCGCGCCGCGCTGGAAGCACGCGATGCACCTGCTGCGGCTGCTGGCGAGCAGCCGTGATCTGCTGCGTACGGGCGAGCTGCGCATCGATGTCGGCGAGGCCCGCGAGGAGCTGCTGGCGGTGCGGCGGGGCGAGGTGTCCTGGCCGGAGGTGGAGCGCCGGATGAACCGCCTCGCCGAGGAGAACGACGAGGCGGCGGCCCGCTCCCCGCTGCCGCCGGAACCCGACCGGGCGGCCGTGGAGGACCTCCTCGTCCGGGCCCGGCAGGCCTCGGCCGGGCGCTCTCCGGGCCACTGCGCGCTCACACCGTACGGGGACCGCCCGACGCGGCCGTGAGCTCGGCCAGCTTCTGGAACTCGCCCAGGTCGTAGTTGGCCAGGGCGGAGTCGAGGTTGGTCAGCGCGCCCAGGTGCTCGATGAACCCCTGGGGGTCGTACTCGATCTGCAGGGCCACGCGGCTCGACGTGTCGTCGAGGCGGTGGAAGGTGACCACCCCGGCGTGGTGGACCCCCTCGGTGGTCTTCCAGGCGATGCGGTCCTCGGGGACCACCTCGGTCAGCTCCGCGACGAACCGCTTCTCCGCGCCGGGCAGCGAGAGCTGCCAGGCGAAGCGCCGCTCGTCGATCGGATCGACGCGCTGGACGTGGCTCAGGAACCTCGGCCACTGGGTGACATCGCTCCACAGGGACCAGGTGACGGCGACGGGCGCCTTGATGTCGACGGTCTCGACGAGTGAGGAGGACACGGATACCACCAGGCCTTCGTTTTACGGGAACAGGTCCGCCCTCTCGTACCCGGTCGTCCTGCGCTCACTCAGGGCGGGTCCCGTCGGCGTGACGATGGCTCGCACCCGCCGGCCGGTACGGCTCAGGCGTCCCAGAGCGCGGCGAGGGAGAGCAGATCGCTGCGGTACTCGATGCGCTCCGACCAGTCCTTGGGCCAGGCCGCCGCACCCAGGTGCGCCCCGGCGAGCGCTCCGGTCAGGCAGGCGATCGAGTCGGAGTCGCCCCGGGTGCAGGCGGCCCGGCGCAGGGCGGTGACGGGCTCCTCGGGGAACAGCAGGAAGCAGTGCAGCGCGGTGGCGAGGGCCTCCTCGGCGATCCAGCCGTCCCCGGTCCGCTCGCAGGGGTCGGTCTCCGGTGACGGGTCGCGCAGTGCGTCCTGGACGCTTCCCAGCGCGGTCAGGCACTCGTCCCAGCCGCGCTGGATGTACGCCTGCGGGGTGGTGTCGCCCGCGTGGCGCCAGAGGTCGCCGAGCCAGCGGGTGTGGTAGCGGCCCCGGTTCTCGTAGGCATAGCTGCGCAGCTGCCCGATCAGGCCGAGGGGCTCGGCGCCCTGGGCGAGCAGGAACACCGCGCGGGCCAGCAGGTCGGAGGCGGTGAGCGCGGTGGGGTGGCCGTGGGTGAGGGCGGCCTGGAGCTGGGCGGCCCCGGCGCGCTGTTCCTCGCTGAGACCGGGGACCAGGCCGACGGGGGCGACCCGCATGTTGGCGCCGCAGCCCTTGGAGTGCGTCTGGCTGGCCTCCTGCCAGATCCGGGTGTGTTCGAGCAGACGGCAGGCGGTGAGGCAGGTGTTGCCCGGGGCGCGGTTGTTGTCCGGCGCGTGGTACCAGGCGACGAACTCCCTGGTGACCGGGTCCACCATCCGTTCGGGGGTGAGCAGTCCGCTGTCCATGGCGGTACGGATGCCCCGGCCCAGAGCGATCGTCATCTGGGTGTCGTCGGAGACGACGGCCGGCGTCAGGAGGGGAAGCTGCCGCCAGGGGCCGAACTTGGCGAGGATGGCGGGCACGTCGTTGAACTCGGTGGGGAAGCCCAGCGCGTCGCCGAGCGCGAGCCCGGTCAGCACACCGGTGGCGGCCTGCTTGGTGAGGGGCGGGGTGGTGATGGTCATCTGTCTCGTCCTTCCGGTGCGGAGTACGACGGGTCTGCGGGGGCGTCCGGTCGTGGCGGGCGCAGGAGCGGCGGGTGCAGGGCGGTGGCGTCGCCCGCCCGGTAGAGGGCGGCCGGTTTGCCCCGGCCGCCGGTGCGGCGCGGCGGGCCCTCGACGGCCCGGACGAAGCCGGGTGCGTTGAGGACCTTGCGCCGGAAGTTCGGGCGGTCGAGCTCGACGCCCCAGACGGTCTCGTAGACCTGCCGGAGCTCGCCGAGGGTGAACTCGGCGGGGCAGAACGCGGTGGCCAGGCAGCTGTATTCGAGCTTGGCGCCGATCCGGTCGTGGGCGTCGGCGAGGATCCGGTCGTGGTCGAAGGCCAGCGGTCCGGTGGAGCCCGTGTCCCACCACCGGGCGCTCGCCGCGTCGCCGCCGCCGCGAGGTTCGGGCAGGTCCGGCAGGAGTGCCGCGTACGCCACGGAGACGACCCGCATCCTCGGGTCGCGGTCGGGGGCGGTGTAGGTGCGCAGCTGTTCGAGGTGGAGGGCGCCGACGGTGCCGTGGCCGAGACCGGTCTCCTCGGCGAGTTCGCGGCGGGCGGCGTCCTCGGCGGACTCGCGGGGCAGCAGGAAGCCGCCGGGCAGCGCCCACCGGCCCCGGAAGGGCTCCTGGCCGCGTTCGACGAGCAGCACGTGCAGCCGGGCCTCGCGGACGGTGAAGACCGCGAGGTCGACGGTGACGGCGAACGGGGCGAAGGCGTGCGGGTCGTAGCCCTCGGGGGCGGGGGTGCTCATCGCTTCTCCGGGAGGGGTGCGGCGAAGTCCCAGCCGGTGGCGAGGAGTTCGTCGACGGCGGCGACCGCGGCGGCGAGCCGCGCCTCGGGCGGGCCGGTGATCTCGATGAACCGTCTTCCCGTGCGGGTGAGTTCGGCGCGGAAGCGGTCGGTCATCCAGGGTCGCAGCTCCTCGCCGTCGCGCAGTCCGTCGTCCTCGAAGGGGACGCCCTCGTGGTCGGTGAGCAGCCACAGGTGGTGGGCGGTCCGGTCCGCGATCTCCTCGGCGAGCGGGTTGCGTCCGCCGATGTACCGCTCGTGCCAGACGGTGGTGGCGAAGGAGTCCGTGTCGCAGAAGAGCACCGGGGACCCGACGCGGGCGGCGGCCTCCTCCCGGTCGTTCTGGGCCCGTGCGATGAGCGGGAAGTCGTCGGTGGTGAAGGTGACGTCCTCCCAGGCGGCCCCGGGCCACCGCCGGCGCAGGGCGGCGAGCTTGTCCTCGCTGTACTCGCGGCCGTACTCGGCGACGTACCCGGTGCGCGCCCACACCCCGCCGCGTGCCCGGTAGTGGGCGGCGAGCGCCCGCGCGAGGGTGGTGGTGCCGGTGGACTCCGCGCCGAGGACGACGACCCGGCGGGCGAGGGCGGCCCGCACGGGCGGCCGGAGGAAGTCCCAGCAGTCGGCCGGGGACCGGCGCACGGCGGTGCCGGAGACCGGGAAGAGGGTGCGGCCCCGGTCGACGAGGACGGAGGCCGCGCCGAAGCGGCGGCCCAGCTCCTCCCCGTACGCCTCCGAGGTGAAGACGGCGTCGACCCGCTCGGGCACGGCCGCGGTGAAGACCGCCATGTGCGCGTCCCAGACGGCCGGGTCGGCCACGTCCATGTGCGTGTCGTCGACCGCGCCCACCACCGTGACGTCCGGGTGGACCTCGCGCATCCAGGCGACCCGGTCGGCGAGCGGGACGGACTCCACGGAGGCGGCGCAGACCAGCACGGTCAGCCGTTCGCAGCGGTCCCGGGCGGTCTCGACGAGGTGGTGGTGGCCGGCGTGGGGCGGGTAGAACTTGCCGAGGACCAGGCCGTGTCCGTAGCGCTTCACGCGGCGGCCACCTCCGCGGGGCGTGTGGTGCGGGTGCGGGCGGTCAGGTCGCGGTGCCAGGCGCGCAGGCCGACGAGGCAGAGCGCGAGGAACCCGGCGTACAGCAGCGAGGTCGGATACAGCCCCTTGTGGGCGTACAGCGGGATGTAGATCACGTCGGCGGCGATCCACAGCCACCAGGACTCCAGCCGCTTCCGGCACTGCCCGTACGTCGCCATCAGCGACAGGGACGTCGTGGCCGCGTCCCAGAACGGGACGGTGGAGTCGGTGGCCCGGGACAGCAGCAGGGTGATCCCGAGGGTCCCCACCACCCCCGCCGCGAGCAGCCACGTCCATTCGGTGCGGGTCGTTCTGCGCACCGGCAGGACCGAGGAGCCTGGTCCACCCCCGTGGGTCCAGGTCCACCAGCCGTACGCGGCGAGGGCGATGAAGACGATCTGGAGGCCGGCGTCGGCGTACAGACCGGCCTGGGTGAACAGCAGGATGAAGAAGAGGTTGTTGGCGATGCCGATCGGCCAGTTGGCGAGGTGCTGGCGGGCCACGAGCCAGACGCACAGCGCCCCGCTTCCGAAGCCCAGCACCTCGGTCCAGCTGACCGGGGTGTCCAGGACCGTCACCAGGGGCTGTCGCAGGGGATCGAGTACGTCCGCGAGGCTCACGCCCGCCTCCTTCTTAATAGTCACTCTGACTATAAAGGGTGGACGGGAACGGCAGAAGGCCCGCGGCCGGTTCTGTTCGAACTTTCCGAACAGAACCGGCCGCGGGCCTTCGTACGTCTGGTGCGGAGAGGGCCTAGGGCGTGTTTCGAAAGTCCCGCCTGCTCGGCGACGCCTGGCACGCACGCTCGCCGCGTTGTCGGGATCACCCCGATACATCCAGTATCGGGGCGACCCTCCGCCTTGCGATCGCACGCACCAGACGCCGCCGAGCCCGCCCTCCGGGCGGACGGCGCTACTTTCGAAACACGCCCTAGAGGCCGACCTCGCGCATCAGCATGCCGACCTCGGTGTTGGTGAGGCGGCGCAGCCAGCCGGACTTCTGGTCGCCCAGCGGGATCGGCCCGAAGGACGTCCGCACGAGGCGCTCGACCGGGAAGCCGGCCTCGGCCAGCATCCGGCGCACGATGTGCTTGCGGCCTTCGTGGAGGGTCACCTCGACCAGGTAGTTCTTGCCGGTGTTCTCGACGACGCGGAAGTGGTCGGCGCGGGCGTAGCCGTCCTCCAGCTGGATGCCGTCCTTGAGCCGCTTGCCGAGGTCGCGCGGCAGGGGGCCCTGGATGGCGGCCAGGTAGGTCTTCTTGACGCCGTACTTGGGGTGCGTGAGGCGGTGGGCCAGCTCACCGTGGTTGGTGAGCATGATGATGCCCTCCGTCTCGGTGTCCAGCCGGCCCACGTGGAACAGCCGCGTCTCGCGGTTGGTCACGTAGTCGCCGAGGCACTGCCGGCCGTCCGGGTCCTCCATCGAGGAGACGACCCCGGCGGGCTTGTTCAGCGCGAAGAAGAGATACGACTGGGCGGCGACGGTGAGACCGTCGACCTTGATCTCGTCCTGGTGCACGTCGACGCGCATGCCCTGCTCGACGACGATCTCGCCGTTGACCTCGACGCGGGACTGCTCGATCAGCTCCTCGCACGCCCGGCGCGAGCCCATGCCGGCGCGGGCGAGGACCTTCTGCAGCCGCTCGCCCTCCTGCTCGGCGCCCGGGTGGGTCTTGGGGAGGTTGATCTCGGGCTTGTTCGCATACCGGTCGCGGTTGCGCTGCTCGATCTTGGCGTCCAGCTCGCGGGGGCGCGAGGGGGCGGCACGACGGAAACCGCCGGTGCGGCCGCTGCCGCCCTGTGCGGGCTTCGGGCCGCCCTTGGCGCCGCCCCGGGCGGCCGAGCCGCGGCCCTTGCGGGGGCCGTCCTGCTCGGCCCGGGCGCCGGGGGCGTCGTTGCCTACGTCGTAGCGGCGCTCCTCCGGGCGGGGACGGCGGGGACGCTGGTCCTGCTCGTCGCGTCCGCCCTGGTAGCCCGGACGGCCGCCCTGGCCGCCGGGACGACCGCCCTGGCCGGACGGACGGCCGCCGCTGCCGCCGCGTCCGCCGCCCTGACCTCCGGAGCGTCCACCCTGACCGCCGCCCTGGCCCTGGCCCTGGCCCTGGCGGAAGGATCCGCCGCCGTCACGTCCGCCCTGACCGCGTCCGCCGCCCTGACCTCCGGGTCGGCCGCCCTGGCCGCCGGGACGACCGCCCTGACCGCCGCTCCGGCCTCCGCCGCCGCCGCTTCCGCTGTTCCTGCCACTGCTTCGCATCAAAATTCCGTCTTGTCGTCTGCGTGAGTATCCGGGGTGTCCGGTGCGTCCGGATCGAACGACGGCACACCCTCTAGCGTCTCAGCCTCGATCGCGTCCGCCTCCGGGAGGAAGGGCGCGAGCTCCGGGAGCTCGTCCAGGCCGCGCAGGCCCATTCGCTCCAGAAAGTAGTTCGTCGTCCTGTACAGGATCGCACCTGTTTCGGGTTCCGCGCCCGCCTCCGCCACCAGGCCCCTCTGGAGGAGGGTCCGCATGACGCCGTCGCAGTTCACTCCGCGCACCGCCGAGACCCGCGAGCGGCTCACCGGCTGCCGGTACGCGACCACCGCCAGGGTCTCCAGCGCGGCCTGGGTGAGCCGGGCGTGCTGGCCGTCCAGGACGAAGCCCTCCACGGCCGCCGCGTACTCGGGGCGGGTGTAGAACCGCCAGCCGCCCGCGACGAGCCGCAGGTCGAAGCCACGGCGCTGCACGGTGTACTCGTCGGCCAGCTCCCGCAACGCGTCCGCCACGGCCCTGCGCGGCCGCTGGAGCACCTTGGCCAGGTGCTCGACCGTGGCGGGCTCGTCGACGACCATGAGGACCGCCTCCAGGGCGGGCTTCAGATCGAGCGCGGCGACCGCGCCCGCGCCTTCCTGGTTCTCCTGCTCCGGCTGCGCGCTCATGGCCGTACGCCCTCCTCCTCGGGGACCCCGTTCAGCTCCTGGTCGAACTCGTCCGTCACCACCGGCTCCGCGCCCGCCCCGCCGCACCAGGTCACCATCAGCTCGCCCAGCGCCTCGTCCTGGTCGAGGGTGACGGCCTTCTCGCGGTACAGCTCCAGCAGGGCCAGGAACCGGGCCACCACGGTCAGGGTGTCCGCCGCGTCCCCGGTCAGCACCGCGAAGCTCACCGCCTCCCCCGCCTCGCGCAGTCGCTCCACCACGAGGCCCGCCTGCTCCCGGACGCTGACCAGCGGGGCGTGGATGTGGTCGACGTACACCTGGGGCCTGGGCCTCGGCCGCATCGCCTTCACCGCGAGCTTCGCGAAGCCCTCGGGCCCGATGCTGATGACCACCTCGGGCAGCAGCGCGGCGTGCTGGTCCTCCAGGCCCACCGTACGGGGGTGGCGGCGGCCCTCCGACTCCAGACGGCCCTGGAAGATCTCGGCGATCCGCTTGTACGCGCGGTACTGGAGCAGCCGCGCGAAGAGCAGGTCCCGCGCCTCCAGGAGCGCGAGGTCCGCCTCGTCCTCGACCTCGGCGGCGGGCAGCAGCCGGGCGGCCTTGAGGTCGAGCAGCGTGGCGGCGACGACGAGGAACTCGGTGGTCTGGTCGAGGTCCCAGTCGGGGCCCATGGCGCGGATGTACGCCATGAACTCGTCGGTGACCTTCGACAGGGCGACCTCCGTCACGTCCAGTTTGTGCTTGGAGATCAGCTGGAGGAGGAGGTCGAAGGGGCCCTCGAAGTTCACCAGCCGGACGGTGAAGCGCTTGTCGTCCGGCTCCTGCTCCGCCTCCGGCACGGCTTCCGGCTCCGGTGCCTGCTCCGGCACGGCCTCTTGCGCGGGTACGGGAACGGGGTCGGGTACAGGTACGCGAACAGCCTCGTGTACGGGAGCCGCCCCGGCCGGAGGCGGCGCCGTCATCGCGCCCGGCCCCCGTCCCAGGGCACGGCGGCGCGGGGTGGCGGGGTCGTCGGGCGTGGGCATGGTGGTCCAGGGGTGGGGCGGCGGCGCGGGCGGATCCCGCCGGCGGGTCCAGGGCCGGACGCCGCCCGGTGGGCGGGAGTGTGACGACAGGCCCTGGGGCAGGCTACCCGCGCCGAGCGGCTCAGCGGCCGCGCAGCCGCCGCACGAGGATGCTCGCGTCGCCCCGGGACTCCAGGTCGGCCAGGACCACCGCCACCGCCTCGCGGACGATGCGTCCGCGGTCGACGGCGAGGCCGTGTTCGCCGCGCAGGACGAGCCGGGCGTGTTCGAGGTCCATCAGCTCCTCGGCGGAGACGTAGACCGTGATCTTCTCGTCGTGGCGTTCCCGGCCGCTGGGGCGGCGGTTGGCGCCGCGTCCGCCGCCGCGCCTGCGCTGCTGCTGGACCGCCGGGGGCTGCTCGGCCGGGGCGGCCGAGGACGCGGGGCGCTCGCCGGGGGCGGCCGTGGCGGACGGGGAACGCTCACCCTCGCCGACGCGGCCCCGCGCGTCGCCGCCGTCGGCGCCGGCCGCGGTGTGGTCCTCACGGTCGGCGGGCGCGGCCTGGCCGGAGGGGTCGCTCTCCCCGGCGGGCGCGGGCACCCGCGGCTCGCCGTTCGCCTTGCGCCGCCGCTCCGCCGGGGAGGACGGCTGGAGGCCCATCCCGCCTCCGGTGGTACGGAACAGTTCGTCGGCCCCCGGCAGACTCACTCGGCGTGACACCGGGCGAGCACCTCCCTGGCGAGCTGGCGATAGGCGGCTGCGCCGACCGAGTTGGAGGCGTAGGTGGTGATGGGCTCACCGGCGACCGTGGTCTCCGGGAAGCGGACCGTGCGCCCGATGACCGTGTGGTAGACGTGCTCGTCGAAGGCCTCGACAACGCGCGCCAGGACCTCGCGGCTGTGCACCGTACGGGAGTCGTACATGGTGGCGAGGATGCCGTCGAGCTCCAGCTCCGGGTTGAGCCGCTCCTGGACCTTCTCGATGGTCTCGGTGAGCAGCGCCACCCCGCGCAGGGCGAAGAACTCGCACTCGAGCGGCACTATGACCTTGTGAGCGGCCGTCAGGGCGTTCACGGTGAGCAGGCCGAGCGAGGGCTGACAGTCGATCACGATGTAGTCGTAGTCGGCCATCAGCGGCTTCAGGGCGCGCTGGAGCGTGGACTCGCGGGCCACCTCGCTGACGAGCTGCACCTCGGCCGCGGAGAGGTCGATGTTGCTGGGCAGCAGGTCCATGTTGGGGACCGCGGTCTTGAGCAGGACGTCGTCGGCCGTCATGCCCCGCTCCATGAGCAGGTTGTAGACGGTGAGGTCCAGCTCCATCGGGTTGACCCCGAGGCCGACGGAGAGGGCGCCCTGCGGGTCGAAGTCGACGAGCAGGACCCGGCGTCCGTACTCCGCGAGCGCGGCGCCCAGGTTGATGGTCGACGTGGTCTTGCCGACGCCGCCCTTCTGGTTGCACATCGCGATGATCTTCGCGGGGCCGTGGTCGGTCAGGGGACCCGGGATCGGGAAGTACGGCAGGGGCCGTCCGGTCGGGCCGATGCGCTCGCGGCGCTGACGCGCGGCGTCGGGCGCGAGGGTGGCCGCGTACTCCGGATCGGGCTCGTACTCGGCGTCGGGGTCGTAGAAGTGCCCCTCGGGCACCTCGGCGAAGTCGGCGAAGCGGTCGGTGTCCCGGCTGCTCTCGTTGCCGGCCGTGGCGTTCACGTGTAGGCCGTCCATCATCTGGGGGGCTGTCGTCATGTGCTGTTGGGTGGCGAAGGTGCGGACAGCGACGGAGCCGACAGCTTCGAGCCCGATCGGGCTCAGACCCCGTGCGGGCATCCCTGGTTGACCACCCCCGGGAGTAATTGTCGACTCATTCACAAGTCGTCTTACCTCCTTGGACGTGACCAGGAAACTTATCGATAGGTCAGCGTGGCACCATGCCGACGATTGGCGACTCTATGGCGTGTCACCGGTCCGCAGCAACACAATCCGCCGGACCCGGCCCGATGTGTCGGCAATCGAACACCTCGCTGTCAAGGGTGCACAGCGACCAAGCCGCACATTTCACCGCGGCACGAAACGGGTAAAGGGTTACGTTCGGCACGAGTTGCGCAAGGGCCCCACAGGGCCCGATACGCGTCCGGCCGGACCTTGCTCGGCAAGGTCCGGCCGGACGCGCGATGTTGACGGAGGAGGTTGACCCGTCAGCCGAGGAGCGCGGTCAGCTCGACGTGCGGGAGACTGTGCGCCTCGGCCACCTCGCGGTAAACCACCTGGCCCTCATGGGTGTTGAGGCCCTTGGCGAGAGCGGCGTCGCGGCGCAGGGCGTCGGCCCAGCCACGGTTCGCGAGCTCCACGATGTAGGGCATCGTCGCGTTGGTGAGCGCGTAGGTGGAGGTGTGGGGCACCGCGCCGGGCATGTTGGCGACGCAGTAGAAGACCGAGTCGTGGACCTGGAAGGTCGGCTCGGCGTGGGTCGTCGGACGCGAGTCCTCGAAGCAGCCACCCTGGTCGATTGCAATGTCGACAAGTACACTTCCGGGCTTCATCTTGGCGACGAGCTCGTTGGTGACCAGCTTCGGGGCCTTGGCTCCGGGGATCAGCACGGCGCCGATGACGAGGTCGGCCTCGACGACGGCCTTCTCCAGTTCGAAGGCGTTGGAGACGACGGTCTGCACCTTGGTGCCGAAGATCCTGTCGGCCTCGCGGAGCTTGTTGATGTCGCGGTCGAGCAGCGTGACGTGGAAGCCGAGGCCCACGGCGATCTGCGTGGCGTTCCAGCCGGAGACGCCGCCGCCGATGACGACGGCCCTGCCCGCCGCGGTACCGGGGACGCCGCCGGGCAGCACGCCGCGGCCGCCGACCGAGCGCATCAGGTGGTACGCGCCGACCTGCGGGGCGAGGCGGCCCGCGACCTCGGACATCGGGGCGAGCAGCGGGAGGGCGCGGTTCGCGGTCTCGACCGTCTCGTAGGCGATGGCGGTGGTGCCGGAGGCCAGCAGCGCGTCGGTGCACTCGCGGGAGGCGGCGAGGTGCAGGTACGTGAAGAGGGTCTGGTCCTTGCGGAGGCGGTGGTACTCCTCGGCGACCGGCTCCTTGACCTTCAGCAGCAGGTCGGCGGCGGCCCAGACCTCGTCGGCGGTGGCCAGGATCTGCGCGCCCGCGGCGACGTACTCCTCGTCCGGGATGGACGAGCCGACGCCGGCGTCGTGCTCGATGACGACCTGGTGGCCGTGGCGGACGAGCTCATGCACTCCGGCGGGGGTGATCGCCACCCGGAACTCGTTGTTCTTGACTTCGCGGGGGATGCCGACCTTCACGTCGATCACGGTCCTTGGCTCGGAGGGTCATCCGGGCAGAACAGTGCACACCCGGACATATACAGCATAAATGGAGACGCCACGAAGGAACGCGGCAGAGCCAGTCTAATGAAGGACTTCCCGCTGTCTAGCCTTACAAAGCATTAACTTTCTGTCGAAGCACTACGGATTTCGTAGGCTGAGGGCTCCTCGCCCAGCAATCTGTCGGCCGCACCCCGGTGCAGCCTGGCCGCCGCGGGGTCCCCGAGCCGGTCCAGCGTGTCGGCCAGGCGCAGCTGGAGCGCCGCCTGAAGCCGCACGTCACCCGCGCGCCGGGCCAGATCGACGGCCTCCCGGCAGGTCTGGAGCGAATCGTGCGGCCGGCCCGCGTACTCCTGGACCCGGGCCGCCTCGCTCAGCGCCCGCGCCTGGGCCGCCGGATCGCCGAGCCTGCGGTGGCCCGCGGCGGCGGCCCGCCAGTTCCGCAGCGCCTCGCCGTAGCGCCCGGCGTACGTGTGGACCGCCCCGAGCCGCCCGTAGAGCCGGGCCTCGTCGGCGCGCTCCCCCTGGGTCAGCCGCTGGGCGAGCGCCCGGCCGTACCAGTCGGCGGCCCGGTGGTAGTCCCCCAGCTCCTCGTACGCGCCCCCTACGGATTCCATCGCGCGGCCGGTGGCGTACAGGTCCTTCGCCGCCTTTCCGGCGTCCAGCGCGGCCCGGTAGCGGGTCAGCGCGTCCCGGGTGCGGCCGGTGCGGGCGTCCAGGTCCGCGAGGTTCAGCAGGGCGGCCGCCTGCTCGCGGGGCAGCTCACGGCGGAGCGCCACGTCCAGGACGAGGCCGTGCAGCCCGTACAGCTCGGGAGCGGCCTCCTCCGTCCCCCGGTGCGCGGCCAGCGCCCGCACCAGGGCCGCCACCAGCCGCCGCGCCAGGGTGTCGAGCTCGCCGTCCGCCACGGCGAGCCGGGCCGACGCGAGCAGGGCGGGCTGGCGGACCCGCAGCCACGCGCCCGCCTCGTCCGCGCTCGGGAAGCGCAGCGAGCGGGGCAGTCCGGCGAGCTTGCGGCGGGCGACGGAGCCCTCCGGCTCGGTGACCGCCCGGCAGGACTGGAGCCGGCGCACGGTCCGCTCCAGCATCCGGGCGCGGGCGAGCTGGATCTCGGCCGGCCGGTCCCGCTCCTCCAGGAGGGCCAGCAGCATCGGGGCGAGGCAGCCGGGCACCGCGTACTGGGGGTGGGCCGCGCCGTCCGTCCGCAGCAGCCCGAGCTTCACGAAGTCGTCGAGGGTGGAGCGGGCGGCGGAGACCGAGCAGCCGGCCAGCGCGGAGGCCGTGTGGGCGTCGGCGAGCCCGGCGGGGGCGAGGGCCAGCAGACGCAGTATCCGGGCGGCCGTCTGCGGCAGGGAGTCGTGGACGAGCCGGAAGGCTCGGGCCAGCGGGCGTGCCCCGGTGGGCAGGTGCTCGCCGGGGTCGGGCAGCTCGTGCAACTGCTTGGCGACGTCGGCGACCGAGGCCATGGGGTGCGCGGCGAGCAGGCCGCCCATCAGGGCGAGCGCCGCGGGCTGGCCCCCGCACTCCTCGGCCAGACTCTCCGCGGTGCGGGGGTCGACGGTGATGCGGACCTGTCCGATGACGCGGGCGAGCAGCCCCACCGCGGCGCCGGCCTCCAGTCCGCCGAGGGTGCAGGGCCGTACGTCGGGGATGCCGGTCAGCGGTCCGGTCGCGGTGGCGAGGACCAGGCAGTCCGGGTTCTCCGGGAGGAGCGGGTCGACCTGTTCGGCGTCGGCCGCGTCGTCGAGCAGCAGGACGGACCGGCGGACGGCGAGGGCCTCGCGGACCATTTCGGACAGCTCGTCCTGGTCGGCGCCGGGCGGGACCGCCACCCCGAGGAGGCCGAGGATCTCGCCCGCGGTGCGTTCGGTGGGGACACGTCCGCCGCCGGGGTCGGTGAGGCCGACCCGGAGCACCCCGTCGGGGTAGTCGCCGGAGCCCGTACCGGGAACGGCCCAGGGCAGTGCGCCCGTGGCGGTGGCGGCGGCCCCGGCGGCGTCGGTTCCGGTGAGCGCCCCGGCCAGCTCCTCGGCGAGCGCGCTGCGGCCGGAGCCGGGTCGGCCCGCGATGAGCAGGACCCGGGCGCGGGGGGCCTTGCGGCCGGCCAGGGTGTCGAGGCCGGCGCGCTCGATGTCCGCCCGCAACGCCTTCAACTCACGTTCGCGGCCGAGGAATCGGGGCGGGGCGGCGCCGGACGACTCCTCGGCCCCCGGGGCCTTCGCCGGGCCGCTGGTGTCCACCGCCTGATCGGTCACGAGCCACGCTCCACTTCGCTGCACGCGGTGCCCGCCGGAACTCCGGTCGGGTGCGTTTCGAGCGTAGTTCAGCGGTGACGACGATCACTGCGGAGTGGAGCGGAGCACGAGGAACATCCCCCGATCGGATCAGCATTTCTTCATTTCTTACGACCGCCAGCCCCCGCGATCGTCCGAGCGGGGGCGCGACGCGCGGCGGCAGACGGTCCGTCAGGCCTCGAAGGGCCGGGCCGGCCAAGGCGCGTCGGCGGGGCGCAGGGAGTCGACGCCGTCGCCCGCGCGTACGGCGGAGAGCGCGAGCGCCCCGACGACCAGGCAGTTGTTGTGCACGTCCCCCGCGATCACCGAGCGGACCAGCTCGGGCAGCGGCACCCGGGCGTGCTCCATGTCGGCCTCCTCCTCGGAGACCGCGTACCGCTCGCCCTCCGCCTCGGAGAGATCGCGGGCGAGGAAGATGCGCACGGCCTCGTCGCAGCCGCCGGGCGTGGTGTAGACGTCGGTCAGCACCCGCCAGTCCTCGGCCTTGATGTGCGCCTCCTCGTACAGCTCGCGCTGGGCGGCGTGCAGGGGGTTCTCGCCGGGGACGTCGAGCAGTCCGGCCGGGATCTCCCAGAGCCGGTGGCGCACCGGGTGGCGGTACTGGCGCAGCACGATGACGCGGTCCTCGGCGTCGAGCGCGAGGACGGCGACGGAGCCGGGGTGGACCTGGTAGTCACGGCCGTGGACGGAGCCGTCGGGCATCACCACCTGGTCGGTGCGGACGCTGGTCTTGTTGCCGGTGAAGGGGGTCGCGGTCGCGGTGACCTGCCACTCCTCGGGCTTGTCCTGGATACCCATGTACGTCCACGTCCTCCCACGAACCAACGGAAACCGGGGCACCGATCCGCGCAGGATCCGTACCCCGGTCAACCGTAATGCCTCGGTGTTACGCGTCCGCGCCCTTCGCGGCGGCGACCTTGCGCGCGACGGCGGCCTTCACCAGACCCGCGAAGAGCGGGTGCGGGCGGGTCGGGCGGGAGCGCAGCTCCGGGTGCGCCTGGGTGGCGACCAGGTAGGGGTGGACCTCGCGCGGGTACTCGACGTACTCGACGAGCTTGTTGTCCGGGGAGGTGCCGGAGAAGACCAGTCCGGCCTTCTTCTCCAGCTCACCGCGGTAGGCGTTGTTGACCTCGTAGCGGTGGCGGTGGCGCTCCTCGACGTACGGCTCGCCCGCGTACGCCTCGCGCACCAGGGAGCCCTCGGCGAGCTTCGCCGGGTAGAGACCGAGCCGCATGGTGCCGCCCAGGTCGCCCGCGCCCTCGACGTAGGCGAGCTGCTCCTCCATCGTCGAGATGACGGGGTGGGAGGTGGCGGCGTCGAACTCGGTGGAGTTGGCGTCGGGGATCTCGGCGAGCGAGCGGGCCGCCTCGATCACGATGCACTGGAGGCCGAGGCAGAGGCCGAGCAGCGGGACCTTGTTCTCGCGGGCGTAGCGGATGGCGCCGACCTTGCCGTCGACCCCGCGCTCGCCGAAGCCGCCCGGGATGCAGACCGCGTCGACGTCGCCGAGGTGCTCGGCGGCGCCCGCCGCGGTCCGGCAGTCGTCGGAGGTGACCCACTTGACCTTGACCCGGGCCTTGTTGGCGAAGCCGCCGGCGCGGATCGCCTCGGTGACCGAGAGATAGGCGTCGGGCAGGTCGATGTACTTGCCGACCAGCGCGACGGTGACCTCGTGGTCGGGGTTGTGGACCCGGTCCAGCAGGTCGTCCCAGGTGGTCCAGTCGACGTCCCGGAACGGCAGGTCGAGCTTGCGCACGACGTAGGCGTCCAGACCCTCGGTGTGCAGCACCTTGGGGATGTCGTAGATCGACCGGGCGTCCGGGCAGGCCACCACGGCGGTCTCGTCGACGTCGCACATCAGCGAGATCTTGCGCTTGATGGCGGTGGGGACCTCGCGGTCGGCGCGCAGCACGATGGCGTCCGGCTGGATGCCGATGTTGCGCAGGGCGGCCACCGAGTGCTGGGTGGGCTTGGTCTTCAGCTCGCCGGAGGGGCCGATGTAGGGCAGCAGCGAGATGTGGACCACGAAGACGTTGTCCCGGCCGACCTCGTGGCGGACCTGGCGGACGGTCTCCAGGAACGGCAGCGACTCGATGTCGCCGACCGTGCCGCCGACCTCGGTGATGACGACGTCCACGTCGTCGGCGGCCATGCGGCGGATGCGGTGCTTGATCTCGTTGGTGATGTGCGGGATGACCTGGACGGTGTCGCCCAGGTACTCGCCGCGCCGCTCCTTGGCGATGACCTGCGAGTAGACCTGGCCGGTCGTCACGTTGGCGGAGCCGTCGAGGTCGACGTCGAGGAAGCGCTCGTAGTGGCCGATGTCCAGGTCGGTCTCGGCGCCGTCGTTGGTGACGAACACCTCACCGTGCTGGAAGGGGTTCATCGTGCCCGGGTCGACGTTGAGGTAGGGGTCGAGCTTCTGCATGGTGACCCGCAGGCCCCGCGCCTTGAGCAGGGCACCCAGGCTGGAGGCAGTCAGACCCTTGCCGAGGGAGGAGGCGACACCCCCGGTGACGAAGATGTGCTTGGTCGTCGTGGATGTGGGCTGCATAGCCAAAGGGGGCTCCCGTGGTCGCGATTCTGAGGTGCGTACCGGCCGCCCAACCGGAGATTCCGGGGGCGCCGTCGCTGCGGTTCGGGGGCCTCGTGCGCTGTCGCGAACGACCACCGGTCCACGGGCTACCAGGGTAACAGCGACGGCGGGAGGCTGCTTCCGGCCACACCCTGCACAGCGGCGTCACACCTTCACCCCAGCCACTTCACGTCCCACTCGATCAGCTCAGAGATGTTGCGGAGACCGTCGCGCGGATCTTCGTGCTGCGTCGTATCCTGCTCAAACACTCGCTGCCGAGACGGCCGGGCGGCGGCACCATCCAGGCCGCCCTCCGGTACAGGACTCGTCGGATCTTCCCGGGTGAAAGACCCTACGACCCCCTTGACCCGCAGTAAGCGCCCTTCAACAGGGCGACATGGCCGTTCGACTGGAGACGCACGTGGCCGGGCGCATCGAGGATTACGCACTCATCGGAGACATGCAGACCGCAGCCCTGGTCTGCCGGGACGGCACAGCGGACTGGTTGTGCCTGCCCCGCTTCGACTCGCACGCCGTGTTCGCGGGGCTTCTGGGCACCGAGGAACACGGGTTCTGGCGCCTGGGCCCCGCGAGAGCGGAAGGAGCAGAACCGGCCTTCGCCGACCGGCGGCGCTATCGCGGCGACTCCCTCGTCCTGGAGTCGGAGTGGGACACGCCGCGCGGCACCGTGCGGGTGACCGACTTCATGCCGCCGCGTGACGGCGCCCCCCAGCTCATCCGGATCGTGGAGGGCGTCAGCGGCCGGGTGCCGATGCGCTCGGAACTGCGGATGCGGTTCAGCTACGGCCGGGTGACACCCTGGGTGCACAAGGTCGACAACCGCACGGTCGCCGTCGCCGGCCCGGACTCCGTCTGGCTGGACACCGAGGCGGAGACGTACGGCAAGAACCTGACCACCTACTCCGACTTCACCGTCGGCCCCGGCGAACGGGTGGCGTTCACGATCAGCTGGCAGCCCTCGCACCACGGGCCGCCCGCCCTCCCCGAGCCCGAGGGCTCGCTGGAGGCGACCGAGCTGTTCTGGCGCGAATGGGTCGATCAATGCACGTACCACGGGCCCTATCGGGAGGCGGTCGTCCGCTCCCTGATCACGCTGAAGGCCCTCACGTACGCGCCGACCGGCGGCATCGTCGCGGCCCCGACCACCTCGCTGCCCGAGGAGATCGGCGGCGTACGGAACTGGGACTACCGCTACACCTGGCTGCGGGACGCCGCGATCACCCTCTCCTCGCTGCTGCGCACCGGATACCGGGAGGAGGCCCGCGCCTGGCGCGAGTGGCTGCTGCGGGCGGTGGCGGGCGACCCGGAGAACCTCCAGATCATGTACGGCATCGCCGGCGAGCGCGAGCTCGGCGAGGCGGAGCTGGACTGGCTGCCCGGTTACGAGAACTCCGGTCCGGTCCGGGTCGGCAACGGCGCGGCCAACCAGCTCCAGCTCGATGTGTACGGCGAGGTCACCGAGGCGCTGCACCTGGCGCACATGACGGGGCTGACCCGCAACGACTACGCCATGGGCCTCCAGCTCAAGCTGATCGAGTATCTGGAGAAGCACTGGGAGGAGCCCGACGAGGGCATCTGGGAGGTGCGCGGGCCGCGCCGGCACTTCGTGCACTCGAAGGTGATGGCGTGGGTCGCGGTCGACCGGACGATCAAGCTGGTCGAGTCCGGGGACGTCGAGGGTCCGCTGGAGCGGTGGCACCAGCTCCGTGACGACATCCACCGCGATGTCTGCGAGCGCGGCTACGACAAGGAGCGCAACACCTTCACCCAGTCCTACGGGTCGAAGGAGCTGGACGCCTCCCTGCTGCTCATTCCGCAGATGGGCTTCCTGCCGCCGGACGACAAGCGGGTCATCGGCACGATCGAGGCGATCCAGCGGGAGCTGTCCACGGAGGACGGCTTCATCCTGCGCTACCCGACGGAGGGCGAGGAAGCGGGCGTCGACGGTCTGGCGGGCGACGAGGGCGCGTTCCTGGCCTGTTCGTTCTGGATGGCCGACGACCTCGCGATGATCGGCCGGGTCGACGAGGCGCGCCAGCTGTTCGAGAAGCTGCTGTCGCTCCGCAACGACCTGGGCCTGCTGGCCGAGGAGTGGGACTCGGGCCTCCAGCGTCAGGTGGGGAACTTCCCGCAGGCGTTCAGCCATGTCCCGCTGATCGACACGGCCCTGCGGCTGACGGCGAGCGGCGCGTACGTCGGCTGAGCCGCCGACGGTGAGGACGGCCGCCCCGGGCTCTCCGGGGCGGCCGTCGCGCGTTGTCGGGGTTCTCAGGGGGCGGTGAGCGGTTCGGCCTCGTACGCCCGGTGGAGCAGCTCCAGGAACGGCGGGGCGGCCGGCAGCTCGACCGCGCCGATCCGGTGGACGGCCACGCCCGGCGTCCAGGAGTTCATGACGACCGCCCCGGCGAGGGCGGGCAGGTCCTCGGGGGTGATCGCGACGGTCCGCTGTCCGATCCCGAGCCGGTCCAGCTGCCGCCGGACGATGCCCATCGTCGTCCCGGTCAGCAGCCCGGCCCGGGGCCACAGCACCGACGCGCCGTCCCAGAAGGCCAGGTTCCAGATCGTCGCCTCGCTGAAGCGGCCCTCCTCGTCCAGGAAGGCGGCGTCGTCGAAACCGTCGGCGACGGCCCCGCGGAGCAGCCGCGTCTTGGCCGGCTCGCCGACGTGCTTGATGTGCGGCAGGAACCGGTCGTGCCGGACCGCCGCCAGGGCGAGCGGCCCTCCGGGGCCGGACGACGCCGGGCCGGTGCGCACCAGGAGCGCGGGTTCGGCGTCGGCCGCGGTGAACTCGCCCGCCGGGGAGTGGACCGTGGCCGTCAGCGAGAGGTCGGCCGGTCCGTCGCGGAGCGCCGTACGCAGACGCGAGCGCACCACCTCCTCGGGCAGAGCCCGGCCGAACAGCTCCGCCGAGGCGGACCTGAGCCGCTCCAGGTGGAGGTCGAGGCCGCGGACCCGGCCTCCGCGGACCTGTACGGCGGTGAAGTGGGCGTGGCCCGCGAAGGCGAGCGGCGCGAGGTCGCCGGCGGTGGTCGTCCGGCCGTTCAGCTGCACGATGTACGGGGAATCCTGGTTCATGGTCCGGACGTTAGGGCCTGACACCGGTGACAAGGTCAAGAGGGAACGAGGCACGGGCACATGCTGATCGGGGAGTTGTCCCGGCGGACGGGCGTCAGCGCGCGGTCGCTGCGGTACTACGAGGCGCAGGGGCTGCTGCCGGCCGGGCGGGGCGCGAACGGCTATCGCACCTACGCCGAGGAGGCGGTGGTGACCGTCACGCAGATCCGCGCGCTGCTGCGGGCGGGCCTGACCACCGAGGTGATCGCCCAGGTGCTGCCGTGTGCCCGGGGCGAGGGGCCCGCGTTCGACTGGTGCGCGGAGCTGCGGGAGATCCTCGGCGGGGAACTGGCGGTGATGGACGACCGGATCGAGGCGCTGCGGCTGAGCCGGGGAGCGCTCGCGGGGTTGCTGACGAAGCCCTGACCGGCCCGGCCCGGTGCGGCGGTGCGACAGCTCTCCTCCCCTGCGATGCGCGTCCCGGCACCCGGGCGGTAGCGTCCTGAACAGGACGACCGCCCGATCGACGGGCAGGGCACAAGGGAAGCGGGCCGGTACGTGGAGAGCCACAGCGGAATCACCGTGCAGCGGGCGCTGGAGCTGCCGGGGCTGCGCGCCGGGCTCCCGGAGGTGGTGGCCGGCGCCGACCGGCTGAACCGTACGGTGCGCTGGGTGCACGCGGGCGAGGTCCCGAACATCGCCTCCCTCCTCAAGGGCGGCGAGCTGCTTCTGACCACCGGCCTGGGCCTGGGCGCCCGCCCCGCCGAACAGCGCGCGTTCGTCCGCCGTCTCGCCGACCGGGGCATCGCCGCCCTGGTGGTGGAGCTCGGCCCGCGCTTCGGCCGGCTGCCCGCCTCCATCGTGGACGCCGCCCGCGCGGCCGGGCTGCCGCTGGTGCAGCTGCACCGCGAGGTGCCGTTCGTCGTGGTGACCGAGGAGGTCCACACCGAGATCGTCAACGGGCACTACGCGCTGCTCCAGCAGGCGGAGGAGGTGCACCGGCGCGCCACCCGGGCGCTGCTCGACGGGGGCGGGGTGCCGCAGGTCCTCGGGATCCTCGCCGACTTCACCGCCAACCCGGTCTTCCTGGAGACGCCCGACGGCCGGCTCCTGTACGCGGCGTCCACCGGGACCGGCCCGGTGGGCGCGGACCCGCTCCAGGTCTGGGAGGGCATGCGCGGCGACCGGGCGGCCCGGGAGAGCCCGCCGGCCGGCGCGGTGCTGGTGGACGTGCCCGGCGGCGGGCCCGAGACCGGTGCGGTGCGGGCCCGGCTGGTGCTGCTCGCGGTGGCCGGTCCGCTGGCGACCGTGCACCGGATGGCGGCGGAGCGCGCGGCGGGCCTCCTCGCCGTCGTGCTGATGCAGGCGCGGCAGGAGGAGGAGCTGGCGGCCCGGGGCCGGGGCGACTTCCTCACCGACCTCGCGGAGGGCCGGATCGCCCCCGAGGACGCCCCCGCCCAGGCCCGGGTGCTCGGCTTCCGGCCCGGTGACACCTCGCTGCTCCCGGTGGTGATGCGGCTGGCCCCGGAGCTGTCCCCGTCGGGCAACTGGGCGGTGCTGGCCCGTGCGGTCCTGGAGGAACTGGCCTCGGTCGGGGTGCCGGTGCTGCTAGGCGTGCGGCCGGTGGAGGGGCGGGTTCCGCTGCTGGTGGGGCTGCGTTCGGAGGGCGAGCGCACCGCGGTCGCCGACCGGGTGGCGGCGGCGCTGCGGGCCGGGGTGGAGCGGGCGGGCCTCGACCGCGCCGGATCGCAGCCGCCGGTGGTCGTGGTCGGCGTGGCGGGCGGCTGGGCCGCGGCGGGCGCGGGGCTGCGGCACGCGTCGGAGACGGCGACGGCCGCGCAGGGCCTGGACGACCGGCCCTGGTACGACGCCCGGCGCCTCGACATCGACCTGCTGCTGTGGCGGCTGCGGGACCATCCGGACCTGGCGGCGTTCGTGAACCGGGCGATCGGTCCGCTGCGCGAGCACGACCGCACCTCGCGCCCGCCGCTGCTCCCGACGCTCCAGGCGTATCTGGCGCACGCGGGCCGCAAGGCGGAGACCGCCCGCGAGCTGCACCTCAACCGCCAGACGCTCTACAACCGGCTGGCCCGGATCGGGGAGCTGCTGGGCACGGACCTGGACGACCCGCAGACGGTGCTGGCGCTGAGTCTGGCGCTGCGGGCCCGCCGCCACACGACGTGAGAGCGGGCCCGGGAGCCCGTCCCGTCAGCGCGTCCGGCCCGTCGCCAGCGGCTGCGCCAACTCGTCGTAGACGCTGAGCACATGGGCGATCGTGTCGTCCTCGGTGGGCCAGCCCGCCGCCTGCATCCGCCCGGCCGCGGCGAGCCGGGCGCGCTCCGCCGGGTCCCCGAGGAGCCTCACGACCGCACGGGCGAGGGCCTCGGCATTGCCGTAGGGCACCAGTGCGGCAGCCTCGCCGACCAGTTCGGGCACGCCGCCGACAGCGGTGGCGACGAGCGGCACCCCGGCCCGCAGCGCCTCCTGCGCCAGCGGGGAGCGGCCCTCCCACCGGCTCGGCAGCAGGGCCAGATCGGCGGCGGCGAGCAACTCCCCCGCACGGTCCCGGCATCCGATGAGCGTGACGGGCAACTCCTCGTCCGTGATCCGCCGTTGCAGAGCGCCCCGCTCCCGCCCCTCCCCCGCGACGACGAGCAGCGGCACGGGGTCCAGACGCCGCCAGGCGCGGGCCGCGTCCAGCAGGACGTCGAAGCCGTGATGCGGCACGAGACTGCCCACGGCCAACAGCAACGGCCGCCCCACCGCACCCAGTTCGGCCCGCGCCTTGCTCGCGTCGTCGGCGTCGGCCGGGCGCGGGGGTGGAACGGCCACGGCTGCGAAGCGGGCGTCGCGGGCGCCCCGCTCGCGGGCCCGGTCCACCAGGTCGGACGAGGGGGCGAGGACCACGGCCGCCGCCCGTGCGGCGCGCCGTTCCAGCAGGTGCAGGATCTGGCGACGGGCGCCTTCCGCGTACCGCCGCGAGTGCCAGGTCATCACCAGCGGCACGGCCCGGCCGCTCAGCGCGAGGGCGGTGCGGGCGGCCGCGTGGAGCCCATGGGCGTGGACGACGTCCGCACCCGCGCAGGCGGCCCGCAGCGCGGCGACGGCGGCCGGGTCGCTGCGCCGGGGCACCGGAAGGAACCGGGCCCCGGTCGCCGTGAAGTCGTAGGCGCGGTCCACCGCGGACGGGGCGCAGACGGTCACCCGCACCCCGCGCGCCACCAGCCCGGCGGCCAGCGAACCGACGTGCGCGCTGCTGCCCGCACTGCCGCCGCCCAGGACTTGGACCGTACGCAGTTGTGACACGTTGATTGGCTCCCCGGGGCTCCGGAGTCGGCGGAAAGGACAGCGCCAAGGATGCCAGCCCGTACGCACGTTCCGGGACCGGCGTAACGTTGCTGCCGCACTCATGGCGACAACCGACCGCACCGCGCCACCCTCACGGGTGAATATAGAGGCGCGATGTTGTCGACATCCGCCCGCCGGAAGCACGTACGGGCCGGAAGCACGTACGGGCGGAAAGCACGTACGGGCGGGAGGAATCCCCCCGCCCGTATCCGTACGACCGCCGTGAACGGCTCCATGAACGGCTGCAGGAGCCCCTACTCGGCGCGTGCCGTGGCCAGCAGCTCCTCGGCGTGGGCGCGGGCCGTCTCGGAGTCCTCCTGGCCCGCGAGCATCCGGGACAGCTCCCGGACCCGGTCCTCGCCCTCCAGGACGGTGACGCCGCTGCGGGTCACCGAGCCGTCCACGGTCTTCTCCACCAGCAGCTGCCGGTCGGCGAAGGCCGCCACCTGCGGCAGGTGGGTCACGACCACCACCTGCGCGGACCGGGCGAGCTTGGCGAGCCGCCGGCCGACCTCGACGGCCGCCTTGCCGCCGACGCCCGCGTCGACCTCGTCGAAGAGATACGTCGGTACGGGGTCGGAGCCCGCGAAGACGACCTCGACCGCGAGCATCACCCGGGACAGCTCGCCGCCCGAAGCGCCCTTGGCGATCGGCCGGGGCTGGGCTCCCGGGTGCGGGGCGAGCAGCAGCTCGACCTCGTCCGCGCCGGAGGGCCCGTAGGCGACGCTGCGCCCGCCGATGTCGATGCCGGACGCCTCGTCCGCCGCCTCGGTCTGCCGGATGGCGAAGGAGACCCGGGCGTGCGGCATGGCGAGCGAGGCCAGCTCGTCCGTCACCGCCTCGGCGAACCGGGCGGCCGCCTCCGTGCGCGCGTCGGTCAACGCCTGTCCGAGCACGGAGAGTTCGGCCCGCAGCCCGTCGCGCTCGACGGTCAGCTCACCGATGCGCTCGTCGTCGCCCTCCAGCTCGGTGAGCCGCCCGGCGCCCTCCTGGGCCCAGGCGAGCACGGCCGTGATGTCCGTGCCGTACTTCCGGGTCAGGGTGGTCAGCGCGGCCCGGCGCTCCTCCACGGCGGCCAGCCGCAGCGGATCGGCCTCCAGCTGGTCGGCGTACCCGGCCAGCTCGCCGGAGACGTCGGCGATCAGGATGGAGATCTCCCCGATCCGGTCGGCCAGCGCGGCCAGCGCCGGGTCATGGGCCCGGACCCCGTCCAGGGCCTGCCCGGCGGCGGCGACGACCGTCGTCGCGTCGACGCCCTCCGGATCCTCCGGGTTCCCCGCGAGCGCGGTGTGCGCGAGGGAGGCCGCGGAGGCGAGCGCCTCGGCGTGCCCGAGGCGCTCCGCCTCGGCGGCCAGCTCGACGTCCTCACCCGGCAACGGCTCGACGGCGGCGACCTCGTTCAGACCGAAACGCAGGTGGTCCGCCTCCTGGGCCCGCTCCCGGGCCCGGGTGGTCAGCTCCTCCAAGGTCGCGGCGACGGTCCGCAGCCGCCGGTAGGCCGCCGTGTACGCGGCGTGCGGGACCGCCACGCCGTCCCCGGCGTACCGGTCGAGCGCCCCCCGCTGCCGCGCGGGCTTGAGCAGGCCCTGCTGATCGGTCTGGCCGTGCACGGCGACGAGTTCGTCCGCCAGCTCGGTCAGGACCCCCACCGGCACGGATCTGCCGCCGAGATGGGCCCGTGAGCGTCCTTCCGCCGAGACCGTGCGGCTGATCAGCAGCGCGCCGTCGTCGAGTTCCGCCCCGGCCTCCTCGGCCCGCAGCGCCGCCGCGTCGCCCTCGGACACCGTGATCCTGCCCTCGACGACCGCGGCCTTGGCCCCGACCCGTACGAGGGCGGGGTCCGCGCGCCCGCCGAGCAGCAGCCCGAGGCTCGTGACGACCATGGTCTTGCCCGCGCCGGTCTCACCCGTGACCGCGGTGAAACCGGGTGACAGCTCCACCACCGCGTCGTCGATGACTCCGAGCGACCGTATCCGCATCTCCTCCAACACGGACATGACCTTACGAGGTCCCGGGCCGGGCGCGCGACGGCCCCCGCTCCAGGATTCACTCTCCCGAGGGTCGCGGGGGCCGCGGGGCGCCCTCGTCACCGTCAGTGGGGAGCGCCCCGCCACCCCGAAACGGGCAGCGCGAACTTCGCCACCAGCCGGTCGGTGAACGAGGCCTGGTGCAGCCGCGCCAGCCGTACGGGCACCGCGCCGCGCCGCACCTCGACCCGCGCCCCGGCGGGCAGCTCCACGGTCCGCCGCCCGTCGCACCACAGCACCCCGTGCGGGGTGTGCGGCTGGACCTCGACCGCGAGCACGGACGTGGGCGAGGTCACCAGCGGCTTGGCGAACAGCGCGTGGGCGCTGATCGGGACCATGAGCAGCGCCTCGACCTCGGGCCAGACGACGGGCCCGCCCGCCGAGAAGGCGTACGCGGTCGAACCGGTCGGGGTCGCGCAGACGATCCCGTCGCAGCCGAACCCGGTGACCGGACGGCCGTCGATCTCCAGGACCACTTCGAGCATCCGCTCGGGCGACACCTTCTGCACGGCCGCCTCGTTGAGCGCCCAGTCGGAGTGCACCACCTCGCCGTTGCTGTGCACGAGGACATCGATCGTCATCCGTTCCTCGACCTCGTAGTCGCGGGTGACGACCCGGGAGACCACCTTGTCGAGGTCGTCGCGCTCGGCCTCGGCGAGGAAGCCGACGCGTCCGAGGTTGACGCCGAGCATCGGCACCCCGGAGGCGCGGGAGAACTCCGCGCCGCGCAACAGGGTGCCGTCACCTCCGAGGACGATCAGCAGCTCGCAGCCGTCCACCGCGGAGGGGCTGGTGTCGGTGACCGTCTCCACGGCGTCCGGCAGCGGCAGATCGGCCGCCTCGGTCGCCGAGACCCGCACGCCGAGCCCGTTGCGCAGCAGACCCTGCACGACGAGCTCCGCGCTGCGGATCGCGGCCGGCCGGCCGGTGTGCGCCAGAAGGAAGACTGTTCGTGCCGCATTCGTGGTCACAGTCGTGGTCACATTCGTCGTCAACGAGGCCCCTCCGCCACTGCACGGTCGACATCCGCGGGATCCAGCTCAGGTGCGCCGGCCCGCAGCCAAAGAAAGTACTCGACGTTCCCCGACGGGCCGGGCAGCGGACTGGCCGTCACCCCCCGCACGCCGAGGCCCAGCCCCCAGGCCCGCCGCGCCACTTCGCGCACGGCTTCGGCGCGCAGCTCCGGGCTCCGCACCACTCCGCCGCTGCCGAGCCGCTCCTTGCCCACCTCGAACTGCGGCTTGACCATGAGGACCAGGTCCGCGTCGGGCCCGGCGCACCGGGCGAGGGCGGGCAACACGAGGCCCAGCGGGATGAAGGACAGGTCCCCCACCACCAGGTCGACCGGCTCCCCGTCGATGGCCTCCAAGGTCAACTCCCGTACGTTGGTACGGTCCTTGACGACGACCCGTTCATCGGACCGCAGCGACCATGCGAGCTGCCCGTAACCGACGTCGACGGCGACGACCTGCCGGGCCCCGGCCCGCAGCAGCACATCGGTGAACCCGCCGGTCGACGCCCCGGCGTCCAGCGCCCGCCGCCCCTGGACGGTCAGCCCGAGCGGCACGAAGGCAGCGAGGGCCCCGGCCAGCTTGTGGCCGCCGCGCGAGACGTAGTCCGGGTCGCCGTCGTCCTTGGTGACGACGATCGCGGCGGCCGTCTCGACCTGGGTGGCGGGTTTGGTCGCGGTGGTGCGGCCCACGGTGACGCGCCCCGCGGCGATCAGCTGGCTCGCGTGCTCGCGCGAGCGGGCGAGCTTGCGGCGTACCAGCTCGGCGTCGAGGCGGCGACGTGCCACTCCTGCCACGTTCGGTTCAGCTCCTGTTGTCGTGGTGCGTGTCGTGCTGCGTGTCGTGCGGTCGGTGCGAAGGCGTGGGTACGGGCCCGGGGCCGGGTACGGCGGCCGGACGGGCGTCCAGCGAGGTCAGCTCCGACCGCAGCCCGCGGTGTACATCCTCGTACACCTCGATGTGTCCGTCCGCCGGGAGGTGGTCCGCATCGGCCAGGCGCTCCAGCCGGGCGTCCACCGCTCCGAGGCCGGTGGGGGTCCGCACGACCCCCAGGGGCGCGGGCGCGGCGGGCTCGAAGGAGGGCACGCCGAGGCCGGCGCCCCCGGCTCCGGGCACGTCCACCGCCGGTCCGTCCGCCGGTCCGTCCACCGCCGGGTCCGGCTCGTCGGTCGTGCTCACGGGCGGTGTCCCCGCCTCCGGCGTCCAGTCGCTCATGCCGAAACGCTACATGGACGGGCCGGTGTACCGTCGAGCACGATGGCGACCATGGCTGAGTGCCGCAGCGCACTGACAAGACTTTCCGACAACCTCGCGACCGCCGAGGGCGACGTGCGCGGCGCAGCCGCCCTCGACCGCTCGCTGAGCTGTCACGTCAAGGACCTCGACGTCACGTTCACCGGGCGGCTGGCCGAGGGCCGGATCGAGGTACGGGACACGGTCGAGGGGCCGCCCCGGGAGAAGGCCGAGATCAGGCTCGCGATGACGGGCGACGACCTGGTGGCGCTGGTGGACGGGGACCTGAACTTCGCGAAGGCGTGGGGCTCGGGCCGCGTACGCCTGGAGGCGGGCTTCCGCGACCTGCTGAAACTGAGATCGCTGCTGTAGGCCGCACCTTCATGCCTGTCCCAGCCGCGCGGTCAAGGACGAGCGGCCACGGGTGATGCCCGTCCGGCGATTGAGGACCGAGCACCCACGGGGCGCACCCCGCCGTACCCCCGGCCCATCACCTAGGCGGCGGCGACCTTCCGAGCCTTGCGGGCGGCCGGCACCACCAGCGGCGTCCCCGTCTCCGGATCGTCGATCACCTGGCAGCGCATCCCGAACACCCGCTCCACCAGCGCCGCGTCGACCACCTCCGAGGGCGGTCCCTCCGCGACGATGTCCCCGTCCCGCATCGCGATGAGATGCGTGGCGTACCGCGCGGCGTGATTCAGGTCGTGGAGCACCGCGACCAGCGTGCGGCCCTGCGTCTCGTGCAGCTCCGCACACAGGTCGAGGACATCGATCTGGTGCTGGATGTCAAGGTACGTCGTCGGCTCGTCGAGCAGCAGCAGCGGCGTCTGCTGGGCCAGCGCCATGGCGATCCACACCCGCTGGCGCTGACCACCGGACAGTTCGTCGACATAGCGATCGGCCAGCTCGGCGACGCCGGTGGACTCCATGGACTCGTCGACGACCCGCTCGTCCTCCGGCGACCACTGCCGCAGCAGCCCCTGATGGGGGTAGCGGCCGCGGGCGACGAGGTCGGCGACGGTGATCCCGTCGGGGGCTATGGAGGACTGCGGCAGCAGCCCCAGCGTCCGGGCGACCTTCTTCGCGGGCAGCTGGTGGATGGTCTGCCCGTCCAGCAGCACCTGGCCCCGGCTCGGCTTCAGCATCCGGGCGAGGGCGCGCAGCAGGGTCGACTTGCCGCAGGCGTTGGGACCGACGATCACGGTGAAGGAGTTGTCGGGAATCTCCACCGAGAGGTTCTCGGTGATGACCCGCTGGTCGTAACCGAGGGTCACCGATTCTGCGGTGAGGCGCTGCATGGTCGTACTCCCGGAGTCGGTGAGGTGGAGCGGGCACGGCGCGGGGCACGGGCAGACCACCGAGCAGCACCAGGTTAGGTTAGCCTATCTTCCTCTTCACGCCACTGGTCCGGGGCCGCCGCACCGCACCCCCGACACCCCCAACACCGCCGCGTGCCAAGGGCGTCGAGCGGCGATGCCGGAGACCTGTTCGCCCGGCGGCGCCGATGACCGGTTCCTCGGGCGGCGCCGGAGACCGGTTCAGAGCCCGAGCCCGGCCAGGGCCTTCCCCGTGTCCAGCCCGCACACACCCGGACCGGCGAAGGTCCAGGCCGCCGCGCAGAGCGCCCGCAGCCCGTCGAGGGCCTCGCCCTCGCCCTCCACCACCAGCTCGCCCCCGCGCACAGCAGCCGTCCAGCCCCCGCACCGGTAGGCCTCACCGGCCGGCGTCACCTCGGGCTGCCCGGTCAGCAGCCCCCGCAGGTCCCGGTCCACATAGGTCGGCCGGTGCTGCGGCGGAGCGGCCGGCAACTGCGCCGCGTCGGTCACCCCGGTCAGCACCAGCAACGAGTCCACGCCTCCGTTGAACGCGCCCTCGATGTCCGTGTCCAGCCGGTCCCCGACGACGATCGGCCGCTTCGCCCCGGTGCGCAGCACGGTCTCGCGGTGCATCGGCGGCAACGGCTTACCGGCGACCTGGGGCTCGGCCCCGGTGGCGATGCGGACGACCTCGACCGCGGCCCCGTTACCGGGCGCGATGCCCCGGGCGCCCGGAATGGTCAGGTCGGTGTTGGACGCGAACCACGGCAGCCCGCGCCGGATCGCGTAGCTCGCCTCGGCGAACCGCCCCCACGCCATGTCCGGCCCGCCGTAGCCCTGGACCACCGCCGCCGGGTCGTCGTCCGCCGACTCCACCGGCACCAGCCCGCGCTCGCGCAGCGCGACCCGCAGCCCTTCGCCGCCGATCGCCAGCACCCGGGCCCCGGGGGGCAGCTGATCGGAGACCAGCCGGGCGACGGCCTGTGCGGAGGTGATCACGTCGGAGGGTTCGGCGGGCACCCCCAGCTCCGTCAGGTGCTCGGCCACCGCGTCCGGCGTCCGCAGCGCGTTGTTGGTGACGTACGCGAGGTGCATGCCTCCGGCCCGGGCCCGCGCCAGCGACTCCACGGCGTGGCCGATGGCCTCCCCGCCCGCGTACACGACCCCGTCGAGGTCGAGGAGAGCTGTGTCGTACGCCTCGCTCAGCGCCGTGCCGCTCCCCGACGGTCGGGACCTGTCCTGCTGGTGGCTCATATGGCTGGCTCCTCTTCCACGCTTCTGCCCCGATCTTCGCGTATGCCCTCTGCACACATACGATGCCCTGATGAACACTTCAGGTCCCGTCGACCAGGGGCTGCGGCTTTTCCCGTTCCGCGGACTGCGTTACGTCCCCGAGCGGGTCGGCAGTCTTGCCGCCGTGACCTCGCCCCCGTACGACGTGGTCGTCCGGCCCGACGGGCTGCACCACCTGGAGTCCGCGGATCCGCACAACATCGTGCGCCTCATCCTCCCTCAGGCCGACACGGCCCGGGACCGGCACCGGCAGGCGGCCGCCACACTGGACCGCTGGCTGGCCGAGGGCGTCATCGCCCCGGACGCGGACCCCGTTCTGTACGTCTACGAGCAGCGCAACGACGAGATCCTCCAGCGGGGCCTGATCGGCGCCCTGGCCCTCTCCCCCGCCTCCGAGGGCATCGTGCTGCCGCACGAGGACGTCATGGACGACGTCGTCGCGGACCGCGCGGAGCTGATGCGGACGACAGGCGCCCATCTGGAGCCGCTCCTGCTGACCTACCGAGGCGGGACGGGCGCGCCGGCCGGGGCGGCAGCGGTGATCGAGCGCACGGTCCTGCGGGAACCGCTGCTCGCCACCACGACGGAGGACGGCTTCCGGCACCGCCTCTGGGCCGTGACGGACCCGGCCGAGCGGAGCGAGATCGCGTCGGACCTCGCCCGGCACCAGGCGCTCATCGCGGACGGGCACCACCGCTGGGCCACCTACCTCCGGCTCCAGCGGGAACAGACCGCCCCCGGGCCGTGGGACCACGGCCTCGTCCTCCTCGTCGACACGGCACGCCACCCGCTCCAGGTCCGCGCCATCCACCGGCTGCTGCGCGGGCTCCCGGTGCCCCGGGCCCTGGCGGCGCTGACCGGTCTCTTCCGGGTCCGGCCGGTCGAGGGGCCGCTCCCCCGGGCTCTGGACGCGCTGACCGAAGCGGCGGCCGGGGGCAACGCGTTCCTCCTCGCCGGCGACGGCGGCTTCCACCTGGTGGACCGCCCCGACCCGGCCCTGCTGGCCCGCACCATTCGGACGGACCGCCCCGACGCCTGGCGCACCCTGGACGCGACGGTCCTGCACTCCGCGCTGCTCGACGACGTGTGGCGGATCCCGGACGCGCCGGAGCACATCGGCTACATCCACGACACCGCGGCAGCCGTCGAGCAGGCGGAGCGCCTCGGCTGCACAGCGGTCCTGATGCATCCCGTACGCGAGGAAGTCGTCCGGGACCTGGCCCGGCAGGGCGTCACCATGCCCCGCAAGTCGACGTCGTTCGGCCCGAAGCCGGCCACGGGCCTGGTCATGCGGAGCCTCGCCATGGACTGATCGGCGGACCCGCGCGGAACGCGAAGAGGGGCGGCACTCCGACCGGAGTGCCGCCCCTCTTCACCAACTGCTAGGCCTTGACCGAACCGTCCGAGGAACCGTCCTGGTCGTCCTCGTCCTCCCCGTCGTCGAGGTCGGCGTCATCACGCACGTCGTTCTCGCGGTCGGGACCTCCGGGCGCGGCCGCGTCGGCCGCGTCCGCCTCGGCCGACTCGTCGTCACCGAGGACGTCGACGAACTCGACGCCGTCGAGCGCGGCGAGCCGGTCCGACGCGTCCGTGGAACCGTCCTTGTCGGCCTCCAGCGCCTTCCCGAACCACTCCCGCGCCTCGTCCTCGCGCCCCGCCTCCAGCAGGGCGTCCGCGTACGCGTAGCGGAGTCGCGGCGTCCATGACTGCACGGAGTTGGACGCGAGCTCGGGGCTCTGGAGCGTCACGATGGCGGCGTCGATCTGGCCCATGTCACGCCGTGCCCCGGCGGCCACCAGCCGCATCTCGACCTGTCCGGCCTTGTCCAGCTTCTGCACCTCGGGCTCGCCGGCCATGGCCATCGCCCGCTCGGGACGCCCGAGCCCGCGCTCGCAGTCCGCCATGACGGGCCACAGGTCCACGGACCCGGTCATCCGCCGGGACGCCCGGAACTCGGCGAGCGCCTCGGCGTACTTCTGCGTCGCGTACGCCGCGAACCCTGCCGCCTCACGCACCGCCGCGACACGGGACGCGAGCCGAAGGGCGATACGGGCGTACGCGTACGCCTCCTCGGGGTCCTCGTCGATCAGTCGGGCCACCATGACCAGGTTGCGCGCGACGTCCTCGGCAAGGGTCTTCGGCAGGCTCATGAGCTCCTGGCGCACGTCCTTGTCGATCTCGTCGCCCGTGACGTCGTCCGGAATCGGCAGCCGCTTGATCGGCTCGCGGTCACGGTCCCGGTCGTCGCGGCCCCGGAAGCCCCCGCGGTCGCGGTCGTCGCGCTGGCCACCGCGGTATCCACCCCGGTCCCGGTCGCCGCCCCGGTTATCGTCGCGGCGGTAGCCGCCGCCGGAGGGGCGGTCGTCGTCACGGCGCGGGCCACGGGGACGGTCGTCACGGCGCTCGAAGCCACCGCTCGGACGGCCACCTCGGTCATCACGCTGCTGACCACCGCGGTACCCACCCCGGTCGTCATCACGACGAGGCCCACGATCACGGTCCCCGCCACGATTGTCATCGCGACGGAACCCACCACCGGAAGGCCGACTGTCGTCACGGCGGAAGCCGCCGCCGGAGCCGCCACCACGGTTGTCGTCGCGCCGGAAACCGCCGCCGGAGGGGCGGTCGTCGTCACGGCGCGGGCCACGGGGACGGTCGTCACGGCGCTCGAAGCCACCGCTCGGACGGCCACCACGGTCATCACGCTGCTGACCACCGCGGTACCCACCCCGGTCGTCATCACGACGGGAGCCACCACCGGAGGGACGGTTGTCATCACGGCGGAAGCCGCCGCCGGAGCCGCCACCACGGTTGTCGTCGCGCCGGAAACCGCCGCCGGAGGGGCGGTCGTCGTCACGGCGCGGGCCACGCGGGCGGTCGTCACGGCGCTCGAAGCCACCGCTCGGACGGCCACCACGGTCATCACGCTGCTGACCACCGCGGTACCCACCCCGGTCGTCATCACGACGGGAGCCACCACCGGAGGGACGGTTGTCATCACGGCGGAAACCGCCGCCGGAGCCGCCACCACGGTTGTCGTCACGCCGGAAACCGCCACCGGAGGGGCGGTCGTCGTCACGGCGCGGACCACGCGGGCGGTCGTCACGGCGCTCGAAGCCACCGCTCGGACGGCCACCACGGTCATCACGCTGCTGACCGCCCCGGTACCCACCCCGGTCGTCATCACGACGAGGCCCACGATCACGGTCCCCACCACGGTTGTCATCGCGACGGAACCCACCACCGGAAGGCCGACTGTCGTCACGCCGGAAACCGCCGCCGGAGCCGCCACCACGGTTGTCATCCCGGCGGAAACCACCGCCGGTCGGCCGACTGTCGTCACGACGCGGGCCGCGGTCGCGGTCACGGTCGTCACGACGGAATCCACCGCCTGTGCCGCCACCGTTGCCGGCGCCGGAAGGCCTGTTGTCGTCACGACGGAAGCCGCCGCGGTCGTTGTCGCGTCGAGGTGCGCCGGAACCGGACCGGTCGTCACGACCACCGCGGTAACCGCCCCTGTCACCGCCGTCCCGGCGACGCGGCTCGCGCTCCGGACGATCGTCGGGAGAGTTGGTGGACATGGGTGTGACTCCTGTCTTCGGGTACCACAGACATTCTCGCGCAGCCGACCAGTCGACGCGCTTCGGGAAAAACAAAAGGACCCCTGGTCCCAGCGTTGAACGCTGGGACCAGGGGTCCTTGAAAGATTGTTCGGCGGCGTCCTACTCTCCCACAGGGTCCCCCCTGCAGTACCATCGGCGCTGAAAGGCTTAGCTTCCGGGTTCGGAATGTAACCGGGCGTTTCCCTAACGCAATGACCACCGAAACCCTATCGGGTTCTAGCGAACAAGCACACTCTTCAATTAAGTAGTGAAACTGTTCAACCGGTGCGATAACTGTTCGCAACCCGGGAACAACACAGTGGACGCGAGCAACTGAGGACAAGCCCTCGGCCTATTAGTACCAGTCAGCTCCACCCCTTACAGGGCTTCCACATCTGGCCTATCAACCCAGTCGTCTACTGGGAGCCTTAACCCTTCAAGAGGGTGGGAATACTCATCTCGAAGCAGGCTTCCCGCTTAGATGCTTTCAGCGGTTATCCTTTCCGAACGTAGCCAACCAGCCATGCCCTTGGCAGGACAACTGGCACACCAGAGGTTCGTCCGTCCCGGTCCTCTCGTACTAGGGACAGCCCTTCTCAATATTCCTACGCGCACAGCGGATAGGGACCGAACTGTCTCACGACGTTCTAAACCCAGCTCGCGTACCGCTTTAATGGGCGAACAGCCCAACCCTTGGGACCGACTCCAGCCCCAGGATGCGACGAGCCGACATCGAGGTGCCAAACCATCCCGTCGATATGGACTCTTGGGGAAGATCAGCCTGTTATCCCCGGGGTACCTTTTATCCGTTGAGCGACAGCGCTTCCACAAGCCACTGCCGGATCACTAGTCCCGACTTTCGTCCCTGCTCGACCCGTCGGTCTCACAGTCAAGCTCCCTTGTGCACTTACACTCAACACCTGATTGCCAACCAGGCTGAGGGAACCTTTGGGCGCCTCCGTTACTCTTTAGGAGGCAACCGCCCCAGTTAAACTACCCATCAGACACTGTCCCTGATCCGGATCACGGACCCAGGTTAGACATCCAGCACGACCAGAGTGGTATTTCAACGACGACTCCACAACCACTGGCGTGGCCGCTTCAAAGTCTCCCACCTATCCTACACAAGCCGAACCGAACACCAATATCAAACTATAGTAAAGGTCCCGGGGTCTTTCCGTCCTGCTGCGCGAAACGAGCATCTTTACTCGTAGTGCAATTTCACCGGGCCTATGGTTGAGACAGTCGAGAAGTCGTTACGCCATTCGTGCAGGTCGGAACTTACCCGACAAGGAATTTCGCTACCTTAGGATGGTTATAGTTACCACCGCCGTTTACTGGCGCTTAAGTTCTCAGCTTCGCCACCCCGAAAGGCAGCTAACCGGTCCCCTTAACGTTCCAGCACCGGGCAGGCGTCAGTCCGTATACATCGCCTTACGGCTTCGCACGGACCTGTGTTTTTAGTAAACAGTCGCTTCTCGCTGGTCTCTGCGGCCACCCCCAGCTCAAGCAGCAAGTGCTATCACCAGTGATGGCCCCCTTCTCCCGAAGTTACGGGGGCATTTTGCCGAGTTCCTTAACCATAGTTCACCCGAACGCCTCGGTATTCTCTACCTGACCACCTGAGTCGGTTTAGGGTACGGGCCGCCATGAAACTCGCTAGAGGCTTTTCTCGACAGCATAGGATCATCCACTTCACCACAATCGGCTCGGCATCAGGTCTCACCCTTAACGTGTGACGGATTTGCCTACCACACGGGCTACACCCTTACCCCGGGACAACCACCGCCCGGGCTGGACTACCTTCCTGCGTCACCCCATCGCTTACCTACTACAAGTCTGGTTCATCGGCTCCACCACTACCCTCAACTCCGAAGAGATCGGGCCGGCTTCACGGACTTAGCATCGCCTGATTCAGTACTGGGCGTTTCAAAGCGGGTACCGGAATATCAACCGGTTGTCCATCGACTACGCCTGTCGGCCTCGCCTTAGGTCCCGACTTACCCTGGGCAGATCAGCTTGACCCAGGAACCCTTAGTCAATCGGCGCACACGTTTCTCACGTGTGTATCGCTACTCATGCCTGCATTCTCACTCGTGAACCGTCCACAACTCGCTTCCGCGGCTGCTTCACCCGGCACACGACGCTCCCCTACCCATCCGTACTCCCGTTGGGGATATATGTACGAATGACACGACTTCGGCGGTACGCTTGAGCCCCGCTACATTGTCGGCGCGGAATCACTTGACCAGTGAGCTATTACGCACTCTTTCAAGGGTGGCTGCTTCTAAGCCAACCTCCTGGTTGTCTCTGCGACTCCACATCCTTTCCCACTTAGCGTACGCTTAGGGGCCTTAGTCGATGCTCTGGGCTGTTTCCCTCTCGACCATGGAGCTTATCCCCCACAGTCTCACTGCCGCGCTCTCACTTACCGGCATTCGGAGTTTGGCTAAGGTCAGTAACCCGGTAGGGCCCATCGCCTATCCAGTGCTCTACCTCCGGCAAGAAACACACGACGCTGCACCTAAATGCATTTCGGGGAGAACCAGCTATCACGGAGTTTGATTGGCCTTTCACCCCTAACCACAGGTCATCCCCCAGGTTTTCAACCCTGGTGGGTTCGGTCCTCCACGAAGTCTTACCTCCGCTTCAACCTGCCCATGGCTAGATCACTCCGCTTCGGGTCTAGAGCGTGCAACTCAATCGCCCTGTTCGGACTCGCTTTCGCTACGGCTTCCCCACACGGGTTAACCTCGCTACACACCGCTAACTCGCAGGCTCATTCTTCAAAAGGCACGCAGTCACGACTGCATGTGCAAGCACATACAGCGACGCTCCCACGGCTTGTAGGCACACGGTTTCAGGTACTATTTCACTCCGCTCCCGCGGTACTTTTCACCATTCCCTCACGGTACTATCCGCTATCGGTCACCAGGGAATATTTAGGCTTAGCGGGTGGTCCCGCCAGATTCACACGGGATTTCTCGGGCCCCGTGCTACTTGGGTGTCTCTCAAACGAGCCGTTGATGTTTCAGCTACGGGGGTCTTACCCTCTACGCCGGACCTTTCGCATGTCCTTCGCCTACATCAACGGTTTCTGACTCGTCCCACAGCCGGCAGACTGTGAAAGAGAGATCCCACAACCCCGCATGCGCAACCCCTGCCGGGTATCACACGCATACGGTTTGGCCTCATCCAGTTTCGCTCGCCACTACTCCCGGAATCACGGTTGTTTTCTCTTCCTGAGGGTACTGAGATGTTTCACTTCCCCTCGTTCCCTCCACACTGCCTATGTGTTCAGCAGCGGGTGACAGCCCATGACGACTGCCGGGTTTCCCCATTCGGAAACCCCCGGATCAAAGCTTGGTTGACAGCTCCCCGGGGACTATCGTGGCCTCCCACGTCCTTCATCGGTTCCTGGTGCCAAGGCATCCACCGTGCGCCCTTAAAAACTTGGCCACAGATGCTCGCGTCCACTGTGCAGTTCTCAAGCAACGACCAGCCACCCATCACCCCGTCCTGAGGACGAGTTCACTGGGGCCGGCGTCGAAGGCAGCCTTTCGGCCGTACCTTCAGACACCCAACAGCGCGCCCAGTACCCGGAATTCGTTCGGTTCGCTTTCCACGCTCCGAGGAGCAGTACTCGCGTCCCGGCTGAACCACCAGGTACTGAATAGTCAACGTTCCACCCATGAGCTGACCACCGTCGAACATTTGTCGACGTAGTGGCTCTGGATTCCTTGCGGAATCTAGATGCTCCTTAGAAAGGAGGTGATCCAGCCGCACCTTCCGGTACGGCTACCTTGTTACGACTTCGTCCCAATCGCCAGTCCCACCTTCGACAGCTCCCTCCCACAAGGGGTTGGGCCACCGGCTTCGGGTGTTACCGACTTTCGTGACGTGACGGGCGGTGTGTACAAGGCCCGGGAACGTATTCACCGCAGCAATGCTGATCTGCGATTACTAGCAACTCCGACTTCATGGGGTCGAGTTGCAGACCCCAATCCGAACTGAGACCGGCTTTTTGAGATTCGCTCCGCCTCGCGGCATCGCAGCTCATTGTACCGGCCATTGTAGCACGTGTGCAGCCCAAGACATAAGGGGCATGATGACTTGACGTCGTCCCCACCTTCCTCCGAGTTGACCCCGGCAGTCTCCTGTGAGTCCCCATCACCCCGAAGGGCATGCTGGCAACACAGAACAAGGGTTGCGCTCGTTGCGGGACTTAACCCAACATCTCACGACACGAGCTGACGACAGCCATGCACCACCTGTATACCGACCACAAGGGGGGCACCATCTCTGATGCTTTCCGGTATATGTCAAGCCTTGGTAAGGTTCTTCGCGTTGCGTCGAATTAAGCCACATGCTCCGCTGCTTGTGCGGGCCCCCGTCAATTCCTTTGAGTTTTAGCCTTGCGGCCGTACTCCCCAGGCGGGGAACTTAATGCGTTAGCTGCGGCACCGACGACGTGGAATGTCGCCAACACCTAGTTCCCAACGTTTACGGCGTGGACTACCAGGGTATCTAATCCTGTTCGCTCCCCACGCTTTCGCTCCTCAGCGTCAGTAATGGCCCAGAGATCCGCCTTCGCCACCGGTGTTCCTCCTGATATCTGCGCATTTCACCGCTACACCAGGAATTCCGATCTCCCCTACCACACTCTAGCTAGCCCGTATCGAATGCAGACCCGGGGTTAAGCCCCGGGCTTTCACATCCGACGTGACAAGCCGCCTACGAGCTCTTTACGCCCAATAATTCCGGACAACGCTTGCGCCCTACGTATTACCGCGGCTGCTGGCACGTAGTTAGCCGGCGCTTCTTCTGCAGGTACCGTCACTTTCGCTTCTTCCCTGCTGAAAGAGGTTTACAACCCGAAGGCCGTCATCCCTCACGCGGCGTCGCTGCATCAGGCTTTCGCCCATTGTGCAATATTCCCCACTGCTGCCTCCCGTAGGAGTCTGGGCCGTGTCTCAGTCCCAGTGTGGCCGGTCGCCCTCTCAGGCCGGCTACCCGTCGTCGCCTTGGTAGGCCATTACCCCACCAACAAGCTGATAGGCCGCGGGCTCATCCTTCACCGCCGGAGCTTTTAACCCCGTCCCATGCGGGACAGAGTGTTATCCGGTATTAGACCCCGTTTCCAGGGCTTGTCCCAGAGTGAAGGGCAGATTGCCCACGTGTTACTCACCCGTTCGCCACTAATCCACCCCGAAAGGCTTCATCGTTCGACTTGCATGTGTTAAGCACGCCGCCAGCGTTCGTCCTGAGCCAGGATCAAACTCTCCGTGAATGTTTACCCGTAATCGGGTGCACACATCACGAGAGCGGAACAACCGGTCGGAATAAGACCCGTTGTTCACAGCGTCCTCGCTGTGTAATTGCCTGCCGGCCACCGAAGTGGACCCGCAGGACTTTCAAAGGAACCACCAACCTGCCGAAGCAGGCCGGGGTATCAACATATCTGGCGTTGACTTTTGGCACGCTGTTGAGTTCTCAAGGAACGGACGCTTCCTTCGGTCCCGTATCACCGGGGCCCTCCGGGCGCTTCCCTTCGTTTACTTCTTTTGTCTCGCTGTCTTGCGTTTCCGACTCTATCAGACTCTTTCGTGTCCGATTCCCGGTCGAAGCGGGTCTCGCATCCCGCCTTCCAGGTCCTTCGCTTTCGCGTTCTCCCTTTCCGGCGAGTCCGACTTTACCAGACTCTTTTTCGTCCCGTTTCCGGTCCGAATTCGATTTCCGGTGGCCTGCGGAGTGGCCTTGCCTTTCGGCGTGTTCACTACGTTAGCCGATTCTCTTGGCAACTCATAATCGAGTCGATGAGGCGAATTACGGGCATGCCGAATTCGCACCCGCCAGGGTGAGTCGTAGGTAGTGGTGTGGCCGCTTCGAGTGGCTCGGTCCGGTCCGATGGACTGTGCCGAGAGCTGTACCTGTGTCAAGCGGCTCGGACTACATTAGGCGTCTGCCGAGGGCGCGTCAAGTTGCCTTGCTGCTCGGTCGGCGGCGCGGTGCGTGGGCGCGGTACGGGCTCACCGTGGGGTCTCCCTCGATCCAGAAGCGCCACGGCTGGTGGGCTCCGTCACCGCCCACCCCTGTGCGGGGGCCGCTGCGTACGAGGTCACGCGGCGGCGGGGTGCCGTGCAGTACGGACAGGGCCGGGGCCGGGCCGCCGAAGAGATCGCTGCCGTTCAGGTCGCGGTCGACATCGAGGGCGGTGGCGAGGCGGGCCGGGCCTTTGGCCAGTTCCTTGTCGTTGCGGGCCGAGACGCGTCGGTCGCGGGCCAGACCGGCGCCGACGTCGATCTCGCCCGCCCGGAGCAGAACCCCGCTCGCACGGCCTTCCGGGCCGCAGACCAGGTTGAGGCAGTGCCACATCCCGTACGTGAAGTAGACGTACGTGTGACCGGGCGGGCCGAACATCACGCTGTTGCGCGCGGTGCGGCCCCGGAAGGCGTGCGATCCGGGGTCGACCTCGCCCGCGTACGCCTCCACCTCGGTGAGGCGCAGCTCGATCGTGCCCGCCGCGCTGCGGCGGACGAGCGTGCGGCCCAGGAGATCGGGGGCCACTTCCAGTACGGAACGGTCGAAGAACTCTCGTGTCAGTGGGGCGCGGTCCGGGCTCGTGGTCATGGCGACCGAGGGTACTGGGATCACGCGGACGGGAACCGGCTACGGTCGTGGCGCGTATGTAGGGGTCAGAACCTAGAAGGAGTGACTATGGGCTTCAAGCGGCTGCTCGCGAGCATGGGTGCCGGCGGTGCCTCGGTGGAGACCGAGCTCACCGAGGTGAATGTCGTCCCCGGTGGGGTCGTCCAGGGTGAGGTGCGGATCCAGGGCGGTTCGGTCGCCCAGCAGATCGAGGGGCTCTCCGTCGGCCTCCAGGCGCGGGTCGAGGTCGAGGGCGGGGACCAGGAGACCAAGCAGGACATCGAGTTCACCAAGCTGAGCCTCGGGGGCGCCTTCGAGGTGCAGGCGGGCGCGGTGCACGTGGTGCCGTTCGGCCTGGAGATCCCGTGGGAGACGCCGATCACCATGTTCGGCGGCCAGCAGCTGCGCGGGATGAACATCGGGGTGACCACCGAGCTGGAGATCGCCCGCGCGCTGGACTCCGGTGACCTGGACCCGATCAACGTGCACCCGCTGCCGGCACAGGAGGCCATCCTGGACGCCTTCCGGCAGCTGGGCTTCGGCTTCCGCAGCGCCGACATGGAGCGCGGTCACATCCGCGGTACGCGTCAGCGGCTGCCGTTCTACCAGGAGATCGAGTTCGTGCCGCCGGCGCAGTACCGCGGGCTGCACCAGGTGGAGCTGACGTTCGTCGCCGACGACCGCGAGATGGACGTCGTCCTGGAGATGGACAAGAAGCCGGGGCTGTTCAGCGAGGGCAGCGACTCCTACCGCGCGTTCAAGGTGGGGCTGCAGGACTACCAGCAGACCGACTGGGCCGCGTACCTCAACCAGTGGCTCGCCCAGGTCGGCGGACAGCGCAACTGGCTCTAGCTTGATCTTTAACCTCGGAGCCCGAACGCGTCCTCGTACTTGATCACTCGGACCGGTAACTGCCCTACGTGCGGGCGGCCTTCGGCTGAGCATGTGATCCGACCAAGGAACACACAACGCTCAGCACGAAGGCCGTGGGGATGAGTCTGGCGCATCATGTTGTCCGGCAGGATCCGTTTGCGGGACTGTCACGCTTCCGGGGCGAGTTCTACTCCTGTCTGACCAGGCGTGCGGACGCGTTGTTCGAACTCGCGGACGCGGTGTTGTGCGCCGATGGGCCGGTCCGGTCCCTGGTGGAGCTGTCGCTGGTCGGCGAACACCGTCGTGGACACGGCGGGCTCTACGACGCCCTGTCCGCAGGCCAGGTCGATATCGTCCGGCTGCGACGGGCCCTGGCCGCGGTGCCTCTGCCGCGATCAGCGGATGGCCGGCTGGTCCTGGCCGTCGACCTCACCTGCTGGCTGCGGCCCAACGCTCACACCTCACCGCAGCGGATCCTGTGCCACACCTACGGCCGGGGCAAGGACCAGCACATTCCCGTTCCCGGCTGGCCGTACTCGGTGATCTGCGCACTGGAATCAGGTCGAAGCTCCTGGACCGCGCCGCTGGACGCGCTGCGTCTGGCACCGGGTGACGATGCCGCCACCGTCACGGCCCGGCAGATGCGGGAGCTCATCGAGCGGCTGATCGGGGCCGGGCAGTGGAAGGACGGAGATCCAGAGATCTTGATCGTGGTGGATGCCGGCTACGACGTGCCCCGCCTGGCCTTCCTGCTGAAGGATCTGCCGGTGCAGGTACTGGGCCGGATGCGGTCGGACCGTGTCCTGCGCCGGGCGGCACCGCCCCGCGAGAGGGGTGTCCGGGGCCGCCCACCTCGTCATGGAGGCGAATTCGTCTTCGGTGACCCGGCCACCTGGAACACACCCGACACCCAGACGGTGACCGAGACCCGTCTCTATGGCACCGCCGCCGCCCGCTCCTGGGACCGGCTCCATCCGAGACTGACCCACTGCTCGGCCTGGACAGCCGAGCTGGGTGCCCTGCCGGTCATCGAGGGCACTGTGATCCGCCTGCAGGTCGAGCACCTGCCCAGCGGCGCTACACCGAAGCCGGTCTGGCTGTGGTGGTCGGGCGCCGACGCCACCACAGACGACGTCGACCGTCTGTGGCAGGCGTTCCTGCGGCGCTTCGACATCGAGCACACCTTCCGCCTGTTCAAGCAGACTTTGGGCTGGACCTGCCCGAAGATCCGCAGCCCCGAGGCTGCCGACCGCTGGACCTGGCTGATCGTCGTCGTCTTCACCCAGCTCCGGCTCGCCCGCCCACTGGCGGCCGACCTCCGGCGGCCGTGGGAGAAGCCGTCCCCGCCCGACAGGCTCACCCCAGCACGAGTCCGCCGCGACTTTCGGCACCTCCGGCCGAAGGCCGCCTGCCCAGCCGAAGTACCCAAATCTTCCCGCCCCGGCCCAGGGCGGCCACTTGGAAGCAAGAACACCCGACCCACCCCACGCCACGACGTGCACACAGTCGGCAAACCAGGCTCCGCGAAACAACGAACCAAGAAGTCAACAACTCCTCGCCCCCGCCGCACAGGTTAAAGATCAAGCTAGGGCGTGTTTCGAAAGTCCCGCCTGCTCGGCGGCGTCTGGCACGCACGCTCGCCGCGTTGTCGGGATCACCCCGATACATCCAGTATCGGGGCGACCCTCCGCCTTGCGATCGCACGCACCAGACGCCGCCGAGCCCGCCCTCCGGGCGGACGGCGCTACTTTCGAAACACGCCCTAGGGGAGGGCACCGCCCCCTGGGTCCTGTCGTCGAACTGCCGTCGTCGCCCGAAGGGCGGCCCTGCGGGGTCAGGTGCGTGCTCCCGGTGTGCCGGGGGCGGGGTCCTCGTACGGGACCGTACTGGGGCCTGCGCCCGGTGCGGCGAGAGCACGTGCATGGCGCGGCGGGGCAGGCGGCAGCTCGACGACAGGGCCTAGGGTCGGGTGGGAAGGCTGACGAACCGATCAGGAGAGGTGCGAGACGTGACCGAGCCGAAGAGAGGGCCCCGCTGCCGCACGACTTCCATCCGGAGGTGGCGGCGTTCACCGTGGTGAGCGACGATCTGGCGCCGGGGGCCGTGCTGGGCGATGCGCAGGTGCTTGCGGGTGGGAACACTTCGCCGCAGTTGCGGTGGGAGGGTTTCCCCGAGGGGACCAAGAGTTTCGCCGTGACGTGCTTCGACCCGGACGCCCCGACGGGCAGCGGGTTCTGGCACTGGGTGCTCTTCGACGTCCCGGTCTCGGTGACGGAGCTTCCGGCCGGCGCGGGCAGCGGAACGTTCGAGGGGCTGCCCGAAGGGGCCGTCCAGGCCCGTAACGACTACGGCTCCAAGGACTTCGGGGGCGCCGCGCCGCCGCCCGGGGAGAACCACCGCTATGTGTTCACCGTGTACGCGGTGGACACCGAGAAGCTCGGGATCGACAGCGACGCGTCTCCCGCGGTGGCCGGGTTCAATCTCCGGTTCCACACGCTGGGGCGTGCTCAGCTGATCGGTGAGTACGAGGCTCCCTCCGGCGATTAGTTCGTTCGCTGTTTGCCCTGCTCCGGTCTTGGAGAGATCAGAGCAGGGCATTTTTTATTGCGTTGTCCATCGCGGCCTGCCCAGCCAGAGTTGATCCGGGCCTGCCAGGGGGCGGGCGGCACACGGGAGGTGGGCAGGATGCGTGACACGCTGGTTCTCAACGCGAGCTTCGAGCCGCTGTCGACAGTGACGCTCAACCGTGCGGTGGTCCTGATCCTGACGGACAAGGCCGTCGTCGAGCAGTCGCATCCCGAGCTCCGTATGCGTGGTGCCGCCGTGGATATTCCGGCGCCCCGGGTGATCCGGCTCTGCCGGTACGTACGGGTGCCGTTCCGAAGACAGGCGCCGTGGTCCAGAAGGGGCGTGCTGATCCGGGACCAGCACCGGTGCGCGTACTGCGGGCGGCGGGCGTCCACCGTCGACCATGTGGTGCCGCGTGCCCAGGGCGGGCAGGACACCTGGCTGAACACGGTGGCCTCCTGTGCCGAGGACAACCACCGCAAGGCCGCCCGGACACCGGATCAGGCGGGGATGCCCCTGCTGAAGCAGCCCTTCGTCCCCTCCCCCGCCGAGGCGATGCTGCTGGCGATGGGGGCCGGCGACCGCTCGGCGCTGCCCGAGTGGCTGGACCGGGCAGCGGCGGCGGCGTAAGGACGTAGTCGGTGTACGTCGGATGGTGCATCGGTGGGCCCGTCCCTGTGAGGGGGCGGGCCCCCGTGTGTCAGCGGAGCAGTAGTTGGACGATGGCCATCGTGCCGACTGCCACGATGAGGGCGCGCAGGACGGTGGGGCTCAGGCGGCGGCCGACCTTGGCGCCTATCTGGCCGCCGATGGCCGAGCCGACCGCGATGAGGACGACGGCCGTCCAGTCGAAGTCGGCGACGAAGAGGAAGAACAGCGCGGCGATGGTGTTGACCACGGCCGCCAGGACGTTCTTGACGGCGTTGAGGCGCTGCATCGTGTCATCGAGCAGCATGCCCATCAACGACAGGTAGATGATCCCCTGGGCGGCGGTGAAGTAGCCGCCGTAGACGCTGGCGAGCATCAGGCCGGTGAACAGGAGCGGGCCGCCGTCGGTGCGGGGCGTGGCCCCGGTGTGTTCCCTGCGGCGCTGGACGGCTTTGCTGATGCGTGGTTGCAGGATCACCAGGACCAGGGCCAGGGCGACCAGGACCGGAACGATCGTCTCGAAGGCGGTGGAGGGCAGGGCGAGGAGCAGGGTCGCCCCGCAGAGGCCGCCGATCGCCGCGCCGACGCCCAGCTTGAGGATGCGTCGGCGCTGTCCGGCGAGCTCCTTGCGGTAGCCGATGGCCCCGCTGATGGAGCCGGGGATGAGGCCCAGTGCGTTGGAGACGGTCGCGGTGACCGGCGGGAGCCCGGTGGCGAGCAGGACGGGGAAGGTGATCAGAGTGCCCGAGCCGACGATCGTGTTGATCGTGCCCGCTCCGACGCCGGCCGCGAAGACGGCGAGTATTTCCCAGATGGACAAGGCCATCTCCTTCGTTGGTCAGTGACGCCTCCCCGCCATGAAGGTCGAGGGGCCTCACTGATCATGCACGAAAGGGCTTTCGGGTCAGGAGACCGGGGGTTCCTCGCGTCGTTCCACCGCCGGGGCGGGGATGGTGCCGTGACCGCTTCCTCCGCCGTTGCCGCCGTTGCCGCCATTTCCACCGTTGCCGCCGGTGTTGAAGCCGGGCATGCCGCCGCCGAGGTTCCCGAAGGCGCCGCTGAGGCCCTTGAGGGCGTCGCCGATCTCGCTGGGCACGATCCAGAGCTTGTTGGCGTCGCCCTCGGCGATCTTCGGAAGCATCTGGAGGTACTGGTACGAGAGGAGCTTCTGGTCCGGGTCTCCGGCGTGGATGGCCTCGAAGACCGTGCGGACGGCCTGGGCCTCGCCCTCGGCGCGCAGGGCGGCGGCCTTGGCCTCGCCCTCGGCGCGCAGGATCGCGGACTGCTTCTCGCCCTCGGCGGTGAGGATCTGGGACTGCCTGATGCCCTCGGCGGTGAGGATCGCCGCGCGCTTGTCGCGGTCGGCGCGCATCTGCTTCTCCATCGAGTCCTGGATGGAGGTCGGCGGCTCGATCGCCTTGAGCTCGACGCGGTTGACGCGGATGCCCCACTTGCCCGTCGCCTCGTCGAGGACTCCGCGCAGGGCCGCGTTGATCTCCTCACGGGAGGTGAGGGTCCGCTCCAGGTCCATGCCGCCGATGATGTTGCGGAGGGTGGTGACCGTGAGCTGCTCGATCGCCTGGATGTAACTGGCGACTTCGTAGGTCGCGGCGCGGGCGTCGGTGACCTGGTAGTAGATGACGGTGTCGATGTTGACGACCAGGTTGTCCTGGGTGATCACCGGCTGCGGCGGGAAGGGCACCACCTGTTCACGGAGGTCGATCCGGTTGCGGATCGAGTCGATGAACGGGACGACGATGTTCAGGCCCGCGTTCAGGGTGCGGGTGTAGCGGCCGAACCGCTCCACGATGGCGGCACTGGCCTGCGGGATGACCTGAATCGTCTTGATCAGGGCGATGAAGACGAGCACCACCAGAATGATCAGGACGATGACGATCGCATTCATGGTGTCTTTCGTGCCCTTCGGTTGGCCGGTGGATCGCGGTTATCGGGGTCGGTTCTCATGTGGAGCCGGTGATCCGTACGTTGCGGGGCCGGTCCAGGTTCTCACGATGATCGACATGATCGACTTCGAGTCTGGCAGACCTGGGCCCGCCCCGTGCACGCTTCGGTCACATGACGACGGCCGTCGCGCCGTCGATGTCCACGACATCGACCTGGCTGCCGGGTTCGAAGACCTGGTCGGCGTCGAGTGTGCGGGCCGACCAGACCTCACCGGCGAGCTTGATGCGGCCGTCGGAGGCCGATACCCGTTCCAGCACGACCGCTTGACGTCCCCTCAGGGCGTCGATGCCGCTGGCGTGCCCGGTCTGTCCGGTCCGGTGTCTGGCGGCGATCGGGCGCACGACGGCGATCAGCGCGATCGAGACCAGGACGAAGACCAGAACCTGGGCGACGATTCCGCCGCCCAGGGCGGCGACGGCCGATGCGGCCACCGCCCCGACGGCGAACATCCCGAATTCGGGCATCGCGGTCAGGACGAGGGGGATGCCCAGTCCCACAGCGCCGATCAGCCACCACACCCATGCGTCGATGTCCACATGGTCATCGTAGGACTGTCGGTGCGTCACCGACAGGGCGCACGGGTGGTCAACTACGGTGCACGGCCCGCCGATCGCGGCTCGAAGGCCCGTTTGCGCCCGGTGGAGAGGGCCGTACGCGGCCGGGCCGGGGTCAGGAGAGCGGGAGGCCGTGGGCGGTGTAGCGGTCGCCGGTGTGCTCGACGATGAGCGGCAGGCCGAAGCAGAGGGAGAGGTTGCGGGAGCTGAGCTCGGTCTCCATGGGGCCGGCCGCGAGGATCTTGCCCTGGCGGATCATCAGGACGTGGGTGAACCCGGGCGCGATCTCCTCGACATGGTGGGTGACCATGATCATGGAGGGGGCGAAGGGGTCGCGGGCGAGGCGGCCGAGGCGGCGTACGAGGTCCTCGCGCCCGCCGAGGTCGAGCCCGGCGGCGGGCTCGTCCAGGAGCAGCAGTTCGGGGTCGGTCATCATGGCGCGGGCGATCAGCGTGCGCTTGCGCTCTCCTTCGGAGAGCGTGCCGAACCTGCGGTCCAGGTACTCGGTCATGCCGAGGCGGTCGAGGAAGGCGCGGGCGCGCTCCTCGTCGACGGCCTCGTAGCTCTCGTGCCAGGTGGCGGTCATGCCGTACGCGGCGGTGAGGACCGTCTGCAGCACCGTCTGGCGCTTGGGCAGCTTGTCGGCCATCGCCACGCCCGCCATGCCGATCCGGGGGCGGAGCTCGAAGACGTCGGTGCCGATGCCGCCGAGCTGTTCGCCGAGGATGGTGGCCGTTCCCGTGCTCGGGAAAAGGTAGCTGGAGGCGAGGTTGAGGAGGGTCGTCTTGCCGGCGCCGTTGGGGCCCAGGATGACCCAGCGCTCCCCCTCCTTGACCGACCAGGAGACATCGTCCACCAGAGCGCGTCCGTCGCGGACCACGGATACGTCCACCAGCTCCAGTACATCGCTCATGGCGCGTTGTCTCCCCATGCAGTCTCGTCGATCGTCGCGTGCCGGTGGGCACGGCTCCCAGGGAAAACCTACGCCACCGCGCGAGTGCTTCAGGCGTGAGGGCCGTTCCCTAGGCTGTCGGCATGCTTGTCGAACCACGTTCAGGGTTGTTGGCCGCTTGGGGAAACGCGCTTCTGGCGGGACTCGTCTCGCCGGACGAGGCGGCCCTCGCGATTGTCGGGGAGGACGCGGTGCACCGCGTCGACGGACTGCCGGGTGAGGCGGGGCCGGTCGGGCTCACGCTGGCGCTCGGCCGGCTGAGGGGGTTGGGGGCGACCGGGTTCCGGGTCGCGTTGCCGGTTCCGGGGCATCCGCTGGGGCTGAGCGGGCCGCCCGATTTCAACGCGCGGGCGCTGGAGGCACAGGAGGCGGTGGTCGCGTACGGGGTGCCGTACGGGCTGGTGCCTGAGGTCACCGAGGCGGGGCCGGCCGGTGATCTGCATGTGGAGGTGGTGTGGCGGGTGCTGCCGGTGCGGGAGGCACCGCCCGCGGACGTGCCGTCGCTGGGCGAGGCGGAGCGGGAGCTGGCGGAGGCGTTGCGGGACGCGACGGCGGTGCTGTCGCGGCTGGACGTGGCCGGTTCCGGGCCGGTGGCGGAGGCCGCGGTGGACGCGTACCGGGCGCGGGTGGAGCGGGGGCGCGATGTGCTGGCGCCCGGGTATCCGCCGCGGGCGGTGCGGGTGCTGGAGATGGCGCAGCGGGTGGGGCTGCTGGTCTCGGTGGCGTACGAGAACGGGCACGGCGGTGCGGTGAGCGCGTCGGAGATCGCGGCGCGGGGGGAGGCGTTGCGGCCGGTGGAGCGGGTGGCTCGGCGGGCTCTGGTGGCGGCGTACAACGCGTATGTGGAGGGCGGGGAGGTTCGGCGGTAGGGCCGCGGGCCCTTGTCCTCAAGCGCCGGACGGGCTGGTTCGGGCCCCTCGGGCGGGTCGTCCTGGCCTCGGGGCCCCCGGCTCGGGGCGGCTCGGGGTTCCGCCCTCAAGCGCCGGGCGGGCTGATTCGGGGGCCCCTGTGCGTGCCGCCCTTTGCGCTCGGGGACTCCGTCACGAGGGTTCCGTCCTCAAGCGCCGGACGGGCTGGAGTGGTGCGGGAGGCCCGCTGGAGTGGTGTTCCCGAGCGGCTGGAGTGGTGCGCGGCGCCCGCTGGAGTGGAGTGCCGGGGCAGCCGGAGTGAGGTGCCGGGGCCCGCTGGAGTGGTGTTCCGGGGCAGCTGGAGTGGTGCGCGGCGCCCGCTGGAGTGGGGTGTCGGGGCGGCCGGAGTGGTGTTCCGGGCCGGCTGGAGTGGGACGGCGAAAGCCGGACGGGCCCTTGGGGGATGCAGGGGCGTCCGGCTTTCGGGAGGGGCTTGGGTCAGTGGTTGAGGCCGAGGTTGCCGAAGGCCGGGTTGAGCAGGCCCACCACGTTCACCGTGTTGCCGACCACGTTCACCGGGACGGCGACGGGAACCTGCACGAGGTTGCCGCTGGCGACGCCCGGGGAGTGGGTGGCCACGCCGTGGGCGTCGGCGCCGCTGTGGCCGGTGGCGGAGGCGGCTCCGGCGCCGGCGGCGATGAGCCCGCCCGCGATCATGGTGACGGCGGCGGCCTTCTTCAGGTTCTTCACTTCAGGATCCTCCTAGAGAGGCTGCGACAAGCCGTCGCAGCACGCCCTGGAGAACGCCGTGCGGCCCGTGAGGATGCGCCGTTCGGGTGACATACACCCGACAGTATGAATCTCGGTCCGGAAGGGAACCCGGCCGCGGGGACGTCAGCCCGCCGCCCCGTTGCGTACCGCCCACAGCGCCGCCTGGGTCCGGTCGGCGACGTCGAGCTTCATCAGGATGTTCGACACGTGCGTCTTGACCGTCTTCTCCGACAGGACGAACGCACGCGCGATCTCACGGTTCGAACGCCCGTCCGCGATGAGTCCGAGCACTTCGCGTTCCCGCTCGGTGAGCGTGCTCCCCCGGCCCGTGCCGGTGCCCGCGTCGTCCTGGGCCAGCAGCGCTCCCGCGACCTCCGGCTGGAGCAGGACGTGTCCGGCGTGCACCGAGCGGATCGCCCCGGCCAGAGCGTCCGGGTCGACGTCCTTGTAGACGTAGCCGGAGGCTCCCGCGCGCAGGGCGGGGACCACCGTGCGCTGTTCGGTGAAGCTGGTGACGATGAGGACCTTGGCGGGGTTGTCGAGCTCCCGGAGGCGGCGCAGGGCCTCGATGCCGTCGGTGCCGGGCATCTTGATGTCCATCAGTACGACGTCGGGGCGGAGCTCCTCGGTCCGGGCCACGCCCTCGGCGCCGTCGGACGCCTCACCGACGACCTCTATGTCCTCCTGGACCTCCAGGAACGTACGCAGCCCGCGGCGGACCACCTGGTGGTCGTCGACCAGCAGCACCCTGATGATCTTGTCAGCCACCGGGGACCTCCATCTCGATCGTGGCGCCCTTGCCGGGCTCCGAGGCAACGGTGAGCCGGCCGCCGACACTGTTCGCCCGGTGGCGCATGGAGACGAGGCCGAGGTGGCGCCCCGCCCGCCGGACGGCGGTGGGGTCGAAGCCGCTCCCGTCGTCGGTGACGCGCAGGACGGTGTCGGCGCCGCGCCGGGCGAGGCTGACGCTCACACGCTCCGCACCGGAGTGGCGCAGGGCGTTGTGGAGGGCCTCCTGCGCGACCCGGAGGAGCGCTTCCTCCTGGGCCGCGGGCAGCGCGCGCACTCCGCAGCTCTCGAAGGCGACCTCGGCGGCGTGCGCCCGGTCCAGGACCTGGATCTGGGTGCGGAGGGTGGCGATGAGCCCGTCCTCGTCGAGTGCGGCGGGCCGCAGCTCCACGACGGCGGCCCGCAGCTCGTCGACCGCCTCGGCGGCGAGGGCGGCGACCTGCTGGAGCTCCCCCTTGGCGCGGGCCGGGTCGCGGTCGACGAGCGCGGTGGCGGCCTGGGCGGTGAGGCGGAGCGAGAACAGCTTCTGGCTGACCGCGTCGTGCAGTTCGTGGGCCAGCCGGGAGCGTTCCTCGGCGATGGTCAGCTCGCGGCTGCGCTCGTAGAGGCGGGCGTTGGTGAGCGCGATGGCGGCGTGCTGGGCGAGGATCTGGAGCAGTTCCTCGTCCTCGGCGGTGAAGCCGCAGCCGCCCTCGGGCTTGGGGCACAGCTTGTTGGCGAGGAACAGCGCTCCGATGATCTCGTCGCCGTCCGTGATGGGCAGACCGAGGAAGTCGGACATGTCGGGGTGGGCGTCGGGCCAGCCCTCGAAGCGGGGGTCCTTGCGGACGTCGGCGAGCCGTTCGGGCTTCGCCTGGTGGAGCATCGCGGCGAGGATGCCGTGCTGGCGGGGCAGCGGGCCGATGGCCTTCCACTGTTCGTCGCTGACGCCGTCGACCACGAACTGGGCGAAGCCGCCGTGGTCGTCCGGGACGCCGAGGGCCGCGTACTGGGCGTCGAGCAGTTCGCGGGCGGAGGCGACGATCGTCTTGAGGACGTCGCCCACTTCGAGGTGCCGGCTCATGGCGAGAAGCGCGGCACTCACCGCGGCGAGGCCCGACGGTGGGCGATGGCTCATGGGATCACCGTACCGGCGGGGGCCGCGCGGTCGTATCGGGCCGCGGTCGGTGGTCGGTGCGCGGGGGGCCTAGGTCCGGGCGACGGGCCCTCGGCCGGAGGTCGTAGGACTGCCAGGGACCTACGCCGAAGTACCGGGGGCGCCTGCGGCTCCCGGGCGAGGCGCGGTGCGGCCGGGGCTTCCTACGGTGGATTCGCCGGGGCTTCCCGGCGGACGCCGAGGGTGCGAAGGGGACGGTCACCATGCCGGTCGCGATGATCACGGGTGGTTCGAAGGGACTGGGGCGCGCGTTGGCGGCGGCGCTGGCCGGGCAGGGGTGGGACCTGGTGCTGGACGCCCGGACCGCCGAGGTGCTGGAGGACACGGCGCAAGAGCTGCGCGGGCGGTTCGCGACGCGGGTGGTGGCGGTGCCGGGGGACGTCACGGACGCGGCGCACCGGGCGGACCTGGTGGCGGCCGCCGGGGCGCTGGGCGGTCTCGACCTGCTGGTGAGCAACGCGAGCGTCCTGGGCGCGGAACCGCTGGTCCGGCTGGACGCGCAGCCGCTGGAGGGGCTGCGGCGGGCGCTGGAGACGAATGTGGTGGCGGCGCTCGGTCTCGTACAGGAGGCGTTGCCGTCGCTGCGAGCCGCTCCGGCGGGGGCGGTGGTGGTGATCAGTTCGGACGCGGCGGCGGAGCCGTACCCGACGTGGGGCGGTTACGGGGCGTCGAAGGCGGCGCTGGACCAGCTGGCGGCGGTGCTGGGCGAGGAGGAGCCGGGGCTGCGGGTCTGGGCCGTCGACCCGGGTGACATGGCGACGGACCTGTACGCCGCGGCGGTCCCGGAGGAGGCGGACGAGGCGCGGCCGACGCCGGAGAGCGTGGCGCCCGCCTTCCTGCGGCTGGTGCGGGAGCGGCCGGCCAGCGGGCGGTTCGCCGCTCCGGCCCTGCTGGAGGGGCGGGGCGGACCGGCCGGGCAGGGCGGGGGCCCGCGGTGAGCGCGCGGGAGCGGTGCCGGGGAGGAGGGGTGAGGGCTGCCGCGCCGGTCCCGGACGGGGTGGGCGCGGCCGCACCCGGCCCGGACGGGGGCCCGGCCGACGGGGCCGCGCGGCTGTGGGCCGGGGGCGGCGGGCCGGGGGGCCCGGTGGCGTGGCGGGTGCCCGCCGCGCTGTCGGCCCGGGTTCCGGCCGAGCAGCGGGGTTCGGGGCGTGACGACGTACGGCTGCTCGTGTCGCGCGGGTGCGCGGTGTCGCACCATGCGTTCCGGGAGCTGCCCGGGCAGTTGCGGGCCGGGGACGTGCTGGTGGTGAACACGTCCCTGACGCTGCCCGCCGCCGTGAACGGGCGGGTGGGCGGGGAACGGGTCGTCGTGCACTTCTCGACGCGGGGTGCCGACGGGCGGTGGGCGGTGGAGCTGCGGGCCCCCGGCGGGGCGGGGGTCACCGGGCCTCGCCCGGGCGGCCCCGCGGGCGCGGTGGTGCGGCTGCCCGGCGGACGGGCCCTGGTGCTGGAGGAGCCGCTGGGGCCCGCGGCGGGGGCCCGGCTGTGGTGGGCGCGGGCTCCGGAGCAGGTGCCGGAGCTGTTGCGGCGGTACGGGCGGCCGATCCGGTACGGGTACACGGAGCGGGATCAGCCGCTGTCGGCGTATCGGACGGTGTTCGCGGCACCCTCGCCCGACGGGAGCGGCTCGGCGGAGATGCCGAGTGCCGCGCGCCCCTTCACGGTCGCGCTGGTGGCGGAGCTGGTGCGTCGGGGGGTGCTGTTCGCTCCGCTGTCCCTGCATACGGGGGTGGCTTCGGCGGAGGCGCACGAACCGCCGTACCCGGAGCGGTTCGCGGTGCCGGCGGCGACGGCGTGGCTGGTGAACGCGGTGCGGGCGGCGCGGGGCGGGGACCGTGCGGCGGGCGGGCGGGTGATCGCGGTGGGGACGACGGCCGTACGGGCGCTGGAGTCGGCGGCCGGGGACGACGGGGTGGTCCGGCCGGCCGGGGGGTGGACGGATCTGGTGGTGACGCCGCGGCGGGGCGTGCGGGTGGTCGACGGGCTGCTGACCGGGCTGCACGAGCCGGAGGCCTCGCATCTGCTGATGCTGGAGGCGGTGGCGGGGCGCGAGGCGCTGCGCCATGGGTACGAGGCGGCGCTGCGCGAGCGCTACCTCTGGCATGAGTTCGGGGACGTCCACCTCATCCTGCCGGACGAGGAACGTGACGCTCCGAATTGCTCCAGCAACGAGTGGTGAGACCGTTACGTCGCCGATGTGAGCCCAGGCATAGGGTCTACGTCACTTACGAACGTACCTAGTGGGCACATAAGGGCGATTTGAGCAGGCATGGGCAGGGGTCAATTCGGACGAACAGGACCCTGTTCCACTACTCAGCTTCGTACGTCACACCTTTGCCACAGCATTTTGCTGCCGCTAAGAATTGCTCTCGTCCCCGACGGAGGTACGCATCACCGCCTCCGGTCTCGTCCTCCGTGAGGACACCCTGAGCATTCGAAGAGGTAGCCCTACATGTCTGCGACTCGCATACCCAGCCGTGTCCGTCGTCTGAACAAGGTCCAGAAGATCTCCGTGGCCGGTGTGTCGGCCCTGGGCGTCGCCGCCCTGACCTTCTCGCTCGTCCCGTCGAACGCCGAGGCCGAGATCGCCCCGCAGGCAGCGGCTGCCGCCGCGCCGGTGGCGTTCACCAACGCCGCGGGCTCCGCCCAGGCCAAGACCGTGCAGAACAGCATGCTCGAGCAGCACTCCACCGCCGAGCAGCTGGTGAAGGCCGCCGACGCCGCCAAGGCGAAGGCCGCCGCCGAGACCAAGGCCGCCGCCGCGAAGGCGAAGGCCGCGTCCGAGGCGAAGGCCAAGGCCGCCGCGGACGCCAAGGCGAAGGCGAAGGCCGCCGACGACGCGAAGGACAAGGCCGCCAAGGCCAAGGAGGACGCGAAGAAGCGCGGCACCGAGGCCGCGAACCGCTCCACCCCGCGCAAGCCCGTCTACGCGAACAACCTGGACGGCTGGATCCGCGAGGCCATGGCGATCATGAAGAAGGAAGGCATCCCCGGCTCCTACGAGGGGATCCACCGCAACATCATCCGCGAGTCCAGCGGTAACCGCTGGGCCATCAACAACTGGGACATCAACGCCCAGAACGGCATCCCCTCCAAGGGCCTGCTCCAGGTGATCCAGCCGACCTTCGACCGCTACCACGTGGCGGGCACCAAGAAGGACCTGTACGACCCGGTCGCCAACATCGTCGCCGCCTGCAACTACGCGGCCGACCGCTACGGCACCATGGACAACGTCGACAGCGCGTACTGAGCCCAGCCGTACACACGCCGGAGGCCGGCACCCCTCGGGGTGCCGGCCTCCGGCGTCGTCGCGTACCGGCGGGTCCCTACTTGCGCATGACCTCGGGCTCGTGGCGGCGCAGCAGGCGCGCGACCGCGATGCCGCAGATCACGCCCAGCGCGAGCAGCACGGCGATGTTGATGCCCCACTGGCTCGCCGTGTGCTCCCACAGCGGGTCGAGGTCGGTGGGGTTCTTCGGGTCCCACGGCGGCATCAGGTGCGCCAGGTCCAGCGTGGTGCCGGCCGCGGCCATCGCCCAGCGGGACGGCATCAGCCAGGCGAACTGCTCCAGGCCGGGCGACCCGTACACCTGGAAGAGCACGCCGGTGAAGACGACCTGGATGATCGCGAACATGACCAGCAGCGGCATGGTCTTCTCGGCGGTCTTCACCAGCGAGGAGATGACCAGGCCGAACATCATCGAGGTGAAGCCCAGCGCGATGATCGAGAGGCAGATCTCGACGGCCGGCGGCATGATCAGGCCCTCCGCGGGAAGATCGCGGGTGGCGAAGCCGATGCCGCAGATGATCACGCCCTGGAAGGCGGTGATCACACCGAGGACGATCACCTTGGACATCAGGTAGGCGGAGCGGGACAGGCCGGTGGCCCGCTCCCGTTCGTAGATGACCCGTTCCTTGATCAGCTCGCGTACGGAGTTGGCGGCGCCGGAGAAGCACATGCCGACCGCGAGGATCAGCATGATCGTTCCGGCCTTGCCGTTGAACCGGGACGGCGGGTCGGGCTCGGCGAGACCGAATTCCGCCGGGATGACCACGCTGACCACGCCCAGCACGGCGGGCAGGATCAGCATGAGGCCCATGAAGCCCTTGTCGGACGCGATGACGGAGGAGTATCTCCGGATCAGCGTCCACAGCTGCGCCATCCAGCCCTGCGGCTTCGGCGGGCGCATCTGCTGCGGGGGCGGCATGCTGACCGGCTGGGCCGCGACCGCGTCGATGTCGGCGGCGTACATCTGGTAGTGCTGCGACCCGCGCCAGCGGCCCGCCCAGTCGTAGTCGCGGTAGTTCTCGAAGGCGGAGAAGACGTCGGCCCAGCTGGTGTAGCCGAAGAAGTTCAGCGCTTCCTCCGGCGGGCCGAAGTAGGCGACGGAACCGCCGGGGGCCATCACGAGGAGTTTGTCGCAGATCGCCAGCTCGGCGACCGAGTGCGTGACGACGAGCACGGTGCGGCCGTCGTCGGCGAGGCCGCGCAGCAACTGCATGACGTCGCGGTCCATGCCCGGGTCGAGGCCGGAGGTCGGCTCGTCCAGGAAGATCAGCGAGGGCTTGGTGAGCAGCTCCAGGGCGACCGAGACGCGCTTGCGCTGGCCACCGGAGAGCGAGGTGATCTTCTTGTCCTTGTGGATGTCGAGCTTGAGCTCGGCGAGGACCTCGGTGATCCGGGACTGGCGCTCGGCCTCGGTGGTGTCCGCGGGGAAGCGCAGTTTGGCCGCGTACTTCAGGGCCTTGGTCACGGTCAGCTCCTTGTGCAGGATGTCGTCCTGCGGGACCAGACCGATGCGCTGGCGCAGCTCGGCGAACTGCTTGTACAGGTTCCGGTTGTCGTAGAGGACGTCACCCTGGTTGGCGGGCCGGTAGCCGGTGAGCGCCTTGAGCAGGGTGGACTTTCCGGAACCGGACGGGCCGATGACCGCGATCAGCGACTTCTCGGGGACGCCGAAGGAGACGTCCTTGAGGATCTGCTTCCCTCCGTCGACCGTCACCGTGAGGTGGCGGGCGGAGAAGGAGACCTCACCGGTGTCGACGAACTCTTCCAGCCGGTCGCCGACCAGCCGGAACGTCGAGTGGCCGACGCCGACGATGTCGTTCGCGCCGATGAGCGCGGAGCCCGACTTGTGGAGCGGCAGACCGTTGACGTACGTGCCGTTGTGCGAGCCGAGGTCGCGGATCTCGAAGCGGCCGTCGGGCGTCGCGTGGAACTCGGCGTGGTGGCGGGAGACCTGGAGGTCGGAGACGACCAGCTCGTTCTCCAGCGCACGACCGATGCGCATGACCCGGCCGAGGGCCAGCTGGTGGAACGTGGTCGGGCTCCGGTCGCCGTAGACCGGCGGCGCCCCCGCGGCACCGCCCTGTCCCGGTCCGGCCGGATGTCCGGGGCCCTGCTGGTGCGGCACCTTCTGGTGCGAGGGCTGCTGCTGCGGGACCTGCTGCTGCGGCGCCTGTGGCTGCTGCTGCCAGGCCTGCTGCTGGTGGGGCTGCTGGGCAGGGGCCTGGTGCTGGGCGGGGGCCTGGTGCGCGGCCGCCTGCTGGCCGGGCCAGCCCGCGCCGCCACCCTGCGGCTGCTGATGGGGCTGCTGCTGCACGGGTGCCTGCTGAGCGCCGACCGCGTGCCCGGCGGCGGCGCCGGCGCCCGCGGCGGCGCGGAGGCTCACCCGGGGCCCGTCGGTGGCGTTGCCCAGGTGCAGCACCGAGCCGGGGCCGATTTCCACCTGCTGGATCCGCTGACCCCGCACATAGGTGCCGTTGGTGCTGCCGTGGTCCTCGATGAACCAACTACGGCCGCTCCAGCTGATCGTGGCATGCCGCCACGACACCCTGGCGTCGTCGACCGCCAGGTCGCCCTGCGGATCACGGCCAAGGGTGTACGACCTGGACGGATCGAGCGTCCAGGTGTTGCCATTCAATTCCAGTACGAGTTCCGGCACTCCGCGCCCCACTAGTTGTCCCCCGTGTTACCCCCGTCGCAGGGAGTCTAGGGATGCTGAACATCGTGGGGAACTATTCCAGGAGCAGTCCCGGATCCGAAAGCCGGGCGGGTGAAGAGCGCGCGGAGACCTGTGCGAACGCCCCGGTACCGGGGGGGCGAAACCGGCAGGGAACGAACGAAGTCCGGATGAAGGTCCGGTTACCGCACAGAGAACACGCATCGACGGGATAACGGCAGATACAAGACACCCGGCGCGCCCGGGCGCAAGACCCGTACCGGCCAGATCCACGACGCCCCCGCGCCCTCCGGCCCGAGACCGTCGAGAGCGCCGCCGGGCTCCGCGGACGGGAGCGGGGTGATTCCGTCCGGCACTCGGGACGGGCGGCCGGAGGAGACGGCGGGACCGATACGGTGGGAGCACCATGAGCGCATCTCAGCCACCTCAGCCCCTCTCCTCCTCTGAGCCCCCTGAGCCCCCTGAGTCCCGTCGGGCCGACGGCACCGGCGACGGGCCTCCTCCGGGCAGCGACGCACCCACGCTTCTCGTCAAGATCTTCGGCAAGGACCGTCCCGGCATCACCGCCGGCCTCTTCGACACCCTCGCCGCGTACGCGGTCGACGTCGTGGACATCGAGCAGGTCGTCACGCGGGGCCGCATCGTGCTGTGCGCTCTGGTCACCTCCCCCACCGCGGGCGGGACCACCGAGGGCGATCTGCGGGCGACCGTGCACAGCTGGGCCGAATCACTGAAGCTCCAGGCCGAGATCATCTCCGGCATCGGCGACAACCGCCCGCGCGGTGACGGCCGTTCCCATGTGACGGTGCTGGGCCATCCTCTGACCGCGGAGTCGACCGCCGCCATAGCGGCCGCCATCACCTCGACCGGCGGGAACATCGACCGTATCTTCCGGCTGGCGAAGTACCCGGTCACCGCCGTCGAGTTCGCGGTGTCGGGGACCGGGACCGAGCGGCTGCGGACCGCGCTGGCGACCGAGGCCGCGGAGATCGGCGTGGATGTCGCGGTGGTCTCGGCCGGGCTGAGCCGCCGGGCCCAGCGGCTGGTGGTCATGGACGTCGACTCCACGCTGATCCAGGACGAGGTGATCGAGCTCTTCGCGGCGCACGCGGGCTGTGAGGAAGAGGTCGCCCGGGTGACCGAGCAGGCGATGCGCGGCGAGCTGGACTTCGAGCAGTCGCTGCACGCCCGGGTCGCGCTGCTGGCCGGTCTGGACGCCTCGGTGGTGGACAAGGTCCGCACCGAGGTACGGCTCACCCCCGGCGCCCGCACCCTGATCCGTACGCTCAAGCGACTCGGCTATCAGGTCGGCGTCGTCTCCGGCGGTTTCACCCAGGTCACCGACGACCTGAAGGAACGGCTCGGCCTCGACTTCGCCTCGGCCAACACCCTGGAGGTGGTGGACGGCAGGTTCACCGGCCGGGTCGTCGGCGACGTGGTGGACCGGGCGGGCAAGGCCCGGCTGCTGCGGAGCTTCGCCGAGCAGGCGGGGGTGCCGCTGGCCCAGACGGTGGCGATCGGGGACGGGGCGAACGACCTCGACATGCTGAACACCGCCGGGCTCGGCGTCGCGTTCAACGCGAAGCCGATGGTCCGCGAGGCTGCGCACACCGCGGTGAACGTGCCGTTCCTGGACACCGTGCTCTATCTGCTCGGCATCACCCGTGAAGAGGTCGAGGCGGCGGACGGTCTCGTCGACTGACGGCCCCGGGCCGCCGGGCCCGGAGCCGTACACGTCTCCGTCCCACGTGGTCGTACGCGGCCCCAGACGGCCGTACGCGGAAGGGCCCGGCACGGGATCTGTGCCGGGGCCCTGATCTTTCCCGTGTACAGCGCTCAGTCGTTCGGCGTCCAGTACTCGGTGAGCTTGCCGGCTCCGTGTTCCACGCTCTTCCAGGAGCCGGGGAACTCGACCACGGCATAGGCGGCCGTGGGGAAGCCGTCCCGGGTCATCCGGGCCAGGGTGTCGCCCTCGGCCGATCCCGAGAGGGCATCGGCGGCCCCGTGCATCCCGGGGTTGTGGCCGATGACCAGGAGGTTGCGCACCTCGTCCGGGGTCTCGTTGAACAGGGCGATCAGTTCACCGAGGGAGGCCTCGTACAGCCTCTCCTCGTAGACGGTCCGGGGGCGCTGGGAGAATTCATGGACCGCCAGCTTCCAGGTCTCCCGTGTCCTGGCGGCGCTGGAGCAGAGGGCCAGGTCGAAATCGATGCCGGAATCGGCGAGCCTGCGGCCGGCCACGGGCGCGTCCTTGCGGCCGCGCTCGGCCAGCGGGCGCTCATGATCGGAAGCCTGTGACCATTCCGCCTTGGCATGCCGGAGAAGGACGATCCTGCGAGGTGTCTCGACGCTCATACACCTCAGCTTCGCATGAAACGCGGCCTCCGGCGCAGGGTGTTGACGTGCTCGTCCGAGGAGTTGGCGCGCTGGTCCGGGGCTGCTTCGCCTCACCGGGACAGCAGCTGGAGGGTCCGCTCGATCAGCCGTCCGAGTGCGGGGTCGCCGGTGGCGGCGGCCTGGGCCTGTCCGGGGCTGAGGATCATCAGCAGCAGGGCGGCGAAGGCGACGGCGGGCAGGGCGACGGCCCACCAGGGCAGCCGGATCTCGACACCGTCCGCGGCCGGCCGGTGGGCCCTGGTGTGCGTCGGTGTCAACATGTCCGCCTCCGTCAGGTCATCGGGTCGTCACCGGACAACTTACGGACCGGAGGCGGCGGGCCCCATCCGGTGACCCACCCACTTCACCCTGACCCTGGCCCCCTAGGGGTAGGGGGGCCGGCCCCACCCCTCGGGGTCTTCAGGGTCTCGGGCGGCGGGTCCTCGGGCGTCAGGGCGAGGCGATCGTGGCGATCACACCGATGACGACGGTGATGAGGAGCATCGCCCCGAACACGAGGAGAAGCTTCTTCTGGCCGTTCTGGGGATTCGGATCGAGCACTGGCATGGAGTCAGTGTCGCATCTCAGCATTCGTCCTCGATCGTCCGGTCCCGGCCCGCGAGGATCCCGGCCACCATCTGGGGAATCATGAGGCCCGCCATCAGCGCGATCGGCAGCCCCCAGCCACCGCTGTGCTGGTAGAGCACGCCGACGAGCAGCGGGCCGGGGATCGAGAGCAGGTAGCCGGTCGACTGGGCGAAGGCGGAGAGCCGGACCACGCCCGCGCCGGACCGGGCCCGCATGCCGATCATCGTGAGGGCGAGGGGGAAGGCGCAGTTGGCCACCCCGAGGAGCACGGCCCAGGCCCAGGCTCCGGCGGCGGGGGCGAGGTAGAGCCCGCCGTAGCCGATCAGGCCGCACAGGCCGAGGGCGACGACGATGGGGCCCTGCTGCTTGAGCCGGGAGGCGACCCGGGGGATGACGAAGGCGAGCGGGACGCCCATCGCCATGGTGACCGCGAGCAGGAGTCCGGCCGTGCCGGCGGAGACCCCGGCGTCCCGGAAGATCTGCGGCATCCAGCCCATGGTGATGTAGGCGGCGGTCGCCTGGAGCCCGAAGAAGCAGGCGAGGGCCCACGCGGTGCGGCTGCGGGTGATCCGGAGGGCCGGCGCCTCCGCGGCCGGCGCACCGGAGGCGGCCGGGGCGGGGACCGGCTGGCCGGGGGCGGGGGTGCGGTCGCGTACGAGGACGATCCAGGGCAGTACGGCGACGGCGGCGAGCACGGCCCAGACGGCCAGGCCCGTCCGCCAGTCTCCGCCGAGCGCCCCGGTGACCGGGACGGTGACGGCGGCGGCCAGGGCGGTGCCGAGGGCCAGGGCCATGGAGTAGAGGCCGGTCATGGTGCCGACGCGGTCCGGGAACCAGCGCTTGACGATCACCGGCATCAGGATGTTGCTGACGGCGATGCCCATCAGGGCCAGGGCGCTGGCGGCCAGGAACCCGGCGGTGGAGCCGATGTACGGGCGGATGACCAGGCCCGCGGCGATGGCGGCCATGCCCGCGCAGACCACGGCGCCCGCGCCGAAGCGGCGGGCCAGACGCGGTGCCATCACCCCGAAGACCGCGAAGCAGAGCGGTGGTACGGAGGTGAGGACCCCGGCCACGCTCCCGCTCATGTGCAGCCCGTCGCGGACCTCTTCGAGGAGGGCGCCGAGGCTGGTGATGGCGGGGCGGAGGTTCAGTGCGGCGAGGACGAGTCCCACGGCGATGAGGCGCAGCAGCCAGGGCGCGGGGGCCTCGCCCGCGCCGGGGAGCCGCTGGGCGTGGAGTTCGCGGGAGGTGCGCGCGGCGGGGCCGCGGTTCAGGGTCGGGGTCTGGGTCTCGTCGTCCGGCATAAGGACCATCATAGAATCATGGGATGATTGATTGTCCAATCCGTTCCCTCCCCCGACCTCTCCGGCGTCCGACCGTTCTCCTGTTTCCTGGGAGAATCCGGCCCCGACACCCTCATCGACCCGGCGCTCTCCACGGGTCGGCCCACGAGCAAGGAGCACCATGGCGTTGACGTCTCCGCGGCGTTCGGCACTCGCCGACCAGGTGATCGCCCAGCTGAGGAATCAGATCACCTCGGGCGAGTGGCCGGTCGGCTCGCGGATTCCGACCGAACCCGAGCTGGTCGAGCAGCTGGGCGTGGCCCGTAACACCGTCCGCGAGGCCGTGCGGGCCCTCGCGCACAACGGGCTGCTGGACATCCGGCAGGGCTCCGGCACGTATGTGGTCGCCACCAGCGAGCTGGCCGGGGTGATGCACCGCAGGTTCGCCGCGGCCGATCCGCGGCACATCGCGGAGCTGCGCTCGACGCTGGAGTCGTCGGCGGCCCGGCTGGCGGCGGCCCGGCGCACCGAGCGGGATCTGCGGCAGCTGGACACGTTGATGGCTCGCCGCGAGGAGGCCTGGGCGTCGGGGAGCGCGGAGGCGTTCGTGGCCGCGGACGCGACGCTGCACCTGGCGGTGGTCGCGGCCTCGCACAACGACGTCCTGACCGAGCTCTACGCCGACCTGGGGGACCTGCTGCGCGACTACCTGCGCGGCGACGTGGGTCCCGAGCTGCGGCCGGAGAACCACATGGACCACGGGCGGCTGGTCGAGGCGATCCGGTCCGGGGACGCGGAGACGGCGGCGGCCGAGGCGGCGAGCCACGCGCTGACCTGCCTGACGGACCGGGTGTAGCGGCGCGGCGCACCGACCTGCCTGGCGGACCGCGGCGGCGCGCCGGGCCGCGTACGGCAAGGGGAGAGAGCGCGGCACCGCTCGGATCAGCGGATCAGACAGGGGCGGGGCGGTGGCTGACCCAGGCCGTGGCGATCTCCTTCCAGCAGCGGTCCTCCAGGCGTACGGTCCGGCCGGGCTCCACCGCGACCGCCGTGCCGTCCGCGTCGACGTCCCACCAGCGGTCGCATTCGGTGTGCAGCCGGACCAGGTCGGTGGAGGGGTAGGGGTTGTGGCAGTAGGCGACGACCCGGGAGCCCTCGACGGACGTACGGCACTCCGAGCCGGCCGGTTCGGGCTTCGGGGGCTCCGCCCGCGTGCCGGAGTCGGCTCCTCTGGCGGCGTGGACTCCCAGAGGCACGGCGAGTGCGGCGACGACCACCGGGGCGGCCAGCAGGAGATGGGTTCGGCGGCGCGTGGGACGCACGGCGATCTCCCTCCCGCAGCCTGACAAGAAGTCCGGTTCCTCCTCATTCTGCGGTGGATCGGCCGACTTTTCGACCGGAGCGGCAGCGGGAGGCCACGGGGTGCGAGACGGCCCCCGGCCGCGTACCGCCTCCGGAGGACCGGGAGGAGGTACGCGGCCGGGGGCCGTCGGCGGGGTGGTTCGCGGGTCAGGCGCCCATCATGTGCACGCCGCTGTCGACATGGATGATCTCGCCCGTGGTGCGCGGGAAGAAGTCGGAGAGCAGGGCGACGATGCTGCGGCCGGCCGGCTCCGGGTCGTTCATGTCCCAGGCCAGCGGGGCGCGGGTGTTCCAGACGTCGGCCAGCTCCTCGAAGCCCGGGATGGACTTGGCGGCCATGGAGCGGAGCGGTCCGGCCGAGATCAGGTTGCACCGCAGCCCGTCCTTGCCCAGGTCACGGGCGAGGTAGCGGGAGGTGGCCTCCAGCGCGGCCTTCGCCGGGCCCATCCAGTCGTACTGCGGCCAGGCGTACTGGGCGTCGAAGGTGAGGCCGACGATAGAGCCGCCCTCGCTCATCAGCGGCTTGCAGGCCATGGCCAGCGACTTCAGGGAGAACGCCGAGACGTGCATCGCGGTGGCGACGGACTCGAACGGCGTGTTGAGGAAGTTGCCGCCGAGCGCGTCCTGCGGCGCGAAGCCGATGGAGTGGACGACGCCGTCCAGGGAGCCGAGCTCCTCGCGCACCAGGCCGGCGAGCCGGTCCAGGTGCTCCTGGTTGGTCACGTCCAGCTCGATGACCTTGGCAGGCTTCGGCAGCTTCCTGGCGATGCGCTCGGTCAGGGTGGGGCGGGGGAAGGCCGTCAGGATGACCTCGGCACCCTGCTCCTGGGCCACCTTCGCGGCGTGGAACGCGATGGACGACTCCATCAGCACCCCGGTGATCAGGATGCGCTTGCCGTCGAGAATTCCGCTCATGGTGATCAGTGACCCATGCCCAATCCGCCGTCAACGGGAATGACGGCTCCAGTGATGTACGACGCGTCGTCGGAGGCGAGGAAGCGCACCGCGGCGGCGATCTCCTCGGGCCGCGCGTAGCGGCCGAGCGGCACCTGGGACACGATGCCCTTGCGCTGCTCCTCGGTGAGCGCCTGGGTCATGTCGGTGTCGACAAAACCGGGGGCGACGACGTTGAAGGTGATGTTCCGCGAACCGAGTTCACGGGCCAGCGACCGGGCGAAGCCGACGAGCCCGGCCTTGGAGGCGGCGTAGTTGGCCTGACCGGCCGAACCGAGGAGGCCGACGACGGAGGAGATCAGGACGACACGGCCCTTCTTCGCGCGCAGCATGCCGCGATTGGCGCGCTTGACGACCCGGAAGGTCCCCGTGAGGTTGGTGTCGAGGACGGAGGTGAAGTCCTCCTCCGACATCCGCATCAGCAACTGGTCCTTGGTGATGCCGGCGTTGGCGACCAGCACCTCCACGGGACCGTGCTTCTCCTCGATCTCCTTGTAGGCCTGCTCCACCTGCTCGGCGTCCGTGATGTCGCAGCGCACCGCGAGGACACCGGCTTCGGTGAGCACCTGGGGCGGCTCTCCGGAACGGTAGGTGATCGCGACCTGGTCGCCGTTGTCGGCGAAGGCGCGGGCGATGGCGAGGCCGATGCCCCGGTTTCCTCCGGTGACGAGAACCGAGCGGCTCAACGGATCACCCTTTCCTTGGCGGTGTGGTACATCGAAAAACCTATCGGTACCGTGCGCCGATCGGAGAATCGGGCCCTGACAGTGGCTTGTCCGGGGTGCTGTCGGGTTCCTACAGTGCGCGCGCGTACGTGGTCGGCCCACGCGTCCTCGATATCCCCCGGTGCGGTCACCCTCCGGCATGGTTCACTGCCGTGATGTATCGAGAAGGGAACTCCCTGTGCCCCACGAGGTAGATCAGTCATTCCTGGCCCTGCCGTCGCGCGCGCTGGCCGACGCGGCGCTCGCCCGGGCGCGGGCGCTGGGCGCGACCCACGCGGACTTCCGGCTGGAGCGGGTACGCAGCGCCTCCTGGCGGCTGCGGGACGCCCGGCCGGCCGGCGCGTCGGACAGCACGGACCTCGGGTACGCGGTGCGGGTGGTGCACGGCGGTGCCTGGGGGTTCGCCTCGGGCGTCGACCTGACGATGGACGCCGCCGCGAAGGTGGCCTCGCAGGCCGTCGCCATGGCGAAGCTGTCGGCGAAGGTGATCGCGGCCGCCGGTTCCGACGAGCGGGTGGAGCTGGCGGACGAGCCGGTGCACGGCGAGCGGACCTGGGTCTCGGCGTACGACGTCGACCCCTTCTCCGTACCGGACGAGGAGAAGGCGGCCCTGCTCGCCGAGTGGAGCGGGCGCCTGCTGGGCGCGGAGGGCGTCGCGCATGTGGACGCGTCCCTGATGGCCGTGCACGAGAACAAGTTCTACGCGGACACGGCGGGCACCGTCACCACCCAGCAACGGGTGCGGATCCACCCGCAGTTCACCGCCGTCGCGGTGGACGGCACGAGCGGTGGGTTCGACTCGATGCGGACCATCGCGCCGCCGGCGGGCCGGGGCTGGGAGTACCTGACCGGGACCGGCTGGGACTGGAACGACGAGCTGGAGCGGATCCCCGGGCTGCTCGCGGAGAAGATGCGCGCGCCGGGCGTCGAGGCGGGGACGTACGACCTGGTCGTCGATCCGTCGAACCTGTGGCTGACCATCCACGAGTCGATCGGCCACGCCACCGAGCTGGACCGGGCGCTGGGGTACGAGGCGGCGTACGCCGGGACCTCGTTCGCCACCTTCGACCAGCTGGGCAAGCTGGCGTACGGCTCCCCCGTGATGAACGTGACCGGTGACCGCACGGCCGAGCACGGGCTCGCGACGATCGGGTACGACGACGAGGGCGTCGAGGCGCAGTCGTGGGACCTGGTGAAGGACGGCACGCTGGTCGGCTACCAGCTGGACCGCCGCATCGCGAAGCTGACGGGCCTCGGCCGTTCCAACGGCTGCGCGTACGCGGACTCGCCGGGCCATGTCCCGGTGCAGCGCATGGCGAACGTGTCCCTGAAGCCGGATCCGGGCGGGCTGTCGACGGAGGACCTGATCGGCGGGGTGGAGCGCGGGATCTACGTGGTCGGCGACCGGTCCTGGTCGATCGACATGCAGCGCCACAACTTCCAGTTCACCGGGCAGCGGTTCTTCCGCATCGAGAACGGCCGGCTGGCCGGGCAGCTGCGCGATGTGGCGTACCAGGCGACGACCACGGACTTCTGGGGCTCGATGGAGAAGGTCGGCGGCCCCCAGAGTTACGTCCTGGGCGGCGCGTTCAACTGCGGCAAGGCCCAGCCGGGCCAGGTCGCGGCGGTCTCGCACGGCTGCCCCTCCGCCCTCTTCCGGGGCGTCAACATCCTCAACACGACGCAGGAGGCCGGACGATGAGCCGCGTCAGCAAGCCGTACGAGATCGTCGAGCGGGCCCTGGGGCTGTCCACCACGGACGGTCTGGTGGTCATCGCCGACGAGCAGTCGTCCGCGAACCTGCGCTGGGCGGGCAACGCGCTCACCACGAACGGGGTGACCCGGGGGCGGACCCTGACGGTCATCGCGACCGTGGACGGGGCGAAGGGGACGGCCTCCGGCGTCGTCTCCCGGTCCGCGGTGACCACGGAGGACCTGGAGCCGCTGGTGCGGGCCGCCGAGGCCGCCGCACGGGGCGCGGATCCGGCGGAGGACGCGCAGCCGCTGGTGAGCGGGGGGCCCTCCTCGCCCGACTTCACGGACGCGCCCGCCGAGACCGGCTCGGAGGTCTTCGCCGACTTCGCCCCGGCGCTCGGCGACGCCTTCGCGCGCGCCCGGGCCGGGGGCCGCGAGCTGTACGGGTTCGCGAACCACGAGCTGACCTCCACCTACCTGGGGACGTCGACGGGGCTGCGGCTGCGTCACGACCAGCCGAACGGGACGCTGGAGCTGAACGCGAAGTCGCCGGACCGTACGCGCTCCGCGTGGGCGGGCCGGGCCACCCGGGACTTCAAGGACGTCGACCCGGGGGCGATGGACGCGGAGCTGGCACAGCGGCTGCGCTGGGCGGAGCGGCGCGTCGAGCTGCCCGCCGGCCGGTACGAGACGCTGCTGCCGCCGTCCGCGGTCGCGGACCTGCTGATCTACCAGCTCTGGTCGTCGACCGCGCGGGACGCCGCGGAGGGCCGTACGGTGTTCTCCACCCCGGGCGGCGGCACACGGCTCGGCGAGAGGCTCGCCCCGCTTCCGCTCACCCTGCGCAGCGACCCGCACGCTCCGGGTCTGGAGTCGGCGCCGTTCGTGATCGCGCACTCCTCCGGCGACAGCGGTTCCGTCTTCGACAACGGGCTGCCGCTGGCCCCGACGGACTGGGTCCGGGAAGGGAAGCTGGAGCGGCTGACGACGACCCGGCACACGGCGGGCCTGACCGGGCTGCCGGTCGCCCCGGCCATCGACAACCTGCTGCTGGAGGGCGGCGGCGGACGGTCGCTGGAGGAGATGGTCGCCGCGACGTCCGGGCGGGCGCTGCTGCTGACCTGCCTCTGGTACATCCGCGAGGTGGACCCGGCGACGCTGCTGCTGACCGGGCTGACCCGGGACGGCGTCTATCTGGTCGAGGACGGCGAGGTGGTCGGCGAGGTGAACAACTTCCGGTTCAACGAGTCGCCGGTGGACCTGCTGTCCCGGGCCTCGGAGGCGGGGCGTACGGAGAGGACGCTGCCGCGCGAGTGGGGCGACTGGTTCACCCGGGCCGCGATGCCCGCGCTGCGCGTCCCGGACTTCAACATGAGCTCGGTCAGCCCGGGGGTGTGACCCGCCTAGACTGACCCGTACATCTATCAGCGTCTCTGCCAGTCATAAGGAGCACCGGAACCGTGACGGACATCGTCGACGAGCTGAAGTGGCGCGGGCTGTTCGCCCAGTCCACTGACGAGGACGCACTGCGCAAGGCTCTCGCGGACGGTCCCGTCACCTTCTATTGCGGCTTCGACCCGACCGCGGCCAGCCTGCATGTGGGGCACCTGGTGCAGGTGCTCACCATGCGGCGGCTCCAGCAGGCCGGGCTGAAGCCGCTCGCCCTGGTGGGGGGCGCGACGGGTCAGATCGGTGACCCCCGGCCCACCGCCGAGCGCACGCTGAACGACCCGGAGACCATCGCCGCCTGGGTGCAGCGGCTGCGCGGGCAGATCGAGCCCTTCCTCACCTTCGAGGGCCCGAACGCGGCGACGATGGTCAACAACCTGGACTGGACCGCGGGCATGTCCGCGATCGAGTTCCTGCGGGACATCGGCAAGCACTTCCGGGTCAACAAGATGCTCACCAAGGACTCGGTCGCCCGGCGGCTGGAGTCGCAGGAGGGCATCAGCTACACGGAGTTCAGCTACCAGCTGCTCCAGGGCATGGACTTCCTGGAGCTGTACCGCCGGCACGGCTGCACCCTTCAGCAGGGCGGCAGCGACCAGTGGGGCAACCTCACCGCGGGCATCGACCTGATCCACCGGCTGGAGCCGGGCGCGGTCGTGCACGCGCTCGCGACGCCGCTGATGACGAAGGCGGACGGGACGAAGTTCGGCAAGTCCGAGAGCGGCGCCGTCTGGCTCGACCCGGAGATGACGACGCCGTACGCGTTCTACCAGTTCTGGCTGAACGTGGACGACCGGGACGTCTCGCGCTACCTGCGCATCCTCAGTTTCAAGAGCCGTGCGGAGCTGGAGGAGCTGGAGCAGCTGACCGAGGAGCGGCCGCAGGCCCGCTCCGCGCAGCGCGCGCTGGCCGAGGAACTGACCACGCTGGTGCACGGCGGTGCGCAGTGCGCCGCGGTCATCGCGGCGTCGAAGGCGCTGTTCGGGCAGGGCGACCTGGCCGAGCTGGACGAGGCGACGCTGAGCGCGGCCCTGTCCGAGGTTCCGGGCGCCACCGTCTCCGAGCTGGGTCCGCTGGTGGACCTGCTGGTGGAGGTCGGTCTGGCGCCCAGCAAGTCGGGGGCGCGCCGCACGGTGAAGGAGGGCGGCGCCTACGTGAACAACGTGAAGGTCGTCGACGGCGAGGTCGCACCGTCCGCCGGGGAGCTGCTGCACGGGCGCTGGCTGGTGCTGCGCCGGGGCAAGAAGAACCTGGCGGCGGTGGAGGTCGGCCCGGTCGGCTGACCTCCCACGCAGCACAGTGCCGCGGCCGGACACGCGAGGAAGGCGTGTCCGGCCGCGGCGCTGTGCGACCCGGCGAGGTCAGGTTCGTTGTCTACGGCTGCCGCGGAAGGACTGCCAGGCCATGTCGCCGAGGGCGACGACGGCCACGGCGCCCGCCAGTTGCAGCAGATGGCGGATCCAGTCGATGCCCTTGGTGTCCTCCACACCGATCCAGCCGGCCACGGCGTTGCCGAGGATGCTGCCGAGAATGCCGAACACGGCCGTCAGCCAGAGCGGGATGTCCTGCTTGCCCGGCAGGATCGCTCTGGCGATCACACCGAGCACCAGTCCGACGATGATTGCCCACAACCAGCTCATTTCGCCTCCTCGTGCGGCGCGGAGTGCGCGTCCGCTCAGTCTCGGCCCGCCGGCCCGGCGACGCATGCCCGGTTGGGCCGTCCGGGGGACCCGGCCCGCCCGCCGCGGACCGCCCGGCCCCTCGTACGGCGTGCCCCGGTCTCCTGCCCGGCCGGTGCCGGGCGTACCGTGGACGCGGCCCGGTCCGGGAGCGTCCGGCGACGAGATCTGGTGGTGGAGCATGCTGCGGAAGAGCGCGGGTACGGAGGTCATCCGGATCACGGGCGCCCGTCAGGGGCTGACGGACGACGTCCGCGGCCGACAGCGACGCTATGTGATCTCGATGTCGGTGCGCACGGTGTCGGTGGTGCTGGCCGCGGTGCTGTGGAACGTGGAGCGGCATGTGGCGATCGTGGCGCTGGTGCTGGGGGTGCTGCTGCCGTATGTGGCGGTGGTCATCGCCAACGCGGGCCGGGAGAACGTGACTTCGCTGCCGACGACGTTCGTGCAGATGCCGCTGCGGCCCGAGGTGGAGGCCGCTCCGGTGCCCGGTCCGGCCGCGTCCGGGGACTCCGAGGGGGCGTCCGGCAGGGTCCGGCCGCCGCACGAGCACACCTGATCCCGGGCGCCCCGCGAAGCTCAAGAAATGCTCAGATCAATCATGACGTTCCGGTGCACCGCACCCCGGTCGCCGTGACATACTTCGAAAGCGCTCCGCATCCCCCGTCGGAGCGACGGACCGACGCCGGGCAGCTCCCCCCGTGGCTGCTCGGCGTCGCCCTTTCTCCGGCCGGGGATGCGTCAGAAGGCTCGTGGAGCACCCGACTCGGCCTCTGGCGCACCCGACTCGGCTCGTGGAACACCTGACTTAGGCTGGGCCTCGTGATTTTCCCCGAGACGTCCGCCGAGAGTCCCACCGGTGCCCCGCTCTGCTCCGCCAAGGGCTGCCGGGCCGCCGCCGTGTGGGTGCTCGCCTGGAACAACCCCAAACTGCACACGCCCGAGCGGCGCAAGACCTGGCTGGCCTGCGACGAGCACCGGGAGCATCTGTCCTCGTTCCTCGGTGTACGGGGCTTCCTCAAGGACGTCGTGGCACTGCGGGACTGGGAAGCCGGGGACGGGAAGGAGACCGGGCCCTGAGCCCGGGGGCCCTGGTCCTCGGAGCCTTGAGGGACTCGCGCCTCGAGGACTCGGGCCTTGGCCCTCTGTCCTTTGAGGCTCGTCGGTCCGGGCCTCAGCCGCCGATCGCCGACATCGGGCGGTCCGGCTGCAGGAAGGACGGGTCGTCCAGTCCGGAGCCCGCCTTCTTGCCCCACATGGCCGTCTTCCAGAGCTGGGCGATCTCCTCGTCGGGCGCGTCCCCGCGCAGTGCCCCGCGCAGGTCCGTCTCCTCGCGCGCGAAGAGGCAGGTGCGGACCTGGCCGTCGGCGGTGAGCCGGGTGCGGTCGCAGGCGCGGCAGAACGGGCGGGTGACGGAGGCGATCACGCCGACGCGGTGCGGGCCGCCGTCGACGGTCCAGCGCTCGGCGGGGGCGGAGCCGCGGGACTCGTCGCTCTCGGCGGTGAGGGTGAAGCGGGTGCGCAGCGAGGCGAGGATGTCCCCGGCGGTGATCATGCCGTCGCGCTTCCAGCCGTGCTGGGCGTCGAGCGGCATCTGCTCGATGAAGCGGAGCTCGTAGTCGTGGGCGACGGCCCAGGCGAGCAGCTCGGGGGCCTCGTCGTCGTTGAGTCCCGGCATCAGGACGGAGTTGACCTTCACCGGGGTGAGCCCGGCCTCGCGGGCGGCCTCCAGGCCGTCCAGCACGTCCCTGTGGCGGTCGCGGCGGGTGAGGGTCTTGAAGACGTCGGGGCGCAGGGTGTCCAGCGAGACGTTGACCCGGTCGAGCCCCGCGGCCTTGAGGGCGGTGGCGGTCCGCTTGAGTCCGATGCCGTTGGTCGTGAGCGACATGCGGGGGCGCGGGGTGAGCGCGGCGCACTGCTCGACGATGGAGACGAGGCCGGGGCGGAGCAGGGGCTCGCCGCCGGTGAAGCGGACCTCGGTGATGCCGAGCGAGGTGACGGCGATACGGATCAGGCGCACGATCTCGTCGTCGGAGAGCAGCTCGCTCTTGCCGAGCCACTGGAGGCCCTCTTCGGGCATGCAGTAGGTACAGCGCAGGTTGCACTTGTCGGTGAGTGACACGCGCAGGTCGGTGGCGACCCGGTCATAGGTGTCGATGAGCACGGTGGGTCCCTCCCCCGGGGTGTCCGCGGTGGTGCGGTCGCTCTTGTCGGTCCGTCGCCGCTGCCGGGTCGTCGCCTCGCCCGAGGTGTCGGCCCTTCGCGGTTCCGGTAGGACCGAGCCTACGTGAGACCGCTGACATCGGGGTGGCCCGTTTGCCACGAGGCGCGGCCGGGCCGCGTCGTAGGACCCTACGACGCGGCCCGGCCGCCGGTGGTGTCCGATGAGCCGAAGGACCCGCCTGCGGTGAGCCGGGGAAGGGCCTCGCGGTGTGCTCGGTCGGCTGCTCAGTGGGCTCCGACGCCGGTGAGGGACTTGACCTCCAGTTCGGCGTACTTGTCCGTGTCGGGCTTCTCCTTGGAGAGCAGCGAGCCGACCCAGCCGAGCAGGAAGCCGAGCGGGATCGAGATCAGGCCAGGATTCTCCAGCGGGAACCAGGCGAAGTCGACGCTCGGGAACATCGAGCTCGGCTTGGAGGAGACGACCGGCGAGAACAGCACCAGCAGGACGGAGGAGGCGAGGCCCCCGTAGATGGACCAGAGGGCCCCCTGGGTGGTGAAGCGCTTCCAGAAGAGGCTGTAGAGGATCGTCGGCAGGTTGGCGGAGGCGGCGACCGCGAAGGCCAGGGCGACGAGCCCGGCGACGTTCAGGTCGCGGGCGAGTGCGCCGAGGCCGATGGAGACGACGCCGATCGCGACGGTGGCCCAGCGTGCGGCGCGGACCTCTTCCTTCTCGGTGGCCTGCCCCCTGCGGATGACGTTGGCGTAGATGTCGTGCGCGAAGGACGAGGAGGAGGCGAGGGTGAGTCCGGCGACGACCGCGAGGATGGTGGCGAAGGCGACGGCGGAGATCACCGCGAGGAGGATGGCGCCGCCGGTGGATCCGGAGCCGCCGCCGATCTCCAGCGCGGCGAGCGGCGCCGCGGTGTTGCCCGCCTTGTTGGAGGCGATGATGTCGCCGGGCTTGAGGATCGCCGCGGCGCCGAAGCCGAGCACGATCGTCATCAGGTAGAAGGCGCCGATGATGCCGATCGCCCAGTTCACGGACTTACGGGCGGCCTTGGCGGTGGGCACGGTGTAGAAGCGGATCAGGATGTGCGGCAGTCCCGCGGTGCCGAGGACCAGCGCGATGCCGAGCGAGATGAAGTCCAGCTTCGAGACGTTGTCGACGCCGTACTTCAGGCCGGGCTCCAGGAAGGCCGCTCCCTTGCCGCTGTTGCTGGCGGCGGTGCCGAGCAGGTCGGAGATGTTGAAGTTGAACTTCAGCAGGATCAGGAAGGTGATGAGCAGGGTGCCCGCGATGAGCAGGACGGCCTTGACCATCTGCACCCAGGTGGTGCCCTTCATGCCGCCGATGGTGACGTAGAGGATCATGAGCACGCCGACCAGGGCGACGATGAGGATCTTCCCGGCGTCACTGGTGATGCCGAGGAGCAGCGAGACGAGGACGCCCGCTCCGGCCATCTGGGCCAGCAGGTAGAAGATCGAGACGACGATCGTGGACGTGCCGGCGGCGGTACGGACGGGGCGCTGGCGCATCCGGTAGGCGAGGACGTCGCCCATGGTGTAGCGGCCGGAGTTGCGCAGCGGTTCGGCGACCAGGAGCAGGGCGACGAGCCAGGCGACGAGGAAGCCGATGGAGTACAGGAAGCCGTCGTATCCGAAGAGGGCGATGGCTCCGGCGATGCCGAGGAAGGACGCGGCGGACATGTAGTCGCCGGAGACCGCGAGTCCGTTCTGGAATCCGGTGAACTGGCGGCCGCCCGCGTAGAAGTCGGAGGCGCTCTTGGTCTGGCGGCCCGCCCACACGGTGATGAAGAGGGTCGCCACGACGAAGGCGCCGAACAGCGTGATGATCAGCGGCCGGTGCTCGCTCGCTCCCTCGGTGGCGGCGAGCTGGACGGCGGGATAGAGGGTGTGGGCGGCGCTCATACGTCGGCCTCCATACGGGACTTGATCGCGTCGGCCTTGGGGTCGAGCTTGGTGGCGGCGTGCCGGGAGTAGAGCCAGGCGATGAGGAAGGTGGTGGCGAACTGGGCGAGTCCGAGGACGAGCGCCATGTTGATGTTGCCGACGACCTCGATGGCCATGAATCCGCCCGCGTAGTTGCAGAGCAGGACGTAGAGCAGGTACCAGGTCACGAAGGCGATGGTCAGGGGGAAGGCGAAGGAGCGGTGGGATCGGCGCAGGTCGGCGAAGTCCGGGCTCGCCTGCATCGCGACGAACGCCTCGGTGGTGGGCTGGGCGGGGCCGTTGGGCGATGTGCCCTCGGGCGGCGGTGCATCGGTAGCCACGGAATCTCCTCGCGACGCGGGTGCGGTGGTCTGGGGGGCGGTGGGTGTCAAGGGAAGCCTCGTTACCGGGGGACGGTGATGTGCCTCCTGGACAACGGCACGGAGGGCGCGACGAAGCGGTTCACCGTGTCTTTCGCCTTCTCGGAGGTGTCGCGGTGCGCCCGGTTGCCCGGAAGCCTGCCGTTCACATGCGGCCGCATAGGTCACTCTTCGAACTCACTTGCCCGTAAGCGTTGATGCGCCGGGATGATCAGCGATAGCTTCACTCGTCATGTACGCGACCGAGCACGCCAGGTGTCCGGTCGTTCGGCACGGATGATGTGGAGAACCCATGGCTCATCTGGCATCGAGACGGACCCGCGCACTCGCGGTGCCCGTCGGACTCGCGCTGACCGCCTCGCTCGGCTTCATGCCGACGGCGACGGCCACGGCGGCGCCCACCGGCGAGCAGGCCTCCGCGAGCGTGCGGACCGACGGGCCGAAGCTGTCCTACGTGGTCAACACCCGGGGCGGCCACGGCACCGTCAAGAACGTCAAGAAGGCGATCGCCCGGGCCGGCGGCACGGTCGTCATCGCCTACGAGCAGATCGGCGTCATCGTCGTCCACTCGCAGAACCCCGCGTTCGGCGAAACGATCCGCCGGGTACGCGGTGTGGAGTCGGCGGGCGCCACCCGCACGAACCCGATCGTCCCGCAGGCCACCAAGGACGTCGGCGCGATAGCGCAGCCGCTCACCGCCGAGCAGGCGGCGGCAGCCGCCGCGGACGCGAAGGCCGGCGAGGACCCGCTGGAGCCCCTCCAGTGGTCGCTGCCCGCGATCAAGGCGGACAAGGCGCACCAGAAGACGCTGGGCTCGAAGAAGGTGACGGTCGCCGTCATCGACACGGGCGTCGACGACACCCACCCGGACCTGGCCCCGAACTTCGACACCGGCGCCTCGGCCAACTGTGTCTCGGGCGCACCGGACACCACCGCCGGCTCCTGGCGTCCGGCGGCGGGCGAGAGCGACCACGGCACGCATGTGGCGGGCACCATCGCCGCGGCGAAGAACGGCGCCGGCGTCACCGGCGTCGCCCCGGGCGTGAAGGTGTCGGGCATCAAGGTGTCGAACCCGGACGGGTTCTTCTACACCGAGGCCGTCGTCTGCGGGTTCCTCTGGGCCGCCGAGCGCGGCGTCGAGGTGACCAACAACAGCTACTACACCGACCCGTGGCTGTTCAACTGCAAGAACGACCCGGACCAGGGCGCCCTGGTCGACGCCCTCACCCGCGCCGTGAAGTACGCGGAGCGCAAGGGCACGGTCAACGTCGCGGCGGCCGGGAACTCCCGCAACGACCTGGCCTCCGACGCGATCGTGGACAAGAGCAGCCCGAACGACAGCGAGACGGTCACGCGGACGATCGACCCGAGCGCGTGCCCGGACATCCCGACCATGCTGCCGGGTGTCGTGACGGTCTCCGCGACGGGTGCGAAGGGCCTGAAGTCCTCGTACTCGAACTACGGCAGGGGCATCATCGACGTGGCCGCCCCGGGCGGTGACTCGACGGTCTACCAGACCCCCGAGCCGCCGGCCGTCAACGGGCTGATCCTGTCGACGCTGCCGGGCGGCAAGTTCGGCTACAAGGCCGGTACGTCGATGGCGTCCCCGCACGTCGCGGGCGTCGTGGCGCTGATCAAGTCGAAGCACCCCTACGCCTCGCCCACCGCGGTGAAGGCGCTGCTGACGCTCCAGGCGGACGCGAAGGCGTGCGGTGAGCCGTACGACATCAACGGTGACGGCGTCATCGACGCGGTCTGCGAGGGCGGCAGGAGCTACAACGGCTTCTACGGAGCCGGGGTCGTCGACGCGCTGGACGCGGTGCGCTGGTAGCGGGTGACCGAGCGAGGAGCGGGGGCCCGGGGAGGACGTTCTCCCCGGGCCCCCGCCCCGTGTCGGGCCCTTACGGCGTGATGAGCACCTTCAGCGCGGTCCGCTCGTCCATCTCCTTGTAGCCGACGGCCACCTCGTCCAGGCCGATGGACCGGTCGAAGACGGGCGACGGGTCGATCGTGCCGTCCAGCACGTCGGGGAGCAGCTCCGGTATGTACGTGCGTACGGGGGCGACTCCGCCGCGCAGGGCGATGTTCCGCCCGAACATCGCGCCGAGGTCCACACCGGTGGCGCTGCCGTGCGGGACGCCGACGTAACCGATGGAGCCGCCGTCGCGGACGATGCCGAGGGCGGTGCGCATCGACTGCTCGGTGCCGACGGCCTCGATGACGCTGTGCGCGCCCTCGCCCCGGGTCAGCTCGCGGACGGCGGCGAGGGCGGCCTCGCCGCGTTCGGCGACCACGTCGGTCGCGCCGAAGCGGCGGGCGATGTCGGTGCGCGCGGTGTGGCGCCCGAGCGCGATGACGCGCTCCGCGCCGAGCCGCTTGGCGGCGAGCACCCCGCACAGGCCGACCGCGCCGTCACCGACGACCGCGACGGTGCTGCCCGGCCCGACGCCCGCGCCGACGGCGGCGTGGTGGCCGGTGCCCAGGACGTCGGAGAGCGCCAGCAGGGCGGTGAGCAGGCGGTCGTCGGAGGCGGCGGCGGCCGGGAGCCTGACCAGGGTGCCGTCGGCGTGGGGGACGCGGACGGCCTCGCCCTGGCCGCCGTCCGACTGCGCGCCGTCCGGGCCGACCGAGCCCCAGAAGCCGCCCTCGGGGCAGGAGGTGGTGAGGCCCTCGGCGCAGTAGGTGCAGGTGCCGTCGGACCAGACGAACGGGGCGACGGCCAGATCACCGACGGCGAAGCCGTTCACCCCGGGGCCGGCCTCCTCGACGACGCCGAGGAACTCGTGGCCGATGCGCTGACCGGACCGCCGGGCCGACTCGCCCCGGTAGGCCCACAGGTCGCTGCCGCAGATGCAGGCCCGCAGGACCCTGAGGACCACATCGGTGGGCTGCTGGATCCCCGGGTCCGGCACCTCCTGCACCCGGATGTCGTGGGGGGCGTGGATGACGGTGGCGCGCATACGTTCGGGGTCCTTGCCGGTCTCAGACGCTGGTACCCGCTTCACGGTACGCCCCGGTTCGCCCGGTTCTCCCGGCCGGGGCGGCCGTGAGCACCCCGAGGGTCAGCAGGGCCTGGGCGGCGATGTAGGTGAGCATCACCCAGAAGTCGGGGGCGGGCGCCTGCGGCCAGTCCGCGATGCCGGTGGCGATGAGGGCGTCGGAGAGCAGGAAGAGCGCCCCGCCGGCCGCCGCGTACCGGCCGAGCACGCCGGCCCGCCAGGCCACGGCCGTGAGCAGCAGGCTGTAGCCGGTCAGCGGGATACGCAGGTCCGCCGGGAGGTCCGGCCAGATCAGCACGAGGAAGAGGACCAGGACGAGGGCGTATCCGACGCCCGTGGCCAGCGGCGCACGGGCCCGGTCGCGGCCGAACAGCGTCAGGTAGCAGACATGGCCGACGGCGAAGGAGCCCATGCCAAGGAGGAAGGCCAGGTCGGCGTCGGCGAGCAGGAAGACGTCACCGCCCCACCCGAACAGCAGGGCCGCGACGAGCAGCCGGGGTCCGCCGCTCAGTGCCGCGTACCCGGCGAGCAGCGGCATCAGCAGCGGCTTGGCGACCAGGTGGACGGTCTCGGCCCCGGCGATCAGCCCGGCCAGGTCCACCGCGGCGGCGAGGAGGAAGGCGAGGAGCACCGGGCGGGCGAAGCGCTCGGCTCCGCGGGGGCGCGCGGGGCGGGAGTCGGTGGCGCTCACAGGGCGCGTTCCGGGGCGGAGGTCTCCATGGACACGGGCACCGGTTCTCCGGCCGCGGTACCGGCCGGGGCCCCCGCCTTCGGCGCCGGCTGCCAGCCGGGCCCGCGGAAGACCCGTCCGGCCCGCTCGCCCCAGGTGCCGGCGGCCCGGACGTCCCGGGCGATGGCGGCGTACTCGTGGGTCGCGACGCGCAGCGGGTTGTGGGTGGTGATGTTCTTGGTGAGCCCGTAGACGGGCCGCTCGGTCTCGGCCGCGAAGGACCCGAACATCCGGTCCCAGACGATCAGGATCCCGCCGTAGTTGCGGTCCAGGTAGCCGCCCTGGGAGGCGTGGTGGACGCGGTGGTGGGAGGGCGTGTTGAGGACGTACTCGAAGGGCCGCGGGAGCCTGCCGACGCGCTCGGTGTGCACCCAGAACTGGTAGACGAGGTTGGCCGACTGGCAGAACGCGAGCGCCGCCGGGTGCACCCCGCAGGCGATCAGCGGCAGGTAGAAGGGCCAGACCGTCGCGGAGGTCCAGGGCTGGCGCAGCGCGGTGGTGAGGTTGAACTTCTCGCTGGAGTGGTGGACCACGTGGCAGGCCCACAGGATCCGGATCACGTGGTGGCCGCGGTGGGACCAGTAGTAGAAGAAGTCCTGGGCGAGGAGCATCAGCAGGACGGTCCACCACAGCACGGGCACCCGCAGCGGCGTCAGTTCGTAGACGCCCATGTAGATCGCCAGGATGGGGATCTTCCACAGCAGGTCGAAGCCGAGGCTGCCGATGCCCATGGTGAGGCTGGTGGCGGTGTCCTTGGTCGCGTACCCGGCGGCGTCCTCGTCCGGATGGAGGCGGTAGCTGACCATCTCGATCACGGTGAGCAGCACGAAGGCCGGTATTGACCACAGCACGACATCGGGCAGGTTCGGCTCCATGCGAGCACCGTAGGGCCGCGCGTCGGCGAGGGCTAGACGTTGTTACCCACAAGTATGCGAGACCTGGCGTCAGCAGTCTTTGGCACCTTCTGCCAAGGGACCCGACGCGGTGCGGGCCGTGCTGCCCGAGCGGCTGACCACCGCCACGGACGTACGGCGGCTGCTCGCCGTCCGGTCGGGCGGCGGGGCGGATCTGCTGGACACCCCGCGCAACCGTTCCCTGCCGCGCGGGCTCCGGCGCGAACTCCTCGCCGTGCTCGACGGGTTGGCCCCTCCTGGCCGGTCGAGGACCTGCTGCGCCACCCGGAGCGGTGGAAGCGGGCCGGCGAGACGCCGCACCCCGACGAGCAGCACGCACGCCCCCCGGACGAGGAGGAGCCGCGCGGCACGGAGGACGGGGACGGCGTCGCCGCGACGGAACGCGCGGCGACCGGGAAGCGGGTGCCGCTCGCCCTGGTGAACGGGGACGCGGCCCCGGAGAAGGCGAGCGGCACGGTCTACCGGCTGCTGGCCGGACCGGTGGACGGCCGCGGTCCCGACCGGGTGGCCGCGGGCGATCCGGTCGCCGCGCTCGGCCGGCCCGAAGGCGTTCGGCACGCACCGGAGTTGCGGGGTCCCGACGCCTCACCGCACCCGGTCCCGTCCGGCCGAATAGGGAACTGTCAGTCGCGGCCCGTATTCTCTGTGACCATGCTCGACGACCGCCAGACAGCCGCACCGTGGCCGACCGCCTACCCCCAGGGGTACGCGGTCGTCGACGTGGAGACCACCGGACTCGCCCGCGACGACCGGATAGTGTCCGCCGCCGTCTACCGGCTGGACGCCCTGGGCAACGTCGAGGACCACTGGTACACGCTGGTCAACCCGGAGCGGGACCCCGGCCCCGTCTGGATCCACGGGCTGACGAGCGATGTCCTGGAAGGCGCCCCGCTCTTCCCGGAGGTCGCGGCCGAGCTGTCGGAGCGGCTCGCGGACCGCGTGCTCGTCGCGCACAACGCGGCGTTCGACTGGTCGATGATCGCCCGGGAGTACGCGCGAGCGTCGGTGGTCGCCCCGGTCGAGCACCGGCTGTGCACGATCGCGCTGGCCAAGGAGCTGCGGCTGCCGCTGCCCAACCACAAGCTGGCCTCCCTCGCCGCGCACTTCGGCGTCGTGCAGCAGCACGCCCACCACGCCCTGGACGACGCCCGGGTGCTGGCCGAGGCGTTCCGGCCGAGCCTGCACGCGGCGGCCCGGGGCGGGGTGCGGCTGCCACTGCTGGAGTGCCGTCCGCTGACCGAGTGGTCCGACTCCCCCGTCACCCCGCGCGTCGGCTATCAGCCCTCCCGGCAGCCGAACAGCTGGCGGCCCTCGCGCAAGCGCCCGGCCTGCCCGTATCCCAATCCGGGGCGGTACGAGAAGGAGAAGCCGCTCCAGCAGGGGATGCGGGTGGCCTTCTCCGGGGACACCTCCATCGACCGGGAGCTGCTGGAGGACCGGGCGGTGGAGGCCGGCCTGCACGTGGCGACCAGCGTGTCGCGGCTGACCAGTCTGCTGGTGACCAACGACCCGGACGCGGCCACCTCCAAGACACAGAAGGCGAAGACCTTCGGGACGCCGATCCTGGAGGAGAGCGCCTTCACCCATCTGCTGCGCGACGTGGCCCCCGCCGAACCCGTTCCGGGGACGACTCTGCCGCACCAAGCCCCCGCACCGTCATCGGAGTGAACCGGGCACGACTCGCCCGGCAGCCGCTCGCCCGGTGACCGCCGGGCGTCCCACCCTGTGGCGCATGGCACGTTGTGAGGTTTGCGGAAACGACTACGGCATGTCCTTCGAGGTGCACGCGCAGGGCGCGGTGCACGTCTTCGACTGCTTCTCCTGCGCCATCCACCGCATGGCGCCGATCTGCGAGCACTGCCGGGTCCAGGTGATCGGGCAGGGCGTCGAGGTGGACGGGCACTGGTACTGCGGCGCCCACTGCGCGCGCGCCGAAGGGAAGGCGGGCATCGTGGACAAAGTATGACGGAGCGCCCCGCCGTCGGACCGCTCCGGCGGCACCCCTGAGTGCCGCACCCCATGACCCCGGTTGTACGGTCATGGGGTGTACCGCTTCCTGTTGACCCGGCAGTGGGTGATCCTCACCCTGCTCGGCCTCGCGCTGATCCCGACGATGATCGAGCTGGGTTTCTGGCAGTTCCACAAGCACGAACACCGGGTCGAGCAGAACGGGCTGATCTCGCGGAACCTCGACGCGGAGCCGGTCCCGGTCTCCGAGCTCACCTCTCCCGGACACACCGTCCCGCGCTCGGACTACTGGCGGGCGGTCACCGCGACGGGGACGTTCGACACCGAGCACGAGGTGGTCGTCCGCCGCCGGACCTCGGACGACGACCGCATCGGCGTCCATGTCCTGACCCCGCTGGACCTCAAGGGCGGCGGCACCGTCCTGGTCAACCGCGGCTGGGTGCCGGCCGCTCCGAACCAGACCGCCTTCCCCGACGTGCCGCCCGCGCCCCGGGGCGAAGTGACCGTCGCCGGGCGGCTCAAGGCGGACGAGACGACCGGCAGCAGCGGCATCAAGGACCTGGCGGGACTGCCCGACCGGCAGGTGATGCTGATCAACAGCGACCAGCAGTCCCAGCTGCTGTCCCGGACGGTCCTCGGCGGGTACATCGAGCAGACCGCCCCCCGGCCGGCCGGTGCCCTGCCCGAGCAGATCGCCTCCCCCGACGACAGCTCGATCGGCCCGCACATGGCCTACGCCGTCCAGTGGTGGCTGTTCGTCGCCGCCGTCCCGGTCGGCTGGATCGTCCTCGTACGCCGTGAGAAGCGCGACCGCGAGCAGGCCGCCGCCGAGAACGCGACGGCCGACGCCCCCGAGCAGCCCGCGCCGGCGAGCGCCTGAGGTCTCCGGCACACCCTCGATGCCTGATGGCTGGTTGACATGGGCCCGGTCCGGGAAAACGCCAGGCGTGACCCCACGCATCGAGGACTACGCCCTGATCGGCGATCTCCAGACCGCCGCGCTCGTCGGCAGGAACGGTTCCGTCGACTGGCTCTGCCTGCCCCGCTTCGATTCCGGCGCCTGCTTCGCCGCCCTGCTCGGCACCGAGGAGAACGGCCACTGGCGCATCGCGCCCAAGGGGGCCAACCCCTCGGACACCTGTACCCGGCGCGGGTACGCCGGTGACTCCCTGGTCCTGGAGACGTACTGGGAGACGCGGACCGGCACGGTGAAGGTCATCGACTTCATGCCGCAGCGCGACAGGTCGCCGGACCTGATGCGGATCGTCGAGGGCGTCAGCGGCACCGTCGACATGAGTTCGGTGCTGCGGCTGCGCTTCGACTTCGGCTCGGTGGTGCCCTGGGTGCGGCGTTCGCACGGCCACCGGGTGGCGGTCGCCGGCCCCGACTCCGTATGGCTGCGCAGCGAGCCGCCGGTCAAGACGTGGGGCCAGCAGTTCAGCACCTGCTCCTCGTTCACCGTCGCCGAGGGCGAGAGCGTCGCGTTCGTGCTGACCTGGCACCCCTCGCACTCGCCGCGCCCGAAGCTCATCGACCCGCACAAGGCGCTGAAGCACACCCTCCACGACTGGGCGAAGTGGACCGCCGCCTGCACCTACGAAGGCCCCCACCGCGACGCCGTGCTGCGCTCCCTGATCACCCTGAAGGCGCTGACGTACGGCCCGACCGGCGGCATCGTGGCGGCCCCGACCACCTCCCTGCCGGAGGAGATCGGGGGCGTACGGAACTGGGACTACCGCTACTGCTGGCTGCGGGACGCCACGCTGACGCTCGGGGCGATGGTCTCGGCCGGCTATCTGGAGGAGGCGGAGGCCTGGCGGGACTGGCTGCTGCGGGCCGTCGCCGGGGACCCGGCCGACCTCCAGATCATGTACGGGCTGGCGGGCGAGCGGCGGCTGCCCGAGTCGGAGCTGCCCTGGCTCACCGGGTACGAGCACTCCCGGCCGGTGCGCACCGGCAACGCGGCCGTGCGCCAGCGTCAGCTCGATGTGTACGGCGAGGTCATCGACGCGCTCCGCCTCGCCCGCGTCGCCGGTCTCGACGACAAGCCGCACGCCTGGAACCTCCAGCTCAGCCTGCTCGGCTTCCTGGAGTCGACCTGGCGCGAGCCGGACGAGGGGCTGTGGGAGATCCGCGGCGCCCGGCGGCACTTCGTGCACTCCAAGGTGATGGCCTGGGTGGCCGCCGACCGGGCGGTGTGCTCGCTGGAGGAGAATCCCGAACTGCCCGGCGACGCGGACCGCTGGCGGGCGATGCGGGACGCCGTGCACGCCGAGGTCTGCGAGAAGGGGTACGACCCCGAGCGGAACACCTTCACCCAGTCCTACGGGTCACGGGAGCTGGACGCCTCGACGCTGCTCATCGTGCGGACCGGGTTCCTGCCGCCGGACGACCCCCGGGTGATCGGCACGGTGGACGCGGTCCGCGCCGAGCTCGGCAGCGACGGGCTGGTCCGCCGCTACAGCACCCAGGGCGGCTCCGTGGACGGTCTGCCGGGCGACGAGGGCGCGTTCCTCGCCTGCTCGTTCTGGCTGGTGGACGCGTTGCAGCGGATCGGCCGGCCGGACGAGGCGCGGGAGCTGTTCGAGCATCTGCTGGGGCTGCGCAACGACGTGGGCCTGCTGGCCGAGGAGTACGACGTGGCGGCGGGGCGCCAGCTGGGCAACTTCCCCCAGGCCTTCAGCCATATCGGACTGGTGAACTCCGCTGTCGACCTCGCCGGTGCGGACCCGGCAGGATAGGGCCATGGATCTTGGACTGAAGGACCGCGTCTACATCGTCACCGGAGCGACCCGGGGCCTCGGCAACGCCACGGCCCGCTCCCTCGCCGCCGACGGCGCGAAGCTGATCATCACCGGGCGGGACGAGAAGTCCGTCGTGGAGGCCGCCGCCGAGCTGGGCCCGGACGTGGTCGGGCTCGCCGCCGACAACGCCGACCCGAGCGCCGCACAGCGCCTCGTGGACGCGGCGCGGGAACACTTCGGGCGGCTCGACGGCATCCTCATCAGCGTCGGCGGACCCGCCCCCGGCTTCCTCGCGGACAACACGGACGACCAGTGGCAGACGGCGTTCGAGACGGTGTTCCTGGGAGCGGTACGGCTCGCCCGGACGGCGGCGGCCGCGCTCGGCGAGGGCGGCGTGATCGGCCTCGTGCTCTCCGGATCGGTCCATGAGCCGATCGCGGGGCTGACCATCTCCAACGGGCTGCGCCCCGGTCTCGCCGGTTTCGCCAAGTCGCTGGCCGACGAGCTGGGCCCGCGCGGGATCCGGGTGGTGGGCGTGCTGCCGGCCCGGATCGACACCGACCGGGTCCGCGAACTGGACGCCCTGTCCGGTGACGCGGAGGCCGCCCGCACCGCGAACGAGGCGCGGATTCCGCTGCGGCGCTACGGGACGCCCGAGGAGTTCGGGAAGACCGCGGCCTTCCTGCTCTCCCCCGCCGCCTCCTACCTCACGGGCATCATGGTCCCGGTGGACGGCGGATCACGGCACGGCTTCTGACCCGCCCCGCCGGTCCCCCGGTGCCGTCAGGGCCGTCAGGACACCCGCTCCGCGCGGTGCTTGACGGCCCGCAGGCGCACCTCGGCGGGAAGCGCGTCCAGACCGGCCGAGTCGCGTGCGTGCGCCAGCGCCCCGTCGGCGACCGCGTTCAGCGTCCCGAGGGGCGCGGCGTGCGGCTCCATGAGCAGCCGGACCCGGGCCCGGGGCTCGGTGCGGCGGCCGGTCAGCATCGCCTGGGCGCGGGCCACTCCGTCGAGTGCGCCCGCCTCCGAGGCGAGGACGCCCTCCAGGGCGCGGCCCCGCAGCCGGGCCCCTTCGCCGTCGCCGCTGTCCACCAGCACGTCGGCGAGCCGGCCGCGGCGGAGCTGGGCGAGGAACCACCACAGGGCGAGGACCACGAGGACGGCGAGGACGGCGATCACCGCCGGCCACCACCAGCCGTCGTCGCGCCAGCGCTGCCGGTCGGCCGCGCTGAGCAGCACGTCGGTCTTGCCGTCCCAGGGCCACCAGGACGGCACGGACGCGCCGAGGCCGGCGGCGAGCACGGCCCCGCCGACGACGACCAGCACCAGCCCGGCCAGGGCCAGCAGGACCCGGTTGACGGTGGAGCGCATGCGGCTCATCCCTTCTTCGCCGGTCGGTGCACCTGGACGGAGAGGGCCGGCGGCTTCGCCAGGCCCAGTTCCCGGACGGCCTTCTCCAGCACGGCGTCCAGGTCGGTCCGCACGTCGTCGAGTTCCCGGAAGTGGGAGAGCGCGCGCACCTTCGCCTTCCGCCGTCCCATGCTGACCCGCACGGACTGCACGCCGGACACCTCCACGGAGCGGTCCCGCAGGACCAGTGCGGCGGCGGTGCGGTCGAGTCCGGCCCGGACGTCGGCGCGGTCGCGGCGCATCGGCAGCAGGTCGCGCAGTCCGGGGGTGAGGGCCAGCAGGATCAGCCAGAGGCCGATCAGGGCCGCGACGCCGGCCCCGATGAGCACCGCGACGTCGTCCAGCCGCCGTTCGGCCAGTCCGTCGGCGAGGGAGCGACGCCACTGCATGGCCGGGTGGTCGGCCCGTACGGCGGCGATGTCGTAGAGCAGCAGGCCGGCTCCGCCCAGGAGTACGAGGGCCAGCAGGGCGGCCGGGACGCGGCGGGCGGACCAGAAGCGGCCCGCGGTGCTGTCGCCCCGTTCCAGGGTGGGGACCGGTTCGCGGGCGTCGGCCGTTGTGTTCGGGGCGTGCGGGCTCACGTCGCCGCCGCTCTGTCCTACGGTGGGCATCCGCCGCGTGGAGCCGGTCGGTTCACCGGGTTCGGTCATCGGACCCTCCCCTGTGCGGCGGCGCTCGTTCCGGCGGGGTGCAGCCGTTCGACCTGCACCGCCACCTCGGGCACCTCCATGCCTGCCAGCGCCTTGACCCGCTCGGCGACCCGGCGGCGTACGGCGCCGCACTGGCGGCCGATGTCGCTGGGGTAGCCGAGCTCCAGGCTGACGCGCACCCGGGCGGCGTCGCGGTGCACGGTGACCGTGGCACGCGGCGACGCCCCGTCCGCGGGCGGTTCGTCGACCGCCTCCTTCGCCGCCTGGGCGGCGATCTTGGCGACGACGCGGTCGGCGATCCGGGTCTCGCCCCGGGTCGCCGCGGCGACCCGGCCGGTCACCGCCGTCACCGTCGCCGGTCGCCGCGCTCGCGACTCCGGAAGAAGTCGCCGGGCTCCAGGTCGCCGTCCAGGAAGCGGCCGGCGATGAAGCCGACCGCGCCCAGCGCGGCCACCAGTACGAAGGCACCGAACCCGCCGAAATACCCGGCGAACCCGAGCGCCATGCCGGCCAACAGACCGGCGACAGCCATGCTCATCGTGTTTCTCTCCTCAACTGGCGTACGACGGAGATACGGAAGGCTCACTGAAGACGCTGATCGTCGTTGCCGTCGTCATCGTCGTCCTCGTCGGGCAACTTGACGTCGCTCACCGCGATGTTGACCTCGACGACCTCAAGGCCGGTCATACGCTCCACCGCCGCGATGACGTTCTCGCGCACGTCGCGGGCCACGTCGGAGATCGCCACGCCGTAGTCGACGACGATCTCCAGGTCGAGGGCGGTCTGCGACTCGCCGACCTCGGCCTTGACTCCGCGGGTGACGGACTTGCCGCCGCCGGGGACCCGGTCGCGGACCGCGCCGAACGTCCTCGACAGGCCACTGCCCATCGCGTGGACGCCGACCACATCGCGTGCCGCCATCCCGGCGATCTTCTCGACGACGCCGTCGGCGATCGTGGTACGGCCCCGGGTACCGGGGTCACCGCCGCCACGCTTGCTCAGCGGGGTCCTGCCACCGGACCCGCTGTCGGGGTTGCTGCGCTGGGAGCTCTCAGTCATCGCCGGTCTTCCCTTCGGGACTGGTTTGGACTTCCTTGCCCACGTTAAGTGCGCTTTCCCCATCCCGCGCCGTGGATACGGCAGTCTGGGGTGATGACGACGGCACGGGGCCCGCAGAGGGTCGACGGATGGACCGCTTCGGTACGGCAACGGCTGGGTCTGGGCAGGCTGCTGCCGCTGGGCGGTCCGGGGGACGGCGCGTGGATCGCGGAGACGGCCGCCGCGTCGGTGCTGTGCGGGGCGGCCGCTCTTCCCGGGACGGTGCTGGGGAAGCTGCGGATCGGCCCGACGGAGAAGGCCCTTGAGGCGGCTGTGGCCGGGGGCGGCCCCGACGGCGTGTCACGGAACCCGGCGGACCCGGCGCCGCCCCCGGCTCCGCCGAGCGCGCTGCCGTCGGGGCCGCTGCGGATCGAGGCGGAGTTCTCCACCACCCCGGACCGGCCGCTGCCCGACACCGCGGCGGCCCTGCGCGCGGCGCTGCTGACGGCGGCCGCCGCCCGGCTGGGTCTGGAGATCGCCGAGGTGGACCTGACGGTCACGGCATTGCTGGAGGCCGGTGCGACCGATCAGGTGACGGCCGGGGAGACGGCGCCGCCGGCCCCGGGCGCGAAGCCCGAGGGACCGGTGGCGACGGCTGCCGCCGGGGTGCCGGGGGTCGTCTCGCTGACCCGGGTCCTGGGCGGCCCGGTGTACACCGCCCACGACCATGTGCGGGTCGAGGTGGCGACGGCCGGGGACCACCGGGCGCTGGATGTCGCGCGGTCGGTGCGCACGGCGGTGGCGGCGGCCGCGGAGGACCGGCTGCCGGTGTCGGTGCTGGTCACGGAGGTGGTCAGTCGGTGATGCCCGCCAGGTCGCGGAGCCGGCGGCCCTGGGCGGCCCGCTCGGCGACGCGCTGCTGCTCGTAGTCGCGCGAGAGCGCGCCGGCCAGGAGGGCCTTCGTCTCGACGACGGCGTCGCGGGGCGCCGCCACCAGGGCCCCCGCCAGGTCGCGGGCCGCCGCGTCGAGCTGGTCGGCGGGGACCACCAGGTTGGCGAGGCCGGTGCGCTCTGCCTCCTCGGCGTGCACGAAGCGGCCGGTGGCGCAGATTTCGAGCGCGCGGGCATACCCCACGAGGCCCACCAGGGGATGGGTGCCCGTGAGGTCGGGAACGAGGCCGAGGCTGGTCTCGCGCATGGCGAACTGCACGTCCTCGGCGACGATCCGCAGATCGCAGGCGAGGGCGAGCTGGAAGCCGGCGCCGATGGCGTGGCCCTGGACCGCGGCGATCGACACGAGGTCGTTGCGGCGCCACCAGGTGAACGCCTCCTGGTACTCGGCGATGGTCGCGTCGAGCTCGGCCTCCGGGCCGCGCGCCATGTCGAGGAACGACGGCTCGCCGTCGAAGCCCTCGGGAGTGAAGGCCTGCCGGTCGAGGCCCGCGGAGAAGGACATGCCCTCGCCGCGGAGCACCACGACCCGGACCGTGCCGGGCAGCGCCCGTCCGGCCTCGGTCAACGCCCGCCACAGAGCGGGAGACTGAGCGTTGCGCTTGGCCGGGTTGGTGAGCGTCACCGTGGCGACGGCGTCGTCGACGGTGAGCCGTACGCCGTCCTTGTCCAGCACAGTGTCGAGCGAGGTCATGGGGCGCCTCCGGATGGGGTGCAGTCAGCACTCGGTATGAAGTGACTGAACAGTAACCACCCGGGCGACCTTGCGGTCAGCCGGGTGGTCACCCCGAATTCCGTTGAGCCCGCATGACGCCGAGGACGCCGGAACTCAAGGGCCTCAGGCCGAAGCGGCCTTCTTGCCCCGTGTCGCGCCGCCGCGTCCTCGCAGCGTCACTCCGGACTCACTGAGCATCCGGTGGACGAACCCGTAGGAGCGGCCGGTTTCCTCGGCCAGCGCCCGAATGCTCGCACCGGAGTCGTACTTCTTCTTCAGGTCTGCCGCGAGCTTGTCACGCGCGGCGCCGGTTACCCGGCTGCCCTTCTTCAGAGTCTCGGCCACCCGTGCCTCCTCATGCGAAGTGCGCTCTGGACTCTCATGATCACCCCTCCCGCGCTTCCTGGCCACCCATTCGGCAAGGTCGGTGCGAGCGGTTTCCCGGACGAGAAGCACGCCGACACGAGCGGAATCCGCGATTCCCCAGGGCGTGCGGGGGCGCACGGCCCGGACCGGCAGGAGAACAGCCAGGTCAGGGCCGTACGGGGACGGGTGGCCGGAAATGGGGCGCACGACGGGTGAGCGCCGGGCGCACCACCGGAGTACGAGACGTCCTCACGCAGATGATGGATCACGCGTAGGCCGAATGATCTATCCCCGGTGGATCAGGCGAGGGCGACGAGGTCGCGGTAGTCCGCTCCCCAGAGGTCCTCGACGCCGTCCGGAAGCAGGATGATCCGTTCCGGCTGGAGCGCCTCGACGGCGCCCTCGTCGTGGGTGACGAGGACGACCGCGCCCTTGTAGGTGCGCAGCGCGCCGAGGATCTCCTCGCGGCTGGCGGGGTCGAGGTTGTTCGTCGGCTCGTCGAGCAGGAGCACGTTGGCGGAGGAGACGACCAGGGTCGCGAGGGCGAGCCGGGTCTTCTCGCCGCCGGAGAGCACGCCCGCGGGCTTGTCGACGTCGTCGCCGGAGAAGAGGAAGGAGCCGAGCGTCTTGCGGACGGCCACGAGGTCGAGGTCGGGTGCGGCGGAGCGCATGTTCTCCAGGACCGTGCGCTCCGGGTCGAGGGTCTCGTGCTCCTGGGCGTAGTACCCGAGCTTGAGGCCGTGCCCCTCGATGACCTCGCCGGTGTCGGGCTTCTCGGCACCGCCGAGCAGGCGGAGCAGCGTGGTCTTGCCGGCGCCGTTGAGGCCGAGGATGACGACGCGGGAGCCCTTGTCGATGGCGAGGTCGACGTCGGTGAAGATCTCCAGCGAGCCGTACGACTTGGAGAGGCCCTCCGCCATCAGCGGGGTCTTGCCGCAGGGCGAGGGGTCGGGGAAGCGCAGCTTGGCGACCTTGTCGGAGACCCGCACGGCCTCCAGGCCGGAGAGCAGCCGGTCGGCGCGCTTGGCCATGTTCTGGGCGGCGACGGTCTTGGTGGCCTTGGCGCGCATCTTGTCGGCCTGCGCGTTGAGGGTCGCGGCCTTCTTCTCGGCGTTCTGGCGCTCGCGCTTGCGGCGCTTCTCGTCGGCCTCGCGCTGCTGCTGGTAGAGCTTCCAGCCCATGTTGTAGACGTCGATCTGGGAGCGGTTGGCGTCGAGGTAGAACACCTTGTTGACGACCGTCTCGACCAGGTCGACGTCGTGGGAGATCACGACGAAGCCGCCGCGGTAGGACTTGAGGTAGTCGCGCAGCCAGACGATGGAGTCGGCGTCGAGGTGGTTGGTCGGCTCGTCCAGGAGCAGGGTGTCGGCGTCCGAGAAGAGGATCCGGGCCAGCTCGACGCGGCGGCGCTGACCGCCGGAGAGCGTGTGCAGCGGCTGGCCGAGGACCCGGTCGGGCAGGCTGAGCGCGGCGGCGATGGTGGCGGCCTCGGCCTCGGCGGCGTATCCGCCCTTGGTGAGGAACTCCGTCTCCAGGCGCTCGTACTTCTTCATCGCCTTCTCGCGGGTGGCGCCCTGCCCGTTCGCCATCCGGTCCTCGTTCTCGCGCATCTTGCGCAGGATCGTGTCGAGGCCGCGGGCGGAGAGGATGCGGTCGCGGGCGAGGATGTCGAGGTCGCCGGTGCGCGGGTCCTGCGGGAGGTAGCCGACCTCGCCGGACCGGGTGATGGTGCCCCCGGCGGGGGTGCCCTCGCCGGCGAGGCACTTGGTGAGGGTGGTCTTGCCCGCTCCGTTGCGGCCGACGAGGCCGATGCGGTCGCCCTTGGCGATACGGAAGGAAGCGGACTCGATGAGGATGCGGGCGCCGGCGCGCAGCTCGATGCCGGAAGCGGTGATCACGGAAAAACTCCAGGGCAGTATGGACGGCGGAGGGACGAGGGCGGAGGTCTCTCGACGCCGCTAATGCACAAGGAGGAAGGCCATACGGCCCATTCTACTGGCGGTACGCAACTTCTTTTCCGCGTGCCGGCCGGGACGAACCGGCTGATACTCGGCGCAGGGCGGCACCCTGTCGCCCACCCGAGCCCGAGGGTGGTGCGGCCGTGCGGTTCGACGACGACGCCGATCTGGACACCTCCGAGGTCCAGGACGTCCGCGGCAGCCGGATCCCGGGTGGGAAGGCCACCGTGGGCGGCGGCATCGCCGGCGTGCTCGCCCTGATCCTGGGCCTGCTCCTCGGCGTCGGCCCCGACCAGCTGGGCCTCTCCTCCGGTGACCCGGACCCCGCGGCGACCTCGTCGTCGGCCCGGCGGGTGCAGGAGAGCTGCCTGAAGGGGCAGGACGCGAACAGCAGGGAGGACTGCCGGACGGTGGCGGTGGTCAACAGCGTGCAGGACTTCTGGCGTCAGGAGTTCGAGCGGCGCGACGCGGACTACGCGGCCGCCTCGACGGTCCTGTTCAACGAGCGGGTCGGCACCGCGTGCGGGTCCGCCACCTCGGCGGTCGGGCCGTTCTACTGCCCCGGCGACCGGAAGGTCTATCTGGACCTCGGGTTCTTCGACGACCTGCGCACGAAGTTCGGCTCCAGCGGCGGGCCGTTCGCCCAGGCGTACGTCGTGGCGCACGAGTACGGCCACCACGTGCAGAACCAGCTGGGCACGCTGGCCCGGTCGCAGGACGGGCGGCAGGGCGAGAACAGCAACGCGGTGAAGGTGGAGCTGCAGGCCGACTGCTATGCCGGGGTGTGGGCGCACCACGCCACGACGACACCGGACGAGTCGACGGGCCGGCCGCTGATCACGGAGCTGACCCGGGCGGACGTCCGGGACGGCCTGGACGCGGCGGCGGCGGTCGGCGACGACCGGATCCAGGAGAGGTATCAGGGCCGGGTCACCCCGGAGTCGTGGACGCACGGTTCGGCCGCGCAGCGGCAGCAGTGGATCTCCACCGGGTTCCGCACGGGCGACATGGCGCGGTGCGACACCTTCTCCTGACCCGGACCTGCCCGGCCGACCCGGATCCACCCGACTGCTCCGGACCCGCCCGACCTGCGGGAACGCCTCCCGGGAGGGCATTGTCGGTGCCCGGTGGAAGACTGAGACACAGATCACATCAGGGTGATCCGGACAGGTGCGGCATCAGGAGAGGTGAGTGCGATGGCAGGCGGGGCGAGCGGCGTTCCCACGGTCTACCCGACGATCCTGTACGACGACGCGAAGGCCGCGATCAGGACGCTGACGCAGGGCTTCGGCTTCACCGAGGAGGCGGTCTACGAGGGGGAGAACGGCAGCGTGCTGCATGCCGAGCTGTCCTGCGGCAACGGCAGGGTGATGCTCGGCTCCAAGGGACGCGAGGGCCTGTTCGCGCAGGCGATGACGGGCGCGGGTCCGGCGGGGGTGTACGTGGTGGTGGACGAGGTGGACGAGCACTGCGCCCGCGCCAAGGAGTTCGGCGTGGAGATCCTCATGGAGCCGACCGACCAGGACTACGGCTCCCGGGACTACATGGCGCGGGACGCCGAGGGCAACGTGTGGAGCTTCGGGACGTACGCCCCGGGGTCCGGCTGAGCGGACCCCGGCGGCGGACGGCTCAGGCTCCTCCGGTGTGCACCTGGAAGGCGGCCCGGCGGACCGCCTTGGCCAGGGCCGGGTCCGGGTGGGCCGCGGCCAGGGCGACCAGGACCTGGACGGTGCGCGGATGGCCGACGGCCCTGACCTCGTCGAGCAGGGCGGGGACGGTGCCCTGGACGGCGGAGTCGAGGTGGCGGACCAGCAGCCCGGTCTCGCCGTGGTCGGCGACGGCCGCCGCGGTGTCGACCCAGAGCCAGGTGGCCTCCTCGCGGCTGAGGACCTCCTGGGCGTCGTCCGGGTCTTTGCCCTCGTACTCGGCGAGCCAGAGCAGCGCGTAGGGCCGCAGCGAGGGTTCGGTGAGGACGGCGCGGACCTCGGGTTCGGCGGGGGCGCCGACGACCCTCAGCGCCTCGAAGGCCAGTCCGCGCAGCAGCGCGTCCTCGCCCCGGGCGACGGCCAGCAGTTCGGCGACGGCGCTGCCGACGGTGCGGGCGGCGAGCCAGGCGCGGTACTCGGCGCGGGCCGGGCCGGGGGTGAGCCGGGCGCAGCCGAGGAGCATGTCGGCGGCGGACTGCTCGATGTTCCCGGCCGGGCTCTGGGCCGCGACGCAGATCTGTTCCAGCTTGACCCAGACCGCCCAGTTGCCGAGCGGGGTGAGGGTGGCGTGCCCCCGGCCGAGCGTCAGCGCACCGACGGCGGCGAGGCCCTCCAGGGCCCAGTCGAGCAGCAGGGCGTTGAGGTCGGCGCTCCGGGCCGGTCCGGCGCCGTTCTGGACCGCCACTGCCCGGGCGGGGGTCTCGGGCGGGTCGGCGGGCGCGGTTCTGCCGGGGCCCAGGGGCACTTCGCAGCGCTCCTCCTGGAGTTCGGCGACGCGCTGGCCGAGGAGGTCCAGCAGGGCGGGGACGGTGACCGGGCCCGCGGAGAGCTGGAGGAGGGAGAGCACCTGGGGCACGGCCTCGACGGCTTCGGCGACGGCGCCCGCCTCGATGTCCGCGGGTGCGGCGTGGACGAGCGACCAGGCGTCGAAGAGCGCCACCCAGCCGCGCAGGACGGCGGAGTCGTCCCGGTCCCAGGCGCGCAGCCGCCAGCCGGGGCGGGCGGTGTCGCCGTGCAGTTCGATCAGTCCGGCCAGCCGGGCCCGGTCCCAGCCCGCGCGGACCTGCGCCGGGGAGAGTTCCAGAGCGGTGGCCGCCCGTTCGAGGGCGTGGGCCGCGAGCGGGGCGGCGGGGCCCGGCCCCGGCGCTCCGGCCGCCCAGCGGGCGATGCGTACGGCGTCGGCGAGTACCGCCCTGGCCTGGCGTGCCAGTTCCGTACGGGGCGGGGTGCCCTCGGGGGGCCGGGGAGCCGGCCTGGTACGCCGGGTCGTCACGGCCTTGCGGGCGGTGGCGAGGGGTCGCGGGCGGACAAGTCGCAGCCTGGAGTCGCGCGGAGTACGGGACGTCACGGGAGCAGTCTTGCCCCTGACGGCCCGAAAGCCCAAACGGAAGGCGTTTCACCGGTACGGGAAAGGTTCCCCCGGTGCGGCGGCAAGCGGGAGAGTTCACCCCATCGGCTCACATCAGGGGCGTGAGGAAGCGTCGCAGGGTCTCCTCGTAGCGGGCCGGACCGGCGTTCCACATCGACGCATGCGGAGCCTGCGCCACGGCGTGGAGGCTGACCAGGTCCGGGCGGCGGGCGGCGAGCTCGCGGGAGGCGGCCCAGGGGGCGATCGTGTCGTCCGGGCCGTGCAGGATCAGGGTCGGGGTGCGCAGGGAGGCGGGGGCCGAGGTCTCCAGTACCGGGGCGCGGCTCATCCCGGTCCTGCCCTGGGCGGCGCGGACGGCGAGCGGCAGCAGGGCGGCCGGGACGCCTCGGGCCGCGGCCAGGGCGCGCAGGGTAACCGGCCAGTCCAGCACCGGGGAGTCGAGGACGAGGCCGCTGATCCGGTCGCGGAGCGGGGACTCGACCGCGGCGTACAGGGCCATGGTGGCGCCGGTGGACCAGCCGTGGACGATCACGTCGCGGGCCCCGTAGCGCAGGGCCCAGCGGATGGCGGCGTCGAGGTCGCGCCACTCGGAGGCGCCGAAGTGGCCGAGGCCGTCCGCGGGGCGGGGGGCTCCGGGGTCGCCCCGGTAGGCGAGGTCGAGCACGGGGAAGCGCTGTTCGCGCAGGAAGCCCATGAGGTTCATGGGGTGGGCCCGGGTGGTGCCGAGGCCGTGCACGGTGATGACCCAGGTGTCGCGGGCGCCGGGGACGTACCAGGCGGGCAGGGTTCCCAGCTCGCCGGGGATCTCGGCCTCCTGGTGGTCCAGGCCGAGGTCGCGGCTCGGGTCGCCGTCGTACAGGGCGGGGGTGAGCCGCACCTTCGCGCCCGGTTCGAGGAGCCCCCGGCCGACGCTCTCCAGCCTGCGGACGACGGTGTCGGCGGCCTGGGAGGCCCCTTCGACGACGGGCCCGACGACCGCGTGGACGTCGGGTCCGGACAGGCCGTAGGTGCCGGGCCTGAGCGCCGAGAAGGACCGGGTCAGGGTGACCTGTCCGGCCGCCGTGGCGTGCACGGTGAGTCTGCGGTCGGCGGGAAGGGGACGTCCGGGCGCCGCTTTGAGGGCGACGTCGCTGGCGTACCGGCCGGCCGCGACCGCTGTCGCACCGACGCCGAGGATCGTGGTGACGGCCGTTGCCGTCGCGGTTACCGGGCGCACCGCTTCAGTGTCGTGGGGCCGGGGGCCGGCTGCCAGTGGACGGGGCCGTCCGGGGCGGACGCGGCCCGGACCGGGGCTCCGGCGGTTCGCGAGGAGGCCTGCGCGGGGCGTCGGCCCGAGGGCGCGGCGGGAAGCCCGGGTCAGCCGGGCTGGCCGTATCCCTTGAGCGCTTCCGTCACCTCGTCCAGCTGGGCCGCGTCGAGCAGGGCCGGGGTGCGGCCGGGCACGGAGCTCGCGGTGAGCCAGAGGCGGCAGAGCCACTCCAGTTGGGCGGTGCGCTCGTAGGCCTGGTCGAGGGTGTCGCCGTAGGTGACGGTGCCGTGGTTGGCGAGCAGGCAGCCGGTACGGCCCTCCAGGGCCCCGAGCATGGCCTCGGCCAGTTCCGGGGTGCCGTAGCGGGCGTAGGCGGCGGTGCGGACGGGGCCGCCGAGGATGGCGGCCGCGTAGTGGACGAGCGGCACCTCGGTGACGAGGGTGGAGACGGCGGTGGCGTGCACGGCGTGGGTGTGGACCACGGCGGCGGCGCCGGTGGAGCGGTAGACCGCCAGGTGCAGGGGGAGTTCGCTGGTCGGCCCGAGGTCTCCGAGGACCTGGCGGCCCTCCAGATCGACTCCGACCGCGTCGTGGGGGCCGAGCCGGTCGTAGGGCACCCCGCTGGGCGTGACCAGGACCAGGTCGCCGACGCGGGCCGACACGTTGCCCGAGGTGCCGACGACGAGGCCGTCCGCCGCGCTGCGGCGGGCGGTCGCGACGACGTCCCGCCAGATGCGGCCGACGGATTCCGGGTGCTGCTCGCTCATGGGGCGAGCGTAGGGGGCAAGAGGCGCAACCGGAACGTCACATGGGAGGTGACGGAGGTCTCTTCCGAGTGCCGAACAGCCGTTCAAAATGTTCGCCAACCGGAGGCAAAGGACAGCCCACGCCCCGCCCCACAGGCGCTGCGGAGCCCCTCCCGCGCACAAGCGGAGGCGACCCACTCCGTTTGGGGTCACCGCAGCGCCCTGCTCAGTTCATCTTCCGTTCATCCAGGTTGCCTACGGTCCACGTGCCACTGACGTCGAACGATTGCCTGGGTAAATGGAACACATCACGCTGCTGCTTGCGATTGTGGTCGTGACAGCTCTCGTGTTCGATTTCACGAACGGTTTCCACGACACCGCCAACGCGATGGCGACCACCATCTCGACCGGCGCCCTGAAGCCCAAGACAGCGGTGGCGATGTCCGCCGTTCTCAACCTGATCGGCGCGTTCCTGTCGGTGGAGGTCGCCAAGACGATCTCCGGCGGGATCGTCAACGAAGACGGCATCAGAACCGAGGTCATCTTCGCGGCGCTCGTCGGCGCCATCCTGTGGAATCTCCTTACCTGGCTGGTCGGCCTGCCCTCCAGCTCCTCCCACGCCCTGTTCGGCGGACTGATCGGCGCCGCCGTCATGTCGGCCGGCTGGTCCTCGATCAACGGCGGCACCGTCGTCACCAAGGTGCTGCTGCCCGCGATCGCGGCCCCCCTGGTCGCCGGTATCGCCGCGATGCTGGCCACGCGGCTGACGTACCGGATCAACCGGAACGTCACCGACGAGGGTCAGCTCAAGTCGACCGCCAAGGGCTACCGGGCCGGACAGATCGCCTCCGCCGGTCTCGTCTCGCTCGCCCACGGCACCAACGACGCCCAGAAGACGATGGGCATCATCACCCTGGCGCTGGTCACCAGCGGTGTCCTGGCCCCCGGCTCCAACCCGCCCATGTGGGTCATCGTCTCCGCCGGTGTGGCCATCGCGCTCGGCACCTACCTCGGCGGCTGGCGCATCATCCGCACGATGGGCAAGGGACTGACCGACCTCCAGCCGCCGCAGGGCTTCGCCGCCCAGACCAGCGCGGCGACGGTCATCCTGGCCTCCTCGCACCTCGGCTTCTCGCTCTCCACCACCCAGTCCTGCTCCGGTGCCGTCATGGGCGCGGGCCTCGGCCGCAAGGGGGGCGTGGTCCGCTGGTCCACCGCCACCCGGATGTTCGTCGCCTGGGGGCTGACGCTCCCGGCGGCCGGTCTGATCGGTGCGGGCGCCGAGTTCCTGACCAAGCAGGGCCCCTGGGGCATCGCCGTCACGGCGGTCATCCTGGTGGGCGGTTCGTTCGCCATCTGGCTGGCCTCGCGCCGCCAGCCGGTCGACCACACCAACGTCAACGACACGGGCGACGACGAGCCCCAGGGCATCGTCACCACCGCCATGGCGGCGGTCCAGCCGCCGCCCGTCGGCGGCCCGGCCGCCGACCTCGCATCCACCATCCCGGCCCCCGCCTCGGCGCCCGACGACCCGGCCCGGCCGCCGGCCAAGGTGTAAGGACAGATCCGCATGAAAATCGACTGGGCAGCCCTCGCCTCCGTCTTCGGTGTCAGCCTGGTGGTCACCGTCGCGCTGGTCGGCCTCTTCACCCTGGGCATCGTCGCCCTCTCCAAGCAGTCCGCCACGGCCGGAAGCAGTGCTTCCGGCGGGTCGGTGGCGCTGGCGCGCACCGGCGCGTACGCCTGCTTCGCGCTGTGCGTCGCGGCGGTCTCGTACGGGATCTACCTGATCGTCGCCTGACCCCGTACCCCGCACTCCTCCGGGCCGGACACACCCTCGTGTGTCCGGCCCGATGTGCGTCTGCGCACAGTGGAGCCTCGCAGGTCAACAGCGAGTTGACGGCTGTTCGCGGGCCGTGGTGGACTGCCGGAGCCATTTACGGCGACAGCAGAGGAAGCCGGTGCGAATCCGGCGCGGTCCCGCCACTGTCACCGGGGAGCACTCCCCCACACCGGAACGTCACGGCCCGCGACACGCGGACTGGAAGGCCGGGGGAACTGCGGATCCGGAAGCCAGGAGACTCTCGTCGCCGGTCACGTCGAACCAGGGCGCGGACCCTGAGTGAGGACATACGCCATGCCCGGCCGCCGTGCGCCGCTTCCTTTGCCCCCCAGCTCCGGAACATCCCTCCCCGCGACCGGCTGAGCCGTGCGTGCCGACCGCGTCTTCGCGTACGGCGCCACGGCCGGGATGATCGCCGACACCCTGCTCGGCGACCCCCGTCGGGGCCACCCCGTCGCCGGATTCGGCCGCGCCGCCGCGCGGGCCGAGTCCTGTCTGTGGCGTGACGACCGGGCTGCGGGCGCCCTGCACACCCTCGTGTGCGCCGGAGGCGCCGTGGGGGCCGCCGCGCTGACCGCGCGCGCCGTCCGGGGCCGCCCCGCGCTCGCCGTCGCGCTGACCGCCGCCACCGCCTGGTCCGTCGTCGGGATGACGTCGCTGGGGCGGGAGGCGCGCGCCATCGGCGGCGCCCTGGCCGCCGGGGACCTGGAGGTGGCACGGGAGCGGCTGCCGCATCTGTGCGGGCGCGATCCGCACTCCCTGGACGGTCCGGGGATCGCCCGAGCGGTCGTCGAGTCGGTCGCCGAGAACACCTCGGACGCCGTCGTCGGCGCGCTGGTGTGGGGGGCGATCGGCGGGGTTCCGGGGCTCGTCGGCTTCCGGGCGGTGAACACGCTCGACGCGATGGTCGGCCACAAGTCGCCCCGCTACCGCCGGTACGGCTGGGCCTCGGCCCGCCTGGACGACCTCGCCGGGTGGCCCGGAGCCCGGTTGACGGCCGCGCTGGCCGTGGCGGCGGGCGGGCGGCCGCGGGAGGCCGTGCGCGCGTGGCGGGCGGACGCGGGGCGTCATCCGAGCCCGAACGCGGGACCGGTGGAAGCCGCGTTCGCCGGAGCGCTCGGCGTACGGCTGGGCGGAACGCTGGCGTACGCCGGTCGCGTCGAGCACCGGCCGGTGCTGAACGGGGAGTCCGGGCGGGACGTGCGGGGCGCGGACATCGAGCGCGCGGTACGGCTGTCGCGCCGGGTGAGCACGCTGGCCCTCGGCGTGTGCGTGGCGGGCCGGCTGGTCGCCGGGCGGACGGCGGCGGGACGGAGGCGGGAACGGTCATGAACGGCCCGGATGGGAACGCGGTGAACGGTCCGGCGGGGAACGCGGTACGGGAACGGGAGCGGACATGAGCGGCGGACTGCTGGTCGCGGGGACCACATCGGACGCGGGCAAGAGCGTCGTCACGGCGGGCATCTGCCGGTGGCTGGTGCGGCGGGGCGTGAAGGTCGCGCCCTTCAAGGCCCAGAACATGTCCCTGAACTCCTTCGTGACCCGCCAGGGCGCGGAGATCGGGCGGGCCCAGGCGATGCAGGCGCAGGCCGCCCGGGTGGAGCCGACGGCGCTGATGAACCCGGTGCTGCTGAAGCCCGGCAGCGACCGGTCCAGCCAGGTGGTCCTGATGGGGAAGCCGGTCGGCGAGATGAGCGCCCGGGGGTACCACGGGGGCCGTCAGGAGGCGCTGCTCGGGACGGTGACAGAGTGCCTGGAGCAGCTGAGGGCCACGTACGACGCGGTCATCTGCGAAGGAGCCGGGTCCCCGGCCGAGATCAATCTGCGGCGCACGGACATCGTGAACATGGGGATCGCGCGGGCCGCGAGGTTCCCGGTCCTGGTGGTCGGGGACATCGACCGGGGCGGGGTCTTCGCTTCCTTCTTCGGGACGACGGCGCTGCTGGGCGCGGAGGACCAGTCGCTCGTCGCGGGCTATCTGGTGAACAAGTTCCGGGGCGACGTCTCGCTGCTGGAGCCGGGCCTGGACATGCTGTTCGAGCTGACCGGGCGGCGGACGTACGGAGTTCTGCCGTACGCCCACGGGCTCGGCATCGACGAGGAGGACGGCCTGCGGGTGTCCCTGCGGGGTGCGGTGCGGGAGTCGGTCGTGGCTCCCCCGCACGGCGAGGACGTGCTGCGGGTGGCGGTCTGCGCGGTGCCGCTGATGTCGAACTTCACGGACGTGGACGCGCTGGCCGCCGAACCGGGCGTCGTCGTGCGGTTCGTGGACCGGGCTGAGGAGCTGGCCGACGCGGACCTGGTGATCGTGCCCGGGACGCGCGGCACGGTGAAGGCGCTGGCCTGGCTGCGCGAGCGGGGCCTCGCGGACGCGCTGGCGCGGCGGGCGGCGGAGGGCCGGCCGGTGCTGGGGATCTGCGGCGGGTTCCAGGTGCTCGGTGAGCGGATCGAGGACGAGGTGGAGTCGCGGGCGGGGGTCGTGGACGGGCTCGGCCTGCTGCCGGTGCGCATCCGCTTCGACCGGGACAAGACGCTGGCGCGGCCGGTGGGTTCGGCGCTGGGCGAGCCGGTGGAGGGGTACGAGATCCACCACGGGGTGGCCGATGTGCGGGGCGGGGAGCCGTTCCTCGACGGGTGCCGGGTGGGGACCGTGTGGGGGACGCACTGGCACGGGTCGCTGGAGAGCGACGCGTTCCGGCGGCGGTTCCTGGTGGAGGTGGCCCGGGCCGCCGGGCGGCGGTTCGTGCCGGCGCCGGACACGAGTTTCGGGGTGTTGCGGGAGGAGCAGCTGGACCGGCTCGGGGATCTGGTGGAGGAGCACGCGGACACGGACGCGTTGTGGCGGTTGATCGAAGGCGGGGCGCCTCCCGGGTTGCCGTTCGTGCCGCCGGGGGCGCCACCGTCGGGTGCGGGTGCGGGTGCTCCGGAGAGCCGGGGCGCTGCCCCGGACCCCGCTCCTCCATCGCCGGAGGGGCTTGAAACGGCTCCGCCGGAGAAGCGAGGAGAAGCCCCGAGGCCCCACGGGTCCGGCACTACTGATGTTGACATCCATGAGGAGGCCTTGTGAGTACGCCGTATCCCTTCACCGCGATCGTCGGGCAGGACGACCTGCGGCTCGGGCTGTTGCTGAACGCGGTCAGTCCGGCCGTCGGCGGGGTGCTCGTGCGGGGCGAGAAGGGGACCGCCAAGTCCACCGCCGTGCGGGCGCTCGCCGCGCTCGTGCCGGAGGTGCCCGTCGTGCCGGGGTGCCGGTTCTCCTGTGATCCCGTCTCGCCCGATCCGGCGTGTCCCGACGGGCCGCACGCGGAGGCCGCCGGTGTGTCGCGGCCCGCGCGGACCGTGGAGCTGCCCGTCGGCGCGTCCGAGGACCGGCTCGTGGGAGCGCTGGACATCGAGCGCGCGCTGTCGGAGGGCGTGAAGGCGTTCGAGCCGGGGCTGCTGGCCGACGCGCACCGCGGCATCCTGTACGTCGACGAGGTCAACCTGCTCCACGACCACCTGGTGGACCTGCTGCTGGACGCGGCGGCCATGGGCGCCTCGTACGTCGAGCGCGAGGGCGTCTCCGTACGGCATGCGGCACGGTTCCTGCTGGTCGGGACGATGAACCCGGAAGAGGGCGAGCTGCGGCCGCAGTTGCTGGACCGGTTCGGGCTGACCGTCGAGGTGGCCGCCTCCCGGGACACCGACGAGCGGGTCGAGGTCGTGCGGCGCAGGCTCGCGTACGACGACGATCCCGAGGGCTTCGCCGGCCGTTGGGCCGAAGAGGAGGAGGCGCTGCGGGAGCGGATCGCCGCCGCGCGCGCCCTGCTGACCCGGGTCGTGCTCGGTGACGGCGTGTTGCGGCAGATCGCCGCGACCTGCGCCGCGTTCGAGGTCGACGGGATGCGGGCCGACATCGTGATGGCCCGTACCGCGACCGCGCTGGCCGCCTGGGCGGGCCGGGAGGAGGTCACCGCCGACGATGTGCGGCAGGCCGCTCTGCTCGCGCTCCCCCACCGGCGTCGCCGCAACCCGTTCGACGCGCCCGGCCTGGACGAGGACAAGCTCGACCAGACCCTGGACGAGGCAGGTCCGCAGGCGGACGACGACGGCGACGACCAGCCCGATCCCGATCCCGACGGGGGCGGGAACGATGACGGCGGTGGTGGCGGTGGCGGCGTACCGCCCCAGGCCGACGGCGACCGTACCCAGCCGCAGGGCGAGGGCGACAGCGGTGGCGACACGCCGTCGCAGGCCCCTGGAGGCACTCCCGACGCGCCCGGCCGGTCCACCGGGGCCGAGCAGCAGCCCGTGGCGTCCGCCGAGCCGTTCCGGACGAAGATGCTCAGCGTGCCGGGGCTCGGCGAGGGCGCCGCGGGGCGGCGCTCCCGGGCCCGTACCGAGCACGGGCGCACCACCGGCGCCCGCCGCCCGCGGGGGTCGCTGACCAAGCTGCACCTGGCCGCGACCGTGCAGGCCGCCGCCCCGCACCAGCGGGCGCGCGGGCGCTCCGGGCGCGGGCTCGTGGTGCGCCGGGACGATCTGCGGCAGGCGACCCGGGAGGGGCGTGAGGGCAACCTCGTGCTGTTCGTCGTGGACGCGTCGGGCTCGATGGCGGCCCGGCAGCGGATGAGCGCGGTCAAGGGGGCCGTGCTGTCGCTGCTGCTCGACGCCTACCAGCGGCGGGACAAGGTCGGCCTGGTCACCTTCCGGGGCAAGGACGCCGAGGTGGCACTGCCGCCGACCTCCTCCGTGGACGCGGCGGCCTCCCGTCTGGAGTCGCTGCCGACCGGGGGCCGCACCCCGCTGGCCGCCGGGCTGCTCAAGGCGCACGACGTGCTGCGGGTCGAGCGGCTGCGCGATCCGTCGCGGCGACCGCTGCTCGTCGTGGTCACGGACGGCCGGGCGACCGGCGGGCCGGAGCCGGTGGCGCTCGCGGGGCGGGCCGGGCGGCTGCACCGCTCGGAGGGGACGGCATCCGTCGTCGTGGACTGCGAGTCGGGGTACGTACGCCTCGGTCTCGCCGGGGAGTTGGCCCGGGAACTGGGAGGCACCGCCGTCACGCTCGACGAGCTGCGGGCCGACTCGATCGCCGGGCTCGTCAAGGACGTCACCGCAGCCGGGAGGGCCGCTTAATGCCGCAGGGACAGCCGACATCGGTGCCGGACGACGGGCTCACCACCCGTCAGCGGCGCAACCGCCCGCTCCTGTTCGTCCACACGGGCATAGGCAAGGGCAAGTCGACGGCGGCCTTCGGGCTGGCGTTGCGGGCCTGGAACCAGGGCTGGCCGATCGGGGTGTTCCAGTTCGTGAAGTCCGCGAAGTGGAAGGTCGGCGAGGAGAACGCGCTGAAGGTCCTCGGAGCGAGCGGCGAGGGCGGCACCGTCGACTGGCACAAGATGGGCGAGGGCTGGTCCTGGGTCCAGCGCGACGGTCAGCTGGACAACGAGGAGAAGGCCCGTGAGGGCTGGGAGCAGGTCAAGCGCGACCTGGCGGCCGAGACGTACAAGCTGTACGTGCTCGACGAGTTCGCCTATCCGATGCACTGGGGCTGGATCGACACCGACGAGGTCGTCGAGGTGATGCGGAACCGGCCCGGCACCCAGCATGTGGTGATCACCGGCCGGAACGCGCCGGACAAGCTGATCGAAGCCGCCGACCTGGTGACCGACATGTCGAAGGTCAAGCACCCGATGGACGCGGGGCAGAAGGGCCAGAGGGGCATCGAGTGGTGAGTACGCCCCGTCTGGTCATCGCCGCTCCGGCCTCCAACAGCGGCAAGACCACCGTCGCCACCGGCCTGATGGCCGCCTTCGCCGCGCGCGGGCTCGCCGTCTCGCCGCACAAGGTGGGGCCGGACTACATCGATCCGGGCTATCACTCGCTGGCGACGGGACGCCCCGGCCGCAATCTCGACGCGTACATGTGCGGGACGGAGCTGATCGCCCCGCTGTTCGCGCACGGGTCGGCGGGGTGCGACCTCGCCGTGGTCGAGGGTGTGATGGGGCTGTACGACGGCGCCTCGGGCCAGGGGGAGCTGGCGTCCACCGCGCAGGTGGCGAAGCTGTTGCGCGCCCCCGTGGTGCTGGTGGTGGACGCCTCCTCGCAGTCCCGTTCGGTGGCGGCCCTGGTGCACGGGTTCGCCTCCTGGGACCCCGAGGTCCGGATCGGCGGGGTGATCCTGAACAAGGTGGCCTCCGACCGGCACGAGGCGCTGCTGCGGGACGCGTTGGACGAGTCGGGGCTGCCGGTCCTGGGGGTGCTGCGGCGGGCTCCGCAGGTGGCGACGCCCTCGCGCCACCTGGGGCTGGTCCCGGTGGCCGAGCGGGGCTCCGAAGCGGTGGACGCCGTGGCGGCGATGGGCGAGCGGGTGCGCGCCGGGTGCGACCTGGACGCGCTGATGGCGCTGGCCCGGACCGCGCCGGCGCTGCCGGACGAGCCGTGGGCGCCTGCGTACGCCCCTGTGGAAGGCCCCCGGCCCGTCGTGGCCGTGGCCGGCGGGGCGGCGTTCACCTTCGCGTACGCGGAGCACGCCGAGCTGCTGACGGCGGCCGGTGCGGAGGTCGTGGTCTTCGACCCGCTGCGGGACGAGAAGCTGCCGGTGGGCACGGCGGGGCTCGTGATCGGCGGCGGGTTCCCGGAGATGTACGCCCCCGAGCTCTCCGCCAACGAGCCGTTGCGGCGGGCGGTCACGGATCTGGCCCTGAGCGGCGCCCCGGTGGCGGCCGAGTGCGCGGGGCTGCTGTATCTGGCGCGGGAGCTGGACGGGAAGCCCATGTGCGGAGTGCTGGACGCCGAGGCCCGGATGTCCGAGCGCCTCACGCTCGGGTACCGGCAGGCGGTGGCCGTGTCGGACAGCGCGCTGGCGGTGGCGGGGACCCGGATGCGCGGTCATGAGTTCCACCGCACGGTGCTGGAACCGGGGGCGGGGACCACGCCCGCCTGGGGCATGCACCAGCCGGAGCGGCGGGTCGAGGGGTACGTCCAGCGGGGCGTTCACGCGAGCTATCTGCACACCCACTGGGCCGCTTCGCCCGGAGTGGCCCGCCGGTTCGTCGAGCACTGCCGGGCGCGGTGAACCCACCGTCCGGGGGGCGCGTCCGGCGTGACGGGGCGCTCGGGCGTACGCGTGGCTCACTCCGCGATGCCGACAACCAGCCAGATGAAGCCCACGCCCCCGATGGTGCAGAGAAGGGTGGAGCGGGCGGGATGGGTGTGGTGCGCCTCGGGAAGGATCTCCGCAGCGGCCAGGTAGAGCAGCGCTCCGCCGAAGAAGCCGAGATAGCCGCCGAGCAGTTCCTCCGGAAGGGTGAACAGCAGCGTCGTCGCGGCGCCCACGACCGGTGCCGCGGCAGCCGCGAACAGCATCAGGAGCGCCTTGCGGCGGGCGTTCCCGTAAAGACTGGTGAGGGTGTACGTGTTGAATCCGTCGGCGAAGTCATGACTGATCACCGCCAGCGCGACGGCCATGCCCATGGAGCCGCTGACCTGGAAGGCGGCGCCCAGCGCGATGCCGTCCATCAGACTGTGGACGACCATCGCGGCGGCCGCCGTCAGACCCACCTGCGGGACGCGTCCGCCGCTCGCCCCGTGTGCCACCTGGCGTCCCGCGAGCAGCCGCTCGACCAGATGGGCCGCCAGGAAGCCGCCGACGAACAGCAGCAGGGCGGCGGGGACCCCGAACACAGGGGTGCCCGCGGCCTCGATCGCCTCCGGCAGGAGGTCGAGTCCGACCACGCCGAGCATCAGCCCGCCCGCGAGGCCGAGCACCAGGTGACGGCGGTCGGTGACGCGTTGTGCGACCCAGCCGCCGGCCAGAGTCATCAGGAACGCGCCGAGCGCGACGAACACCGCCATGGGGCCTTGCTAGTCGATCGGGCCCTCTCCCCGCATCTCAGGGTGTCCTTACCGGCGGCGTCCGCCGCGCCCTTCCCGCCACCCGCTTCCGTATACGGAACGGCCCCGCCGCCTCCCCAGCGCCACCGAGACATATGACCTGAAAGGCAGGACTCCGCCGATGACCGGAGCATCCGTCGACACCGGACCTGTGTCCGGGTCCCGCAGTCTGGTGGTGGGGGTCGGCGCGCGCCGGGGCGCCCCCGATGACGTGGTGTTCGCCCTGATCGAGGCGGTGTTGAGCGGGGCGGGGCTGGACGCGGCGGACGTGCTGGAGGTGGCGACGGTCGACGCCAGGGGCGACGAGCCGGGGATCGTGGGCGCGGCGGCCCGGCTCGGGGTGCCGCTGCGGACGCATCCGGCCGGGGCGCTGGCCGCGGTGCGCGTGCCGCACCCCTCGGGCGCGGTGGGCGCCGCGGTGGGGACCCCGTCGGTCGCGGAGGCCGCGGCGCTGATCGAGGCGGACGAACTGGTGGTGCCGAAGACCCGCGCCCCGGGCGCGAAGGCCGCCGGCAGAGGGATGGCGACCTGTGCGGTGGCCCGCCGGTTTCCGGCCGGGGCCGGGACTTTCGAGGTTTCCGGGAGGAAAACTTCCACCTCACCGGTGACTGCGGGCTCCCGCCCGTTCACCATGGCTGCCATGAAACCCCCCACGCGGAACATCGAGAGCGCAGGGCCCGACCTGCGCCACCACGGAGACGCGGAGGTGCGCGGCGAGAATCTGACCGATCTCGCGGTGAACGTCCGTACCCACACTCCCCCGGAGTGGCTGCGCGAGCGGATAGCCGCGTCGCTCACCTCGCTGGCCGCCTACCCGGACGGGTCCTCGGCCCGCGCGGCGGTCGCCGGCCGGCACGGGCTGCCGGTGGAGCGGGTGCTGCTGACGGCGGGCGCGGCCGAGGCGTTCGTCCTGATCGCCCGTGCTCTTCCGGCCCGTCGTCCGGTCGTGGTGCATCCTCAGTTCACGGAACCGGAGGCGGCGCTGCGGGCGGCCGGGCACGGGGTGGGGCGGGTGCTGCTGCGCGCCGAGGACGGCTTCCGGCTCGATCCGGAGGGGGTGCCCGAGGAGGCCGACCTCGTGGTGATCGGCAATCCGACGAACCCGACGTCCGTGCTGCACCCGGCGGCGCTGCTGGAGCGGTTGGCGCGGCCGGGGCGGACGCTGGTGGTCGACGAGGCGTTCATGGACGTCGTGCCGGGCGAGCGTGAGGCGCTGTGCGACCGGACGGACATCCCGGGGCTCGTGGTGCTGCGCAGCCTCACCAAGACGTGGGGGCTCGCCGGGCTGCGGATCGGTTACGTCCTGGCCGCTCCGGAGACCGTGGCGCTGCTCTCCGAGGCGCAGCCGCTGTGGCCGGTGTCGTCCCCGGCGCTGGCGGCGGCCCAGGCGTGCATGGAGCCGCGGGCGCTGGTGGAGGCGGCCGAGGCGGCGGACCGGATCACGGTGGACCGGGCCCATCTGCTCGCCGGGCTGGCCGAGTTCAGCGAGGTGGAGGTGGTGGAGGCGGCCCGTGGGCCGTTCGTCCTGGTGCGTCTGGAGCGGGCGGCGGAGGTCCGGGAGCGGCTGCGGCTGCTGGGCTTCGCCGCCCGGCGCGGTGACACCTTCCCGGGTCTGGGACCGCAGTGGCTGCGGCTCGCGGTCCGCGACCGGGCCACGACCAACCGTTTCCTCCAGGCCCTGGACCAGGCCGTGCAGGCGCTGCCCGTGGGCTCCGGGCGCTGAGAGGTCCCTTCCGGGCCGGGCTTGCCGGGGGCGGTGTCCGTACGGCGGACGCCGCCCCCGGCGCGTATCAGCCCTGGCTGCCGGCGCGTCGGCGCGTCAGCACCGTCGCGCCCGCGCCGACGGCCAGCAGCAGGGCCGCTCCGCCCGCGATGTACGGGGTGGCGGAGCTGCCGCCGGTCTCGGCGAGGTTGGCCCCGGTGGGGGCGGTGCCGGTGTCGGAGCCGGTCTGCGTCTTCACGTCGCCGCCGCTCGTGCCGCTGTCGCCGCCCGTGGAACCGCCGCCGCTGTCACCGCCCGTGGAGCCGCCGTTCGTGGAGCCCGGCTCCTCGGGGGTCTTCGGCCCCTTCGGGGTCTCGCAGGTCGCCTCGGCGAGGGTGACCTCGCCCTCCACCTCGGCGACGTTGAGATTCAGCGGGTTGACCGACACCTTGAGCTGGAGCGCCGTCGCGGCCGCCGTGCGCTCGGTGGTGACCGTCTTGGACAGGTCGAGGGAGACCTCGCCGACGCCCGGCACCGCCACCCGGGTCGGTCCGCCGGCGGAGAGCGTCACCTTCTTGCCGAGCACCGCGACATGGCCGAGCACGTTCGATTCGGCGACGGGCTTCCTGCCGGTCTCGCAGACCGCCTTGGAGGTGACCTTCTCGACCTCGATGAGCGAGAGCACCGGCAGTCCGGGCACATGGATGCTGGCCTTCGCCAGGTTGGTGTAGCCCTCGGCCCGGTGCTCGTCCGCCGTGGCGTTCGCGGTGGCCACGTCGGCGCGCAGGACGCTGACCGGGGCTCCGCCCTCCACCCCGTCCACGTTCACGCTGAGCGCGGTCTTCTTGGCGCTGGCCGGGGCCTGCACCTCGTTGAGCGTGACCTTGAGGGGCACCTGGACGGACTTGTTGAGGAGCGAGACGTCGAGCCCGGTACGGAGCACGACCGCGCTCGCCCTGCCCTCACCGCCGGTGGTGGGCGTCGCCGGGGCTGCGTGCGCGGGGACGGCGGCAAGCAGGGCGACGGGGCCGGCGGCGACCGCCAGGGCGGCGAGACGGAAGGTGTTGCTGTTCAAGATGGTGGAACCCCCACAAGAGACATGGAGCCACCGGCACAGTCCAATGGGGGACATCGCCTGTGCCGGTGGCCTCGACTCCGTGAATCTTTACGCACTGAGGGTGAACTGGCGGACACCTGGCGTGAGTTCACCCCAAAGGGGGGTTTCCGCGCGCATATTCGAATCTTTCGGCACGCGCGTTCGCCGGTGTCACTCGTTTCACCCGGCGCGGGCCGTACGGAGTGCGCTCGCGCCGGAGCGTGCGCAGAGGTGCTTCAACGATCCGGGGGCAAGATCCGTCACTGCCCGTCAACCCAGCGAGGGCTCAGGGACGGCAGAGAAACGGCCCAGGGACGACCCGGGGACGACTCATCCGATCACCCGTCCGTTCAGCACGACGTGCCGGGGGGCCGCCAGCACCCGGACGTCCGCGCGCGGGTCCTCGTCGTACACGACCAGGTCCGCCGGAGCGCCCTCCTCCAGCACGGGCCGTCCCAGCCAGCGCCTGGCTCCCCACGCGGTGGCGGAGAGCGCCTCCAGGGGCGGGATGCCCGCCTTGACCAGCTCGGCGACCTCGCCCGCGACCAGTCCGTGCGCCAGGGAGCCGCCCGCGTCGGTGCCGACGTAGACGGGGATCCCGGCGTCGTACGCGGCGCGCACGGTGTCGTAGCGGCGGTCGTACAGCTGCCGCATATGGGCCGACCAGCGCGGGAACTTGGCCTCGCCGCCCGCCGCGAGGTCGGGGAAGGTGGCGATGTTGACCAGCGTCGGGACGATCGCGACGCCCCGTTCGGCGAAGAGCGGGATGGTGTCCTCGGTGAGGCCGGTGGCGTGCTCGACGCAGTCGATGCCCGCCTCCACCAGGTCGGTGAGCGACTCCTCGGCGAAGCAGTGCGCGGTGACGCGGGCGCCGAGCCGGTGCGCCTCGGCGATGGCCGCCTCGACCTCGCCGCGCGGCCAGCAGGCGGTCAGGTCCCCGGCGTCGCGGTCGATCCAGTCCCCCACCAGCTTGACCCAGCCGTCCCCGCGCCGGGCCTCCCGGGCCACGTACGCGACGAGGTCGCCGGGCTCGATCTCATGGGCGTAGTTGCGGATGTAGCGGCGGGTCCTGGCGATGTGACGGCCGGCCCTGATGATCTTCGGCAGGTCCTCGCGGTCGTCGATCCACCGGGTGTCGGAGGGCGATCCCGCGTCCCGGATCAGCAGGGTCCCGGCCTCCCGGTCGGTGAGCGCCTGCTTCTCGGCGGTCGCCGCGTCGACCGGGCCGTGGCGGTCCAGACCCACATGGCAGTGCGCGTCGACCAGCCCGGGCAGCGCCCAGCCGGTGACCGTCACCGCGTCGCCGGCGCCGGGCGGCCGCTCGTAGGTGATCCGCCCGCCCACGGCCCACAGCTCGTCCCGCACCTCGTCCGGGCCGACGAGCACCCGGCCCCTCACCCGCAGCACCCGCTGCTCCTCCTGATCACTCATACGCGGCACTGTACGAGGCCGTCGGTAGGCTGCCAGTGCGATTCCGACCGTCGAACGAACCCGAAGAGAGCACCGCCGTGACGCACCCCTTCCTCGATCTCCCCCCGCTGACCGCCGACCGCTTCGCGGCGATCGAGCGGCGCGTGGCCCGGCTCCTCGCCACGGAGCAGGACGTCGTCATCACCCAGGGCGAGGCGCTGCTGCCGCTGGAGGGCTGCATCCGCGGCGGCGCGCGGCCCGGCTCGACCGCCCTGAACGTGGTCACCGGACCGTACGGGCAGACCTTCGGCAACTGGCTGCGGGACTGCGGAGCGGAGGTCGTCGACCTCACGGTGCCCTTCCACGCCGCGGTCACCGCCGGCCAGGTCGCCGAGGCGCTCGCCGAGCACCCGGAGATCGACTTCGTCTCGCTGGTGCACGCCGAGGCGGCGACCGGCAACACCAACCCCGTCGCGGAGATCGGCGAGGTGGTCCGGGCGCACGGCGCGCTGTTCATGCTGGACGCGGTCGCCTCGGTGGGCGCCGAGCCGCTGCTGCCGGACGCCTGGGGCGTCGACCTGTGCGTGATCGGCGCGCAGAAGGCCATGGGCGGGCCCGCCGGGGTGTCGGCGGTGTCGGTGAGCGAGCGGGCCTGGGAGCGGATCGCCGCCAACCCGGCCGCCCCGCGCCGCTCCTACCTCTCCCTCCTGGACTGGAAGGAGCGCTGGATCGACGCCGGCCGCCGGGCGCTGCCGCATGCCCCGGCGCAGCTGGAGATGCTGGGACTGGAGGCCTGCGTGGCGCGGATCGAGGAGGAGGGCCTGGACACGGTGATGGCCCGCCACGCCTCGGCCGCGGCGGCGACCCGGGCCGGAGCGGTGGCCCTGGGCGGCGGGCTGGAGCCGTACGTCCACGAGGCGCGGGACGCCGCCCCGGTGGCGACGACGCTGCGCGCCCCGGCGGGGACGGACGCGGCCGTGCTGGTCGCGGGGGCGCTGGCGGCGGACCCCGCGCTGCCGCTCGTCGCGGGCGGCGGGGCGCTGTCCAAGGAGATGGTCCGGGTCAACCATTACGGGGCGGACGCGACGCGGGGCGCGGTGCTGTCCTCGCTCGCGGCTCTGGGTGCGGTGCTGGCCGACGCCGGCCTGCCGGTCGATATCGAGGCTGCCCGTAGGGCTGTTTCGGAAACCTGGCCGAGCCTCTGATATTCCTAATGTGGGAAGCTGCTTTATTAAAAGCAGCTTCCCACATTCTTCTGCCCGCTTTTCCGTCACCTAAACGGGCCAGTTTTTTCCGGCCTCGAACTTCATGATTCGGACACATCTCACGAGAGTTACAACCCTGTGACCGACTCCACAGGGGCGGCATTATGCCCGATTAATTCAGGACAAAGTGCATGAAATTATGTCCGAATCGAGGGGGGCTTCGCGCACGCCTGATAGCACATGAAGGCCCTTCACCCAACCCTCTACGTCGATGCAATTTCGGAATTTGCTGGGTAAATTCAATTCGCATGACCGCCGCACCAGCAGATTTTGCCCGTGCCCGAAGCGAATTCCTCAGCATCGATGCGCCACGACTGGAGGACGGAGCCGCGATCTGGCGCATAGCCCGCGACTCCAAGGTCCTGGACCTGAACTCCTCGTACAGCTACCTGCTGTGGTGCCGTGACTTCGCCGCGACCTCCGCAGTCGCCCGTGGCGAGAACGGCGTGCCCATCGCCTTCGTGACGGGCTACCTCCGGCCCGACCGCCCCCAGACCCTCGTCGTCTGGCAGGTGGCCGTCGACCGGGCCCACCGCGGCAAGGGGCTGGCCGCCACTCTGCTGGACGCGCTGACCGCCCGGGTCGCCGCCGACCAGGGCCTGTCGTCCGTGGAGACGACGATCACGCCGGACAACACCGCCTCCGAGCGGCTGTTCACGTCCTACGCCCAGCGCCACGACATCGCGCTGGAGAAGGAAGTGCTCTTCGACGGCGCGCTGTTCCCCGAGGAGACGCACCTGCCCGAGGTGCTCTACCGGATAGGGCCGTTCGCAAGCTGAGCCGCCCCGGCCACCGCACTCCGGCGTACCCGACCCGTACGCCCGGACCCACCGACTTTTCGCGCCGTTCGACCACTCGGCGCGGTCCCGGCCGCACCGGTGCGGCCGGGAGCACCAGACCACTGCCCGTCACACCCCCCTCACGCAGGAGATCCGCTGTGACCATCACCCCGCCCGCCCTGAGCGTCTTCGAGACCCTGGAGTCCGAGGTACGGAGCTACTGCCGCGGCTGGCCCGCCGTCTTCGACCGCGCGCAGGGCGCCCGGCTGACCGACGAGGACGGCCACTCCTACCTGGACTTCTTCGCCGGGGCCGGCTCGCTCAACTACGGCCACAACAACCCGGTGCTGAAACGAGCGCTGATCGACTACATCGAGCGCGACGGCATCACCCACGGCCTGGACATGGCGACCACCGCCAAGCGCGCGTTCCTGGAGACGTTCCAGAACGTGATCCTGCGACCGCGCGACCTGCCGTACAAGGTGATGTTCCCCGGCCCGACCGGCACCAACGCCGTCGAGGCGGCGCTGAAGCTGGCCCGTAAGGTCAAGGGCCGCGAGTCCGTCGTCTCGTTCACCAACGCCTTCCACGGCATGTCGCTGGGCTCGCTCGCCGTGACCGGCAACGCGTTCAAGCGGGCCGGGGCCGGCATCCCGCTGGTGCACGGCACCCCGATGCCGTTCGACAACTACTTCGACGGCACGGTCCCCGACTTCCTCTGGTTCGAGCGACTGCTGGAGGACCAGGGCTCCGGCCTCAACAAGCCCGCCGCGGTGATCGTGGAGACGGTCCAGGGCGAGGGCGGCATCAACGTCGCCCGCGCCGAGTGGCTGCGCGCGCTCCAGGACCTGTGCCACCGCCAGGACATGCTGCTGATCGTCGACGACATCCAGATGGGCTGCGGCCGTACCGGCGGCTTCTTCTCCTTCGAGGAAGCCGGCATCGTCCCGGACATCGTCACGCTCTCCAAGTCCATCAGCGGCTACGGCATGCCGATGTCGCTCTGCCTGTTCAAGCCGGAGCTGGACATCTGGGAGCCGGGCGAGCACAACGGCACCTTCCGCGGCAACAACCCGGCCTTCGTCACGGCCGCCGCCGTGCTGGACGCCTACTGGGCCGACGGCCAGATGGAGAAGCAGACCCTGGCCCGCGGCGAGCAGGTCGAGCAGACGCTGCTGGCCATCTGCGCCGAGGAGCCGACCGCGCAGTTCCGCGGCCGGGGCCTGGTGTGGGGCATGGAGTTCGAGGACCCCGCGCGGGCCTCGGCGGTCTGCGCCCGCGCCTTCGAGCTGGGGCTCCTGCTGGAGACCTCGGGCCCGCAGAGCGAGGTCGTCAAGCTGCTGCCGTCGCTGACCATCACCCCCGAAGAGCTGGACGAGGGCCTGCGCACGCTGGCCCGCTGCGTCCGCGAAACGGCCTGACCCGGCACTGCCGGGGCAGGCGGAGAAGAGCGTCCCGGGCCGCGAGGCCCGGGACGCGGTTCCAGAGAGAAAGGCAACCGCTCACCGTGATCGTCCGATCGTTCAGTGACATCGAGAACACCGACCGGCATGTGAAGGCAGCGTCCGGCACCTGGGAGAGCAAGCGCATCGTGCTCGCCAAGGAGAAGGTGGGCTTCTCGCTCCACGAGACCGTGCTCTACGCGGGCACGGAGACCTCGATGTGGTACGCGAACCACATCGAGGCGGTGCTCTGCACCGAGGGCGAGGCCGAGCTCACCAACGACGAGACCGGCGAGACGCACTGGATCACTCCCGGCACCATGTATCTGCTGGACGGGCATGAGCGGCACACCATGCGGCCCAAGACCGACTTCCGCTGCGTGTGTGTCTTCAATCCCCCCGTCACCGGACGGGAGGACCATGATGAGAACGGTGTCTACCCACTGCTGACCGAGGAGGCCTGAACCACCATGACCACCGAAGTACGCGCCGATCTGTACCCCTCGCGCGGCGCCGCCGAGATGACCACTCCCCGCCAGGACCCGGTCATCTGGTCCGCGCCGGGCGCACCGGGCCCGGTCGCCGCAAAGGACCTCCAGGGGTACGAGCACGACGGCTTCCTCACCGTCGACCAGCTCATCACCCCGGACGAGGTCGCCGTCTACCAGGCGGAGCTGAACCGGCTGATCTCCGACCCGGCGGTCCGCGCCGACGAGCGCTCGATCGTCGAGAAGCAGTCGCAGAACGTACGGTCCGTCTTCGAGGTCCACCGGATCAGCGAGGTCTTCGCTGGTCTGGTCCGCGACGAGCGGGTGGTGGGCAGGGCCCGCCAGATCCTCGGCTCGGACGTGTACGTCCACCAGTCCCGGATCAACGTGAAGCCGGGCTTCGGGGCCACGGGCTTCTACTGGCACTCGGACTTCGAGACCTGGCACGCGGAGGACGGTCTGCCGAACATGCGGACGGTGTCCGTGTCGATCGCGCTGACCGAGAACTTCGACACCAACGGCGGGCTGATGATCATGCCCGGCTCGCACAAGACGTTCCTCGGCTGCGCGGGCGAGACGCCGAAGGACAACTACAAGAAGTCGCTCCAGATGCAGGACGCCGGCACCCCGTCCGACGAGGCGCTGACGAAGATGGCCGACCGCCACGGCATCAGGCTCTTCACGGGCAAGGCCGGTTCGGCGACCTGGTTCGACTGCAACGCCATGCACGGCTCGGGCGACAACATCACCCCGTACGCGCGCAGCAACGTCTTCATCGTCTTCAACAGCGTGGAGAACGCGGCGCAGGAGCCCTTCGCGGCTCCGATCCGCCGCCCCGAGTTCATCGGGGCGCGGGACTTCACCCCGGTGAAGTAGCGGTACCCACGGGCGGAACGGGGCCGGGACGGTACGCCGTCCCGGCCCCTGCGCGTAACTCGTTGGACCGGGAGCGGGTCAGCGGCGAGGGTGTGCGCCATGACTTCCCATGTACGCCACATCACGATCGACTGCGCCGACGCCTACGCGCTCGGCGGCTTCTGGGCCCAGGTGCTCGGCGCGCCGCTCTCCGACGAGGACGCCCCCGGCGATCCGGAGGCGCTGGTCGAGGCCCCCGGCGCGGCGGTCCTCTTCGTCCAGGTGGACGAGCGGAAACAGACCAAGAACCGCGTCCATCTGGACATCCAGCCGCAGGACCGCTCCCGGGACGAGGAGGTGGAGCGGCTGCTCGCGCTCGGCGCGACCCTGGTGGGCGACCACCGCAGGCCGAACGGACGCGGCTGGGCGACGCTCGCCGATCCCGAGGGCAACGAGTTCTGTGTGGAGTGCTCCGCCGCCGAGCGGGCGGCGCTCACCGGGACCCGGCTGCCGGTGACCGCCGACGATGTGACCGCGGCGGTGCGGCTCGCGGTGGACGTGCTGGCCGGAGCCCCGGCGGACCGCTGGGACGCGCCCGCGGGGAGCCTCGACTGGACCTGCTGGGAGACGGTGGAGCACCTGAGCGACGATCTGTTCGCGTACGCCGTGCAGTTGGGACCCCGCACGCCTCCGCTGGACCGCGAGGTGCCCTACCGGTGGGCGCCCGAGCGGCAGGGCGGGCCCCACAACGCGGTGTTCGCCGACCGTGACGCCGGTCCCGCCGGGCTGCTGGCCACGCTGGAGGCGAGCGGGGCGCTGCTGGCCTCGATGGTGCGGACGACGCCGCGCGAGGTGCGCTCGTACCACGGGTACGGAATCTCCGACCCGGAGGGCTTCGCCGCGATGGGCGTGGTGGAGACCCTGGTGCACACGCATGACCTCGCCGAGGGCCTGGGACTGGCCTGGTCGCCGTCCCCGGCGCTCTGCGACCGGGTGCTGGCCCGGCTCTTCCCGGACGCCCCGGCGGGCGGCGACCGGTGGGCCGTCCTGCTGTGGGCCACCGGTCGCGCCGAGCTGCCGGACCACCCGCGCCGCACCTCGTGGCGGTGGGACGGAAGGCCGCGCTAGAACGGTCAGACGGCGTCGAGCGCCGGGTAGTCGGTGTAGCCCTTGGCGTCGCCGCCGAAGAAGGTGGACGGGTCGGGGGCGTTGAACGGGCCGCCCGCCTTCAGCCGGGCGGGGAGGTCCGGGTTGGCGAGGAAGAGCGATCCGTAGGAGATCAGGTCGGCGATGCCGTCGTCGATCACCGTGTGGTCGCCGGGCCCGGTGGCGCCCTCGGTGTGCACGTTGATGACGAGGGTCCCGGAGAAGGCCTTGCGCAGGGCGAGGGTCAGCTCCCGGATCGGGACGGCCTCCAGGACGTGCAGGTAGGTGATGCCGAGCGGCTCGATCGCCCGCACCAGCGCGGTGTACGTGGCCTCCGGCGCGGGCTCGTCGATGTCGTTGTACGGGTTGCCGGGCGAGATGCGCAGGGCGGTGCGCTCCGGGCCGATCTCGGCGGCGACGGCCTTGACGACCTCGACGGCGAAGCGGGTGCGGGCCTCGTCGGAGCCGCCCCACGCGTCGGTGCGCAGGTTGGTGTTGGGGGCCAGGAACTGCTGGATGAGGTAGCCGTTCGCGCCGTGCAGCTCGACCCCGTCGAAGCCGGCGTCCACGGCGTTGCGGGAGGCGGCGACGAAGTCGGCGACGGTCGCGTGGATCTCGGCGTCCGTCAGCTCGTGCGGCTCGACGAAGTCCTTCGGGCCGACGTGGGTGTAGACCTGGCCCTCGGCCCTGACCGGGGAGGCGCTGACGGGGACGAGTCCGTCCGGCAGCAGGACCGGGTGGCCGATGCGGCCCGCGTGCATGATCTGGGCGAAGATCCGGCCGCCCTCGGCGTGCACCGCGTCGGTGACCTTGCGCCAGGAGGCGACCTGTTCGGCGCTGTGCAGACCCGGCGTGGTGGGGTAGCCCTGGCCCACGACGGACGGCTGGATGCCCTCGGTGATCACGAGGCCGGCCGAGGCGCGCTGGGCGTAGTAGGTGGCGGTGAGCTCGGTGGCGGTGCCGCCCTCGCCGGCCCGGCTGCGGGTCATCGGGGCCAGGGCGATGCGGTTGGCCAGCTGGGTGCCGGACAGGTCGATCGGGTCGAAAGCGGTGGTCATGAGGGCTCCCAAGAAAGTACGTGGTCGGCCAAGCATCGGCGACAGCGGCAACTGTAACCCATTCATTGGCCGACCAAGGTAAAGTTGCGGGAAACCGTCGGGCATCATCGAGAGCCTCCGCCCGCACCCCCGAGGACCTCCCAGGAGCCCGCCATGACCACCGGCCGCGCCACCCCCGCGGAAGACGCCTGTACGGACGCGCTGCCGATGGCGGCGCTCAGCGGGCCCGTCAGCCACGCCGTGTCCCGGGTGGCCCGGCTGCACCGGACCGCCGCGGGCAAGGCGCTCAAGGGCGTGGGCCTCTACCCGGGGCAGGAGTTGCTGATGATGCATCTGTGGGACCGGGGCGCGGTGCGTCAGACGGAGCTGATCAGGGCCCTGGACCTGGACCCGTCCACGGTCACGAAGATGCTCCAGCGACTGGAGCAGACCGGGCATGTGCGCCGCCGCCCCGACCCGGCCGACCGACGGGCCGTGCTGGTCGAGGCGACGGACGAGAGCTGCGCGCTGCACACCGCGGTCCGGGACGCCTGGGGCAGCCTGGAGGAGCAGACACTCGCGGGCCTCGACCCGGCCGAGCGCACGGAGCTGGTCCGGCTGCTGGCGAAGGTCGAGGAGAACCTCTGCCGGGAGACCGCGGACTGCCCGGACCGGTGCTGAGCCGCGGGCGTCGGGGGCGGGGCGCTCAGCTGCGCGGAACCTCGCAGGACCCGTCCGTGTCGCAGGCCGCCGCATCCCCGCCGACCGCGGTGAGGGCGGTGACGGCGCGGTCCTTCCAGGCCTGCTCCAGCGCCTGGACGAAGACCTCCGAGGGCTGGCCGCCGGAGATCCCGTACCGCCGGTCGAGGACGAAGAACGGCACGGCGTTGGCGCCCAGTTCGGCCGCCTCGCGCTCGTCGGCGCGGACGTCCTCCGCGTACGCCTCGGGGTCGGCGAGCACCGCACGGGCCTCGTCGGCGTCGAGTCCGGCCTCCACGGCGAGGGCGAGGAGCACCTCGTCGTCGAAGACCGACCGCTCCTCGGCGAAGTTCGCCCGGTAGGCGAGGGTCAGCAGCTCGTCCTGGCGGCCTCGGGCCTTGGCGAGGTGCAGCAGCCGGTGGAGGTCGAAGGTGTTGCCGTGGTCACGGCCCTCGGTGCGGTAGCCGAGCCCCTCGGCCTGCGCGTTGGCCGCGACGTTGGCCTCCATCGAGGCCGCCTCCTCGCGGCTGCGGCCGTACTTCTCGGCCAGCATGTCGATCACGAGCGCGGTGTCGCCCTTGGCCCGCGAGGGGTCGAGCTCGAAGGAGCGGTGCACCACCTCGACCTCGTCCCGGTGGGCGAACTCCGCGAGGCCCTTCTCGAAGCGGGCCTTGCCGATGTAGCACCAGGGACAAGCGATGTCGCTCCAGATCTCGACGCGCATGACTCTTCTTCTCTCCAGGGGTCGCGGCGGGCGCGGAGAAGTCCTCCGCACAGGGTCAGTGAGTCGAACGCGAATCCGTACCGGGTGATTCCCGGACCTTCCCGTCCGTCCTTCCGCCCCACGACCGCCGCGTCTCCCCCGCCGCCGTCACCGCCCGTCGCGCAGGTCCTCCACTCCCCCGGCCAGGAACGCGATCCGGTCGAAGACCGCGCCGCAGCCCTCGCCGGTGGGCGACTGCACCAGGAAACCGACGCGGGCGACCGCCCGTTCCGCCGCCGTGCCGAGGGTGAAGACGCGGACGAAGGTCCACCTCTCGCCGTCGGTGGAGGCGTGGAAGGCGTAGGCGCCGCCGGTGCGGCTGAGGCGGAGCCAGCAGACGCCCCCGTCCACGACGAAGGCGTTGGCGTCGTCGGAGTGGCCGCGGGTGACGACCGTGCAGACGGTCGGGAGGTCCGCGGAGTGCTCCAGGCAGAGCTTGGCCCACGCGCGGTCCCCGACGTGGAGGTACAGCGCGCCCGCGTCACCGGCCGACAGCAGCTCCGGGCGCACCCGGGCCACCAGCCGGAAGTCGCCCTCCCCCACCGCTCCGAGCAGGCGCGGCGCGTCGGAGGCCGGGGCGAGGGCGTCGCCGGACGGGGAGACGAACAGGTCCTGGCCGGGTCCGGCGCGGCCGGTCAGCACGCCGTCGACGTGGGTCCAGCCCCCGTCGGGACCCTCCGCCTCCAGGGCGAAGGGGAGGGCGTCCGGGTGCGGGCTCATGCGCGGCGCCCGTCCACCCGGCGGGGCAGGCCCAGCGGGTTGTCCTCGCGCAGCTCCGGCGGGAGGAGCGACTCGGGCGTGGACTGGTACGTGACCGGGCGCAGCCAGCGCTCGATCGCCGTCGCGCCCACGGAGGTGGAGGTGGAGGTGGTGGCCGGGTAGGGCCCGCCGTGGTGCTGGGCGGGGGCGACGGCGACGCCGGTCGGCCAGCCGTTGACGAGGACGCGCCCGGCGAGCGGGGTGAGCGCGGCCAGCAGGCGTGCCGCGTCGGGGTCGGCGTCCTCGGCGGCGGCCTGGAGGGTGGCGGTGAGGTTCCCGGGCAGCCGGGCGAGGACGGCGGCGGCCTCGTCGACGGAGGTGTACCGGGCGATCACGGTGACCGGCCCGAAGCACTCCTCCAGCAGCGCGTCGTGCGGGCCCTCGGCGGTCAGCCGGGCGGCCGGGACGGTGAGGAATCCGGCGGAGACGGTGTGCTCGCCGCCCGCGCCGGGGGTGACGGGCGCCCCGACGTCCGGCAGCGCGGCCCGCTCCCGTACGCCCGCGACGAAGGCGTCCCGCATGCGGTGGTCCAGCAGGACGCCGGAGCCGGTGGAGCTGACCGTCTCGGTGAGCGTCGTGAGGAGCTGGTCGCCCGTCGCGCCCTCGGGGACCAGGACGAAGCCGGGCTTGGTGCAGAACTGGCCGGCGCCCAGGGTCATCGAGCCGCCGAGTCCGGCGCCGATCTCCCCGGCGCGCTCGGCGGCCGCCGCACCGGTGACGACGACCGGGTTGAGGGAGCCGAGTTCGCCGTGGAAGGGGATGGGCGCGGGGCGGGCGGCGGCCGCGTCGAACAGGGCGCGTCCGCCGCGTACCGAGCCGGTGAAGCCGGCCGCGCCCACCAGCGGGTGGCGGATCAGCTCGACGCCCGCGTCGAAGCCGTGCACCAGGGTCACGACGTCCTCGGGCAGTCCGGTGCGGGCGGCGGCGCGGCGGAGGACCGAGGCGCAGAGTTCGGAGGTGGCCGGGTGGTCGGGGTGCGCCTTGACCACGACCGGGCAGCCGGCGGCGAGCGCGCTGGCGGTGTCGCCGCCGGGCACGGAGAAGGCGAGCGGGAAGTTGCTGGCCGCGTAGACGGCGACGACCCCGAGCGGGATCTTGTAGCGGCGCAGGTCGGGCCAGGGCGGGGTCCGGGAGCCGTCCGGGTGGTCGATGTGGACGTCGAGGTAGGCGCCTTCGTCCACGACCTCCGCGAAGGCCCTCAACTGGGCCGCGGTGCGGGCCAGTTCCCCGGTGAGCCTGGCCGGGCCGAGCGCGGTCTCGGCGTCGGCCGCCTCGACGATGTGCTCGCCGGACTCCTCCAGCAGCTCCGCCGCCGTCCGCAGGAACGCGGCGCGCGCCGCGCGGTCGGCGAGGGCGTCGCGGACGGCGTGGGCCGCCCGGACCGCGCGGTCGACCTCCTCGGCGGTGGCCTCCACCGCGACCTGCTCGCGCGGGTTCCCGGTTCGGGGGTCGACACTCCAGACTGGTGCTGCGTTCACCGTGATTACCTCCCGTGGTGCGACCGATCTCCGGCCGACTTCCGGCCGGCTTCGGCCGCACATCAGCAAGTGTTCGGTATTCTGAACGGAGTTCCTGGACGTGAATGTCCTGGGACTCTATTTGCGGGCGTTCGGTGTTGGCAATCGTGCGGCGGATCGTGTGGCGGCTTTTCGGACGCCGGCGCGGACGCGGAACGGGACGCGGACACGGACGCGGCGAGAAGTCGTCGAGCTGGAGAAGGGGGCGTGGGCGATGTCGGTCGCCGAGCCCGGTGGGGCGCAGGTCAAGTCCGCGGTACGGACCGTGGAACTCCTCGAATACTTCGCGGGGCGGCCGGGCATGCACTCGCTGGCCGCCGTCCAGGAGGCCGTCGGCTACCCCAAGTCGAGCCTCTACATGCTGCTGCGCACCCTGGTGGAGCTGGGCTGGGTGGAGACGGACGCGACAGGCACCCGGTACGGGATCGGCGTCCGCGCGCTGCTGGTCGGCACGTCGTACATCGACGGCGACGAGGTCGTGGCCGCCGCCAGGCCCACCCTGGACCGGCTCTCCGACGACACCACGGAGACCATCCACCTGGCCCGCCTCGACGGGACGAACGTGGTCTACCTCGCCACCCGGCAGTCCCAGCACTATCTGCGGCCCTTCACCCGGGTCGGCCGCCGGCTGCCCGCGCACTCCACCTCGCTCGGCAAGGCGCTGCTGGCGACCCACAGCGACGAGCAGGTCCGCACGATGCTGCCCGCGTCGCTGCCCGCGCTGACGGAGCACACCATCACGGACCGCGAGAAGCTCATCGAGGAGCTGCGGCTGGTCCGTGAGCAGGGCTACGCGGTGGACCGCGAGGAGAACACCATCGGCCTGCGCTGCTTCGGCGTGGCGATTCCCTACCGCACGCCCGCGCGCGACGCGATCAGCTGCTCGGTGCCGGTCGCCCGGCTCACCCCCGGACACGAACAGCTGGTGAAGGACGCCCTGTTCGACGCCCGGGACCGGCTCACTCTCGCGACTCGCAGGCTCTGATGGGCCCGATGGCGCTGCGCCCGGTCCAGGACGGCGACCTGCCGCTGTTCTTCGCCTGGATGAGCGACCCCGGGGCGACCCGCGTCGCCGCGTTCACCGCCGAGGACCCCACCGACCGGGCCGCGTTCGACGCCCACTGGGCGCGGATCCGGGCCGGGACCCGCGTGGTGATGCGCACGGTGGTGGCCGACGGTGCGGTGGTGGGCCATGTCGGGGAGTACGGGGAGCCCGGCGACCGCCAGGTCACGTACTGGATCGACCGCGCGTACTGGGGCCGGGGACTGGCCACGGCCGCTCTGCGGGCGTTCCTCGACGAGACGCCCACACGCCCGCTGCACGCGCGGGCGGCGGCCGACAACCTCGGCTCGCGCCGGGTGCTGGAGAAGTGCGGCTTCGTGGTGACCGGCACGGATCGCGGGTTCGCCCGGGCCCGGGGCGAGGAGATCGACGAGGTCCTGGTCACGCTGCGCGGCTGAGGCGGGCCCCTCGACGGCCGAGGCGGGCCCCTCGACGGCCGAGGCGGGCCCCTCCCCCGCGCGGCGGAGACGGATCGTCGCCGGGCAGGACGTGCGGGGCCGGCCGGCGAGGAAGCCTGGGTGCCATGACAGCGAACCCGCCCCCCGAGGCACCCGCGCCCGCCCCGCCCCACCGTTCCGGGGCGCCCGAGCACCGTGGGACGCCACCGCACCGCGCCGGGGCGGCCGAGGCGCCCTCGTACCGCGCCGCACCACCCGGGGCGGCCGCCCGGAGCACGGCCCGCGTCCGGCGCGCACGGGCCGTGCTGCGGGCGGTCGCCATGGTGGCCTGTGTGCCCTACATCGGCCTCAAGACGGCCTGGATGGCGGGCAGTCGGCTCGGCATCCCGGAGGGCAGCGCGCTGCTGGACGGCGGCACCCTGCTGCGCGTCGGCAACGGGGCCACGGTGCTGATGGACAGCGCCGTCATCGCCCTCGTGCTGCTGCTCACCCGGCCCTGGGGCAGGCGGGTGCCCGCCTGGCTGCTGGTGCTGCCGATGTGGGTGGCGAGCGGTCTGCTGCTGCCGATCATGACGGCCTTCCCGGTCCAGCCGGCCGTCGGGCTCCTCGGCGGTGGCGGGGGCCGGCCGGCCGGCGAGGGGAGCCCCGAGCCGTTCCTCGAACCGTGGGTCTTCGGCGTCGTCTACGGCGGCTTCATCCTCCAGGGCCTCGCCCTCGGCATCCTCTTCGCGCTGTACGCCAGGGAGCGCTGGGGCCATCTGTGGCAGGGGCGGCTGCGGGATCTGCCGGCGGGTGCGACCACGCCCGCCCTGCGCGCGACCGCCGTCGCCGCCGCGTCGACGGCTCTCTTCCCCGGCGTCACCCACCTGCTGTGGGTCACCGGTTCGACCGCCGGGCTCGACGCGGGCCGGGCGGCGGACCGCACCAGCGACTTCTACGTCCTGGAAGCGGTCAACCTGCTCTTCGTGGTGGTCACCGCCGTCGGTGTGCTGCTGCTCGCCTTCCGGCGCTCCGGCCGCCTCTCCCTGCGGCTGCCGCTCGTCCTGGCCTGGGCGGGTTCGGCGGAAATGGCCTGCTGGGGCGGTTGGTTGAGCATCGCGGGGCTGATGGGGGCGGGTGAAGCGGCGGACCGGCCGACGACGGCGACGGCGTTGACCTACGCTGTCCGGATGCTGGCCGGAGCGCTCGTCGTGACGCTGGGCGCCTACTTCTTCGCGGAGCGCGCGGCTTCCACGCTGCCCGCGACCGCCGGAGCCCCCACCCCGGCCGCCGACCGGGTGTCATGAGGCCGCCGGCCCCGCTGTTCGGGCGGCGGGCGCGGCTGCGCTGGCTGCATCTGATCATCGGCGGCGCGCTGCTGATGCCGTACTTCCTCGTCGGCACGGTCCTGGTCGGCATGACGGGGGACGGGCGGCCTCTCTTCTCGTCCGTGCCCGCCCAGTTCGCCGCGTTCGCCATCGCCCTGCCGATCGCGGCGGTCACCGGCTTCTTCCCGCTCGTCCGGCCGCTGTGCGTGTCCGCCGCCCGCGCCCTGTGCGGGGTGCCGCCCGCGCTGCTGGCGGACGGTCCCGCCCGGACCCGGCAGGCCCGGCTGCGTACCGCCGGGTGGTACACCCTGCATCTGGCGCTCGGCGGGATCGTCAGCGGGAGCACTCTGGCGCTGCCGCCGTTCGCCGTGGCGGTGGCCGCCCTGCCGTTCTCCGCGGGGCTGCGCTCCACCTGGCTGCTCGACGGTCCCGAGGTCCTGCGGGCGCCCTGGGCCCTGGCCCTCGCCCCGTTCGCCGGGCTCGCGATGCTGCTGGCGCTGGCCTCGTTCGCGGCGGTGGCCGGGGAGGTGCTGGCCCGGCGGGCCCTGGTGCTGCTGGGGCCGACGCCCGAGGACCGGCTGGCCGCCGCCGAGCGCCGCGCGGCGGATCTGGCGGTGCGCAACCGGCTCGCCCGGGAGCTGCACGACTCGGTGGGGCACGCGTTGAGTGCGGTGACCCTTCAGGCGGGGGCGGCGCGCCGGGTCCTGGACCGCGATCCGGAGTTCGTCCGCGAGGCGCTGACCGCCATCGAGGAGACGACGCGGCGGACGGTCGGGGAACTGGACTCGGTGCTGGGGCTGCTGCGGCAGGACGGGGAACCGGACGACGAGGACACGGCGTACGGGCCGGGGCTCGACGCGCTCGACGGGCTGCTGGCGCACTGCGGGGTGCCGGTGGCGTACGAGCGGCAGGGCGATCCGGACCGTCTGGACCCGGCGGTCTCGCGGGAGGCGTACCGGATCGTCCAGGAGGGGCTGAGCAACGCGTCGCGGCACGGCGGGGGCGCGTCCCCGGTGCGGCTGCTGATCGCGGTACGGGAGAGGGAGCTGGAGATCGTGGTGGAGAATCCGCTGGGCGAGCGGCCCGCCGTGGTACGCCCCGGGGGCGGTCGCGGGCTGCGCGGCGTCGCGGAACGGGCCGTCCTGCTGGGCGGCCGGACCGGGGCGGGGCCGCAGGGCGACGTCTGGCGGCTGACCGCCGTGCTGCCGGGGACGGTGCCCGGCGCGGCCGGGCGGACGGGGGGACGGTCGTGAGCGGGGCCGTGGTGCGGGTGGTGCTGGCGGACGACGAGCGGATGGTGCGTACGGCGCTGCGCGTGATCCTGGACGCCGAGGAGGGCATCGAGGTCGTCGGGGAGGCCGCCACCGGCGCGGAGGCCGTCTCCGTGGTGCGGGCGCTGCGGCCCGACGTGGTGCTGATGGACGTGCGGATGCCGGAGATCGACGGCATCCGGGCCACGGAGCAGATCCTCGCCACCCTGGAGGACCCGCCGAGGATCGTCGTCGTGACGACCTTCGAGAACGACGCGTACGTGTACGAGGCCCTGCGCGCCGGGGCCGCCGGGTTCCTGCTGAAGCGGGCGGCCGCCGAGGAGCTGGTGCAGGCGGTGCGCCTGGTGGCGTACGGCGACTCGCTCCTCTACCCGGCGGCGGTGCGGACGCTGGCCACCGAGCACGTCGGGCGGCGGGCCGGCGGGGCTCCGGCGTGGGTGGCGAGGCTGACCGGGCGGGAGGCGGACGTGCTGCGGCTGATGGCGGCGGGGCTGACCAACGCGGAGATCGCGGGGCGGCTCTCGGTGGGCCCCGCGACGGCGAAGACCCATGTGGCGTCGGTCCTCGCGAAGACCGGCGCCCGGGACCGCACCCAGGCGGTCATCGCGGCGTACGAGTCCGGTTTCATCAGCCCGGGCTGAGCCGCGCGGCTCCGCGCGGCGGGTGAGAAATCGGTGAGAAGCGGCACGATCGGGAACGGCCGGGACGCGCCCGCTCGTCCCTCCAGCGGGATGAACAAGACAATCAGGCGCGCTTCGGTCTTCTGTCTGCTCATGGTGCTCGCCCTGCTGGTGCGGGCGACGTGGGTGCAGGGCTACCAGGCCAAGGCGCTCGCAGACGACGAGCACAACCGGCGGAACACCATCGCGCAGTACGCGCGGCCGCTCGGGGACATCATCGTGGCCGGTTCGCCGGTCACCGGATCGAAGGGGACCAGTGGCGGCGACCTCCAGTACAAGCGCACCTACCCCCAGGGCGAGCTGTACGCGCCGGTCACCGGCTACAGCTCGCAGGCGTACGGGGCGAACCAGCTCGAAGGCATCTACAGCGACGTCCTGGACGGCACGGACGACCGGCTGAAGAACCCGAAGGACCTGCTCACCGGCGGGCAGGCCGACCCCGGCAACGTGCTGACGACAATCGACCCGGACGTCCAGAAGGCGGCCTACGAGGCGCTCGGCGACACCAAGGGCGCGGCGGTGGCCATCGACCCGAGGACCGGCCGGATCCTCGGCATGGTCTCCACCCCCTCCTACGACCCCTCGACGATCAGCGGGACGGCGGACCAAGACGCCTGGCAGGCCCTGCTCGACGACCCGGACAAGCCGCTGGTCAACCGGGCGATGCGGCAGCCGCTGCCGCCGGGCTCCACGTTCAAGCTGGTGGTCGCGGCGGCCGCGCTGGAGAACGGGCTGTACGGCTCGGTCGACGAGCGCACCGACAGCCCCGACCCGTACACCCTGCCCGGCACCACCACCGTGCTCCCCAACGAGAACGCGTCCGCCCCCTGCGAGAACTCGACCCTGCGCACCGCGCTCCAGTACTCCTGCAACAACGTCTTCGCGAAGGCGGCCGCCGACCTCGGCCAGGACGAGGTCAAGGAGATGGCGGACGCGTTCGGGTTCGACACCGAGAAGCTGGACGTCCCGGTGCGGGCGGCGAAGAGCGTCTACCCGACCGGCATGGACAAGGCGCAGACGGCGCTGACGGGGATCGGCCAGTTCGAGGTCACCGCGACCCCGCTCCAGATGGCGATGGTCACCTCGGCGCTGGCCAACGGCGGTGAGCTGGCCGCGCCGCACATGGTCTCCCAGGTGACCGACGGGGACGGCACGGTGCTGGAGGAGACCGCCGACGGCGACACCGAACGCGTGGTGAAGGAGTCGACCGCCGAGCAGTTGCGGAGCGCGATGGTGACGGTCGTCGAGGAGGGCACCGGCACCAACGCCCGGATTCCCGGGGCCGAGGTCGGCGGGAAGACGGGCACCGCGCAGCACGGCGTGGACAACAGCAACACCCCGTACGCCTGGTTCACCTCGTACGCGAAGGACCGCGACAGCGGCAAGGAGGTCGCCGTCGCGGTGATCGTCGAGGACTCCGGGGCGGCGCGCTCCGAGATCAGCGGCAACGGGCTGGCCGCGCCGATCGCGCAGAAGACGATGCGTGCGGCGCTGGAACGGTGACGCGGGGGGCGCCGGAGCGGTGCCGGGCACCGCACCCCTAGCGGACGGCGCTACTTTCGAAACACGCCCTAGCCCTGACCGAACCCCTCAACCTGCCCAGGTTCCTCGTCGCCCACCGCCCCGTACAGCCGATCAGGCTGCACGCGGACGACCCGAAGTCCCTGTGCGACGCCGTCGCACAGGCGTGAACCACCGAGCCCGCAGCATCATTCTCCACGGCGGCGCCATTCAGGGCGTAGCGCTGGACGTCTCTCTGCGGACAACCGCGCGACATTCCTGTTCATGTGTACCCCGGGCGGACACGAGCAGTTTTTCATCAGGCACGGGGACGGGCCCGCCGAGGGCGGAGACGTCACCGCCGCGGGGTGATGAATGTGTCGTTCACGACGTATCCGTCCAGCCCGTGGAGTTCGCCGTACGCGATCAGGTCGCTGCTGTGGTTGATGAACCCGCGTCCTGAGTAGTTGAGCGAGGTGTTGCAGAGGACGCTGAATCCAGTCAACTCGCGGAAGGCGGAAAGGAGTTTCGCCATCTCCGGGTTGGCCGTCGGATGGACGGTCTGGGTGCGGGCTGTTCCGTCGACGTGGGTCACCGCCCGCAGTTCGCGGGACTCGACCTGGCTGAAGTACAGCATGTAGGGATCGGGCACTCCTCCGCTGAACCAGCGGCCCGCGTCCTGCTCCAGACAGATCGGGGCGATGGGGCGGTAGCTCTCGCGCTGCTTGATCTTGTTGAGCCTGTCCGTCGTCTGCTCGGTGAAGGGAGCGGCGAGAATCGACCGGTTCCCGAGCGCGCGGGGGCCGATCTCCCAGCGGCCGCGTGCCCAGCCGACGATGTTCCCGTCGTGGAGGTAGCGGGCCACCTCGCTGTAGTCGAGCGGCCGGATCTCATAGCGCTGGGAGTCAAAGGCCACGTCCTCGACGAATTCGCCGCCCGCGTAGACGCCCCAGTCCAGCCCGGCCTCCCCGGTGTAGAAGTGCTGGGCGTCGATGGCGGTTCCGATCGCGGAGCCGCTGTCGTTGGGGCACGGTGGGACGAAGACCGCGGGGAAGATTCCGCACTCGCGCCAACGGCGATTCCATTCGCAGTTGAGCCCGCAGCCGCCGGAGATGAGGAGCGGGAGGCCTTCCGTCAAATGCTCCCGGGCGTAGGCGTGGAACCGGTCGAAGATGGCGTCCGACAGACGGGCGGCGAGGTTCTTGTACGCGTCCGTCTCCACGCCGATGTTGTAGTAGGGGGAATCGGTCATCCGGTCCTTCAGGCTGCCGGTGATGACCTCCCTCTGACCGAGTACGAAGTCGATGACGTCCCGCTCCATCGGGGTGGGCAGCCGGTCCTCGGCGAATCCGGCCAGGGCCATCTGCTTGCCCGCATCCTGGAAGCGGACGAACTCCTCGTGCGAGCTGTACTTGGGGTCGGCGAGCGCGAAGCCGTAGGAGTACTTGTTGCCCGGGTAGTTGAGCACCTCCTGGAGATGGGTCACCGTCCCGCGCTCGTCGATGCGGTAGAACGAGCCGATGTTCCCCTCCCATACCAGGCTGTAGAAGGGCTGATCCCTACGGAACGACGACATTCCGTAGGACGTCATGATGTGAGAGCGCTCGTGAGTGGAGGAGAAGACGCGCACATTCTTCCCGAAGAAACGGCCGGCGTCGTCCGAGATCGCGGATTCGCCCACACCGAAGTATCCGGCACGGGAGGGTTGGTCGGTGGCCTGGGTCCCCTTGATCCAGCCGCTCACGGCGATGACGTCGGGCTGTTTGTCCAGCCGGTCGGCCGCTACTGCGAACACCTCGGCCGTCAGGGTGCTGTAGCGGAGGAAGGAGTCCTTCTCGGCTTCGAGGGAGAAGAGCAGCTTCCCGTCCTCGACGGCCGCGATTGCCCCGTCATGGCCTTCCTTGAGGGAAAGAATCAGCATGATGGTCCGTTTCTCTGTGAATGCGCTGCGAACTTCCGCACTGACCGTGGGATGCCGGGATCAGACGGCGCTGGGACCGGTTGCCGGCGAGAGGATTTTCAGGGCGAGCCGATGCAACTGCGGGTTGGCGGACAGGGCGCCGGTGCCGTGGTGGGGCGAGGCGCCCAGGAGATCGGTGCAGATACCACCGGCTTCCGCCACGAGGATCTGTACGGCGGCGATGTCCCAGGGGTTCACGACCGGTTCGGCCGCGATGTCGAGGGTTCCTTCGGCGACCATGCAGTGCTGGAGGAAGTCCCCGAAGGCGCGGTCCTCCCAGCACTCCTCGGCCAGGCGTAGATAGGCCGCACGGGAGTGGAAGACGTCCCAGGTGCGTGTGCTGGTGGTGGAGAGGTAGGCGTCGGCGAGACGGGTGCTGCCGGAGACCCGCAGGGGCAGGGGGGCGCTGCCGACCGGCCCGCGTCGCAGCCAGGCGCCCCGTTCGGCCGCTGCCCACCAGCGGCTGTGCAGGGCGGGGGCGCTGATCACGCCGACGGTGGGCCGGCCGTTGTCCAGCAGAGCGATCAGTGTGGCCCAGACCGGTACTCCGCGCAGGAAGTTCTTGGTTCCGTCGATGGGGTCGAGCATCCAGGTGCGTCCGGCTGTGACGGAGCCACCTGTCTCCTCCCCGGCGAAGGCATCGTCGGGGCGGGCGGATGCCAGTGCCTCGCGTACCGCTGTCTCGACGGCGGTGTCCGCGTCGGTCACGGGTGTACGGTCCGGCTTCTCCCGGACCCTGAGGTCGAGCGCCTGGAAGCGACGGCCGGTGATGCGGTCGGCGATGTCGCTCAGTCCCAGGGCCAGTTCGAGATCGTCCTGTCGTGCCATGGGGCGCCTCACTGCACTCTTCGGGGGGTTTCGGGGGCTCGGCCCACGGCGGATCCGGGCGGAGCGACCAGGGGGTGCGGGACTACTTCGCGTGCAGCTCGAGCAGGTGGTATTCCATGACCCGGACCTCCTCGATCCGGCGCACCCGGTGCAGCAGTTCGACCCGCATACCGGATTGCGCGGCGATGGCGTCGAGTCGTTCGCGGTCGCCGAGGTCGGCTGTGCCGAGCAGCAGCCTTCCGCCGTCGGACAGGTGCTCGGGGGCGCCGGCGAGGTACCGGGCCTGGCCCCGGTAGCCCGGATCGAAGACGGCGGAGTGCAGGTCTGTGGAGAGCGAGAAGTCGTCCTCCACATAGGTCCAAGGCACGTTCCAGAAGATGACGTCGAAGCGGTCCGAGGGGTCCAGTCCCGCGTACATGTCACTGTGGAGGACGCGCATCCGGTCGCTGACACCGTGACGCTCTGCGTTAGCGGCCGTATTGGCCACTGCCTTGTCATTGATGTCCAGCGCGGTGACGGAGGTGCAGCCGGTCAGGGCTGCGGTCACGGAGATGACGCCCGTGCCGCAGCCGACCTCCAGGAACGAGCCGCCGGACGGATACGGCACGATCGAGGCCAGTACCTCGGTGGCGGCGCTCAGGGTGCTCGGGAAGACGCCTCGGTGCAGGCTCCATTCCCGGCCCAGCAGGGTGAAGGAGTCCGGCAGGTCTTCACCGACGAGGGCGTGCTGGAGGGCTTGGGCAACGGTCTCGGGGGTCTCCTCGACAGTCATCGTCTGTGCCTTTCGGGCGGCGGTACGGGTCATTGGTTCGGCCCGGCGGCATACCGTACGAGCGCTTCGCGGTGGCGGCCGATCTTGCGGAAAGCCTCGGCGTACTGGTCGATGAGCGTCTTGTCCTCCGGCCAGTTGGTGAACGTGGGCAGGGACAGCGCGTGCTGCTCGACGTGCTCCGCGCGAGAGCCGCTCTCCGGCGGGACGCCCTTCTTCGCCGTGCCGGGGAAGAGCGGGTTCTCCCGGCGGGCGTAGAGCGGCAAGGTCGAGAGCCGGGGGCCGGAGGGAGCGCCCACTTCCATGCCCTCGGCGCGCAGCGCCTCGATGAGGACGGCGCGGGGGACACCACCCAGTGCCCCGGGCCGGTAGAGCGGTTTGTAGCCGTACCAGGCGCCCATGTCGACGTGGTCGGCCACGTGCACCGGCTCCAGATAGGCCACGTCGCCGAGCTGCCCGCCCAGGTGGCGCAGACAACGGTGCCGGGCCTTCATGCGTGCCGGGAACGCCGCGAGCGCGTGCCGGGCGACGATGGCGTTGAAAGGCGACATGCGCAGTTTCAGCCCGAAGCCGGTGACCCAGTGCGTCCGCAACTCCTCGTCGAGGACGGCGTCCCGGGACCGGTCCCGGTAGTGCCCGAGGAGCGTGGCGCGATCGTGCACCTGGGGGTCGCTCGTGACGAGGATGCCCCCCTCGCCCGCGTAGACGGCCTTGTTGGCCTGGAGGGAGAAGACCGCGGCGTCGCCGAAGGTGCCGACGGGCCTGCCCTTGTAACGGCTGCCGTGGGCGTGGGAGCAGTCCTCCAGAACGCGCAGCCCGTACCGCTCGGCGATCTGGAGGATCGCGTCCATGTCGCAGGGGTGGCCCCACTGGTGGACGACAGTGATCACCTTGGTGTGCTCGGTGATCGTGGCCTGGAGCGCCTTCGGGTCGAGGCCGCGGGTGTCGGGGTCGATGTCGGCCAGGACCACGTCGCCGCGGAGGGCGAAGACGGGGCTCAGCGCCGCGTGGTAGGTGAGTGCCGGTCCCACGACGTCCACGCCTTCGCGCACCCCGAGGGCGAAGTAGGCGGCGAACAGAGCGCTGGTACCGGAGTTGAAGGTGACGGCGAAGCGGGCTCCGCCGTCCAGGAAGGCGAGGAAGTCGGACTCCAGTCGGCCGATAGGGCCGCTGTTGCCCTTGATGGAGATGTCGGTGTTCCGCTGCTCGGCCAGTTCGGACAGCTCCGCCTCCTCGGCGGGAGGTGGCCAGACTTCGTGCGGGAGCGGCTGCTCGATCACGGGCCTGCCGCCGAGAAGGGCGAGCTGATCGGTGGTGGTCATGTGTCCTTCCTGTCTTTGCGTGAGGCTGGGGAACGGCGCGTCAGACCTGGGCGGTGCGTGTACGGGGTCAGGCACACCGGTCGGCGAGCTCGTTTCGCTCGCGCAACCGCTCCCGGTAGATCCCGTCGATCGTGCGCACGGCGGCGAGCTGACGCTGGAGGTGGTTTTGGCGGTAGTAGCGGTCGTCCAGGTGCTCCAGATGGTGGGCGATCATGGAACGCACGGCGTCGATCTTGGCGCCTTCCCAGGTGTGGCGCTCCAGCAACAGCCCCCCGACGGCGTGCAGGGTGGCGACCCCGGCATCGACGTTCAAGGCGCCCTCCGTACCGAGCACGCAGAGGTGCTCGATCTTCTCGTGGCTGTGGCGGGAGATGCGCAGCGAGCCCGTCAACCCCGTCGAGGAATAACCGCACATGAGGCTGACGAGATCCTCCAGCCGACGATCCCGCATCTCCTGGTACTGGTGCACGAAGGCGGAGTGCACCCGAGGAGGTTCAGGGAACATTCCGCAGAGCACATCGATGAGGTGGTAGCCCATGTCGAGGAGCACCCCGCCCATCGCCTGCTCCCGCAAGGCGCGCCAACCCGTGGTCGGATGGGCCAGGTTCAAGTGGTAGTCGTAGGAGAACCAGTAGGGCTGCCCGATCCGCGCGAGGTTCTCCTGGGCGAACTGGAACGCGGGGTGGAAATTCCGTTGCAGCAGCGTGAAGACGCTGCGGTCAGCCCGTTGTGCCAGGGATACCAGTTGCCGGGCCTCTTGTTCTGTGACGGCGAACGGCTTCTCCTTGATGACGTGCCTGCCGTGCGCCAGGAGTTTCACACAGACTGGGAAGTGGTCACTGTGCGGCACGGTAACCACTGCGACATCGAATTCTACCTTCTCAAGCGCCTCGCCGAGGGCGTCGTAATGCGGGAAGCCCCATTTTTCGGCAAGCGACGAGGCCGCCGGAGCCGGGTCCACGCCGCCGACCAATTCTGCATTCTCCTGAACGACCGGCAGATACTCCTTTCCCTGATGTCCAGCAAATCCGACCACCAGTACTCGCGGTCGCGGGCGCACGTTCTTCAACCTGTCACCGGGCATGCGGAATATCCCCTCGCAGAAGATCTGAGGATGACGTGGGCATCCAGAAAGGATCGTGGAGACACCGATGGGACTCTTGTGGCAGCGGGTTCAGAGGAACCTTCCGCGCTTCCCGGAAGAATTGGAGAGCCAGGCGTGTCCTGCGGTCACCACGCCCTTGATGAAGTTGCTTCCGCTGCCCCGCGCGTTCTCGTCGAGCAGCGATACTTCATCGGCTGCGATCCAGGTGAACTCGGTGTGCTTGTCTCGTTCGAGTGCGGGCGAGGAGAGGTCCCCGTCCACGTCGACGACGTAGTCCGACTCGACGTGCCGCAGTCCGTCAGCCACCCACTCCTCATGGACCACCAGGGCCACAACGCGGCGCAGCCGCCAGCCGGTCTCCTCCGCGATCTCCCTGCCCAGCGCGTCCAGGAGGGACTCGCCTTCCTCCACGGCTCCGCCGACGACGTCCCAGCACCCGGGGAAGAGGCGCCGCTCGGCCGAGCGGCGCTGGACGAAGATCCGGTCGTGCGGGTCGCGGATCAGCGCGCCCACCACGCGTCGGGGTTCGGTCGCCCCGGTCACGTCAGCCGTCCACCGGGCTCGGGAGATCGCACGGTCGGTGAATCCGCGGCAGCGGCCGGCGAGGACTACTGGAGGAACCGAGTGAGGGTCGGGGCCCCAGCCGCACCTGCAGCCACTCCCATCTCCCGGGGAACATGCCAGCCATTTTCTTCCCTCGTTTCACCTGCACGTAAGAGATTTCGTGCGCCAAGCTTCGGGTAGAATGGAAAAGGATTCGAACGGTTCGAATAGAAAATCGAGTTGCCCGACCTGTCGGCGGATCATGCTCTACGCCGGGCCTGATTCTCCGCCCTGAATATTACCTGGAACCCTGCGCTGCACACGCGTTCGAATGCGTCTTCGGACGCCTCATTTTTTCCTTGACGCGGCATCAATTCATATGCTGCGGGTGTGACATTACGGGGTGCTGCATATCCTGCCGGGCGTAGGTTTCCGGAGTCTGCACCGAACCGCGGCCGCTGTCGTCTCGGTCTGCCCGCTCGGTGCGTGAAACGTTTCATAGGTGCACTTCGCTTTGAGCGGACACTTTTTCTTGCCATCGCCGACCGTTGCACGGTCGAACATGTCGGCCGGATTTTCCACTTTCCTGGTCCCGGTGACGCTTCCCGTCGGCCACGAACGCCGGCCCACACGCCTGTCGGGGGCTTGTGGTGCCGCCACGGGCCCCCGACAGGCGTGTGCTTGGTTCACAGACGGCGGGCGACCAGGAAGACGTAGCCGACCTGCGGGAGCGCACCGAACTGGGGAAGTGTGCGCGTGGAGTTGAAGAACTCGTAATGGGGGTCGTCGGCGGAGGGTGCGACATCGGCGAAGGCATCGGCGAACGCCTGGTAGGTGCGCTGGACGTGCTCTCCGATGTCGTTGAACTCCACCACCTCCAGACCGGCGTGGTCGAGGGCCGTACGGAGCTCCGCCGGTTGGGGGAAGCCGGGGGACCCGAACGCCCGGCACGTCCGGCGGACTGTCTCCGCGTCGTCCCCGGTTACCGGCGAGCGGAGCAGCACATCGGTGATGACCAGCGGGCTTCCGGGTCGCAAGGTCCTGGCGATCTCGGTGAGGGCTGCGGTCCGGTCGAGGATGTGCATCATGGACTCGATCGCCCAAGCGCCGTCGAAGGAGGCGGCGTCGAAGGGCAGTGCGCAGGCGTCCGCGTACCGGAAGTCCACCCGGTCGGCGAGGGCGGCAGCGTGCGCGCGGGTCCGGGCGAGGTCGATGTCCTCGTTGCTGACCGAGATTCCCGCCACTCTTGCGCCGGTGGCCCGGGCGATGCGCAGGGCGGGCCGTCCGGTTCCGCAGCCGACGTCCAGCAGGCGCCGGCCGGGTGCGGCGGCCAGCCGAGCCGCCACGCGGTCGGTGAGCCGGTCAGTGGCTTCGTCGAGGGAGCGGTCGTCCGCGGCGTTGTCCCAGTAGCCGACGTGGATGTTCCCGTCGACGGCGGCGCCGTCCGCGGCCTCGGTCTGCTCGTCATGGAGTCGTCCGGCGTCCTGTGACGACGGGACGGTGTGGTGGGGGGACGGGTCATTGGTCATCGATGTCTCCCGATCGTGAGGGTGTGTCAGCTGGTGAGGAGGCCGACCCGCCGCATGACCGCCGAAGCCGAGGACTCGGCGCACGGTTCTTCACAATGCCTCTGTGTGCGGCATCGCGACACGGGGCGACGGCCACTCGGTCCTCGCCTGCCTGGTGGTGGCCCTCGCGCTCGCGCTGTCACGCCCGAGCCAGGACGGAAGGCTCCTGGGAGCGGGGCGCCCGATGTCGGATTCGCCGCCATTCTGCAGAATGTACTTGTCACGCCAGCATGCCGGAAGACGGCCTGACAGTCATCAACGGAGCGCCCGTGAGGTCTACAAGCGCCGCAACCTCGTGGAACGGTGCTTCAACCGGCTGAAGCAGTGGCGTGGCATCGCTACCCGCTACGACAAAATCGCCCAGTCCTACGAAGCAGCCGTCGCCCTCGCATCACTCCTGATGTGGGCGTGGCATTTGACGACAGACCCTAGGGCATCCGCCCGATGCCGCCGCACCGCCTTACTCCGCAGCATGAGCCGCACGGCCCGCACGGACGGGGTGCGGAGCACGAGGCGGAGAGGGCGGGGCGGCAATGGGCGGTCCGGCGGTGGTGCGGGTCCTGCGGGACCCGACGGCGGGGCGGTATCTGGCGGGGGTGGTCGTCTCCGGGTTCGGTACGTCCGCGATGTGGCTCACGGCGGGGATCTGGGTCAAGTCGCTGACCGGGTCGGACAGTCTGGCGGCGCTGACGGTGTGCGCGATGTGGGCCCCGGTGCTGGCCGGGCCCGCGCTCGGCGCGCTCGCGGACCGGATGGACCGGAAGAAGCTGCTGGTCCGGGTCAACCTGGCGATGGCCGCTCTGCTGGCCACGCTGGTCCTGGTGGACTCGGACCGCACCGTCTGGCTGGTCTTCGTGGTGCTGGTCCTCTACGGGGCGAGCGGCGTGCTGCTCGACGCGGCGGAGTCGGCGCTCGTCGCGGGGACCGTCCACGCCTCGCTGCTGGCGGACTTCAACGGACTGCGGACGACGGCCAACGAGGGCATGAAGCTGGTCGCCCCGCTGGCGGGCGCCGGGTTGTACGCGCGGTTCGGCGGCCCGGCCGTGGCGCTGGTGGACGCGGCGACGTGCGCCCTGGCCGCCCTGGTCTTCGCCCGGCTCCGGGTACGGGAGGCCCCGCGGCCCCCGGTGGGGGCGTGGCGCGGTGAACTCCTCGCCGGGTTGCGGCGGATACGCGCCTCGGCCGTGCTGCGCCCGCTGGTGACGGCGGGGGCGGCGACGATGCTGCTGGCGGGGGTGAACGGGGCCGTGACGTTCGGTTACGTCGATGACGTGCTGGGCCGGACGCCGGAGTACGCGGGGGTCCTGTACGCGGTGCAGGGCGCCGGTTCCGTGGCGGTGGGACTGCTGGTGGGGCCGCTGCTGCGGCGGCTGCCGGAGCGGGTGTTCGCGGCGGGCGGGACGGCGTTGTTCGCGCTGGCGGTGGGCGCGCGGTCGCTGCCGCACGACGGGGTGGCCCTGGCGGCGAGCGCGGCGATCGGGTTCGGTCTGCCGTGCGTGCTGATCGCGACGATGACCGCGGTGCAGCGGGAGACGCCGGACGCGGTGCTGGGGCGGACGGCGGCGACGGCGGGCTCGCTGATGACGGCGCCCAACGCGGTGGCCCTGGCGGTGGGAGCGGGGCTCGTCGCGGTGGTGGACGTGCGGGTGCTGACAGCGGTCTGCGGGGCGGCGGGGCTGGTGGCCGCGGCCCTGCTGGCGGCGGGGACGGCACGGCGCCGCACCGCACCCGCGTCGGCGTCCGGACCCGCGGAGGCGCCCGGACCCGAGGAGGCGCCCGGCCCCGCCTCACCCCAGCCGTGAGAGCGCCGCGGCGACCGCCTCCAGGTCCGGGCCCGAGGCGAGTCCCGCGTGGTACAGGCGCAGTTGGTCCGCGCCGAGCGAGGCGGCGTGCGCCGCGTCGCGCTCCAGGGTGCGGGGGCTTCCGCCCATCCCGGTGACGATCCCGAAGGTGGCGGCGCGCACACCGCCCCGGCCGGCGAACGGCCCGAGGACCGCTTCCCGGGCGCTGTCGGGTCCGGTGCAGGGCAGCACCACGCCGTCGGCCACGGCCAGGACGTGGTCCGTCCCGACGCCGGCGTTGGCCCCGGTGCGGTACGGGACGGGGTCGGCGTGCAGCAGCACCTGGAAACCGGGCGGGGCCGCCGCCCGTACCGCCGCGACGGCGGCCTCCTGGAACGCGCGGGCGACCCGGCCGCGCCACCGCAGGGTCGCGTCCGCGCGTCCGGGTCCGAGCAGCTCCGCGATGCCGTCCCGGCCGGCCTCCGGGGAGCCTCCGCCGGACCAGGCCGGTTCCAGGGCGAGGCGGACGGCGGCGGACAGGCCGCCGGGGTCGGCCCCCTCCTCCCCGTACCCCGCGCGGCACTCCGGGCAGAAGCACAGCGACATCAGGTACTGCGCCGCCTCGCCGAGGACCACGCCGGCGACCTTGTCGTGGGCGTGCGGATGGGCGAAGCCGTACCAGCCGCAGGACTCCAGCTCGGTCCCGTGCGTGCCGGGCCGGGCGGCGGCCTCCGCCGCCAGGTCCACGAGGTACGCGCGCACGGCGGGGCGGGCGATGCAGGGGGCCCAGGGGTAGCGGTCCCCGTAGGCGTTGACCACCGAGGTGTCCGGATGCTCCGCGCCGAGCCGCGAGCTGTGCGCGAGGACCACCCAGCTGTGCACCTCCAGGCCGGCGGCGGCCAGGGCTCCCGCGGCCTCCCCGTACGGATCGTCGCCGGCCGTCCAGCTCTGGCGGTACGGGGCGAGGGCCCGCCCCGCCCAGCGGTCCGGGTCCGGCGGATAGAGGACGGCGGCGTACTCCGCGGTGACGACGCGGTGGGCGGGGTGGCGTGGGGTCAGGGCCCGGGTGGAGTGGTAGGCGGAGGCCAGGGTGACCTGCCGTACGCCGAGGTCCGCGATCCGGGCGGCGGCGTCCGGGTCCCCGACGACGTCCCACGGGTAGAGGAACGCGCCCGCCTTCACGCCCCGCCTCCCGCGGAGGTGTGCTCCGCCAGCAGGGCGCGGCCGCTCGCGATGATCTCGATGAGGTCCTTGATGTGCGCGCCGGGCGGTTCGGTGAGCGGGGTGCGGACCTCGCCGACTTCCAGGCCCTGGAGCCGGACCCCGGCCTTGACCAGGGAGACGGCGTATCCGCGGCCCTTGGCGCGCAGTTCGACGAGCGGCCGGTAGAAGTGGTCGAGCAGCCCGTCGGCCAGCGCGTCGTCGCCGGAGTCCAGGGCCCGGTAGAAGGCGAGGGCGATGTCCGGGGCGAAGGCGAAGACGGCGGAGGAGTAGAGGGTGACGCCGATGCCCCGGTAGGCGGGGCCGGTGAGTTCGGCGGTGGGCAGCCCGTTGAAGTAGAGGAAGCCGCCGTCGGGCCGGTGGGTGCGGACCGCGCTGACGATGCGCTGCATGAGGTCGAGGTCGCCGTGTCCGTCCTTGAGCCCGATGATGCCGGGCGTGCGGGCCAGGGCGACGACCGTTTCGGGGGTGAAGATCGCGTTGTCGCGCTGGTAGACGATCGTCTGCAGGCCGGTGGCCGCCGCGAGCGCCGCGTAGTGCTTCAGCAGACCCTCCTGGTCGGCGACGACGAGGTAGGGCGGCATGGCGAGGAGTCCGTCCGCACCGGCCTCCTCGGCGGTGCGCGCGTACTGGACGGCGAGCGCCGTCCCGTAGCCGGTTCCCGCGAGGACGGGGACCTGTCCGGCGCTCTCCTCGACGGCGGCGGCGACCGCGAGGCGGAACTCCTCGGGGGTCAGCGCGTGGAACTCGCCCGTGCCACAGCAGGCGAAGACCGCGGCGGCTCCGGCGTCGATCCCCGCCCGCACATGGGCGCGGAAGACGGCGAGGTCGACGGTGCCGTCCGGCCCGAACGCGGTCACGGGGAAGAAGAGCGGCCCGGCGACTTCGCTGAGCCGGGCGGCAAGGGGGGCTGAGGTCACGGGCGCTCCCTGAACAGATACAGGCGTGCACAATTCTGATCGGTGTCCATATTTCTGAACATCGCAACGCTAAGGCAGCCTCCGACGGCAGGTCAAGGCAGCCGCGAGCCCTTGACGCACCCCATCTCCGCTCCTTAGCTTGTCCACGCATGTGAATGCCAGCCAGGATTGCGCACAGCGCCCGCGTACGCCCCGAGGAGATCCCCGTATGACCGCTCCCCGTACCGTCCTGCTCACCGGTGCCGCAGGCGGCCTCGGCACCCTGATGCGGGGGCTGCTGCCCGCGTACGGATACGACCTGCGGCTCTTCGACCTGGTACCGGTGGAGGGCGAGCCCGGGGCGATCACCGCCGACCTGAACGACCGGGAGGCGCTGCGTGAGGCCGTGCGCGGGGTGGACGCGGTCATCCATCTGGCGGGCATCTCGCTGGAGTCCACGTTCGACAAGATCCTCCGCGCCAACATCCAGGGCACGCACCGCCTCTACGAGGCCGCCCGCGAGGAGGGCGTCCGGCGCATCGTGGCCGCCTCCTCCAACCACGTCATCGGTCACACCCCGCGCCCGGCTCCGGGCGATCCGCCGATCCCCCTGGACGCGCCGCGCCGCCCCGACACCTTCTACGGGCTCTCGAAGTGCTTCGGCGAGGACCTGGCCCAGCTCTACTGGGACCGGCACGGGCTGGAGACGGTCTCCGTGCGCATCGGGTCCTGCTTCCCCGAGCCCACGTCGGTACGGATGCTGTCGGTCTGGATGAGCCCCGGCGACGGCGCACGGCTGTTCCACGCGGCCCTGACCGCCGAGGACGTCGGGCACACCGTCGTCTACGGCTCCTCCGCCAACACCCGTCTGTGGTGGGACCTGGCCCCGGCGCGGGCGCTGGGCTACCGGCCGCTGGACGACTCGGAGCCCTACGCGGCGAAGCTCGTCGCCGAGCAGGGCGAACTGGACCCGGACAACCCGGCGCACGCCCGCGTGGGCGGCCACTTCGCGACCGACCCGCCGATCTGGCCGCACTGAGCCGCGCCGAGCCGGCGGGGAGGACGGCGGGCGGGCGCGGCGACGAGGGGGGCGGGAGCAGCGACGGGGGCGGGCGGGCGTCGTGGCGGGGCCGGGCGGCGGAAATCCGGGCGACGCGGGCGCGGCGGGGCGGGCAGGATACGGGCCATGCCGAGACCTTCCGGATTCCAGTACGAACAGCACGGCGACCAGAGCGTCACCATCACCCACCACGGCCGGGCCGCGGGCACCCTGCGCGGCGGCCGGGCGGAGAAGTTCCTGGCCGAGGTGGGCTCGGGCGACGCCCAGTTGGTGATGGCGCGCTGGACCGGCGCGTACAAGCACGGCAACGAGCGCACCGCCCGCGACCACCCGCGCAACCGCCGCTGAGAGCACGTCCGCGGCCCTGCTCCGGACGGCCGAAGGTAAGGGAACGGCAAAGCCGGGTCGTTCGTTACCCCGTGCATGACCGCAATGACCCCCGGCTCGAACATCCCTCTCTCCGCCGCCCGCGTGGCGGTGGACGTCGCCGCTCCGGTGCGGCTCGACGTCTCGGGCCTGCTGCTCACCGCCGACGGCAAGGTGCGCTCCGACGACGACTTCATCTTCTACAACCAGCCCTCGGGCCCCGGCGTGACCTACCGCTCCGGCGGGGGCTCCGCGCCCGACGCGATCGTGGTGGACACCGCGGCCGTCCCGCCGGGCATCGAGAAGATCGTCGTCACCGCGAGCCCGGACGCCGAGGGCCAGACCTTCCAGGGCGTCGAGCCCACCGCCACCGTGCGCAACGCGGACGACGGCAGCGCGCTCGCCACCTTCACCCCGCCGCAGCTGGGCGCCGAGACGGCGCTCGTGGTCATCGAGATCTACCTGCGCAACGGGGCCTGGAAGGCCCGCGCGGTCGGCCAGGGTTACGCGAACGGGCTGGCCGGGATCGCCACGGACTTCGGCGTCTCGGTCGAGGAGCCCGCGGCCCCGGCCGCCCCTCCGGCGCCGGTGGCCCCCGCCCCGGTCGCCGCCGCTCCCGCCGCTCCGGTCGCGGCCCCCGTCGACCCGCGCATCGCCCCGCCGGCTCCGGCCGCCCCGCCCGCTCCCCCGGCGGCCCCCGCCGCGCCCGCGGGCTCCGGGAAGATCAACCTGGACAAGGGCCGGGTCAACCTCCAGAAGAACCAGACCGTGTCCCTCGTCAAGGGCGGCGCCCCGCTGCTCTCGCGGGTCAGGATGGGCCTGGGCTGGGAGCCCGCGTTCCGCGGCAAGGACATCGACCTGGACGCGTCGGTGATCGCCTACGGTCCCAACCGCAACCACCTGGACAGCTGCTACTTCGGCAAGCTGACCATCCTGAACGGGGCGATCAAGCACTCCGGCGACAACCTCACGGGTGAGGGCGCGGGCGACGACGAGGTGATCATGGTGGACCTCGGCCGGATCCCCGCCGAGGCGACCGGCCTGGTCTTCACGGTGAACTCGTTCACCGGCCAGAAGTTCAACGAGGTGGCCAAGGCCTACTGCCGGCTGATCGACGACGCCTCCGGCGAGGAGCTGGTCCGCTTCGACCTCACCGGCGCCGAGCCGCAGACCGGTGTGATGATGGCCAAGCTCATCAAGCAGTTCACCGGCGAGTGGGAGATGACCGCGATGGGCGAGTTCGTGAAGTCGCGCACCGTGCGGGGCATGGTGAAGCCCGCCGCCAAGTCCCTGTAGCCGCCGTGGGCCCTCCCCCGGAGGGCCGCAACGGAGTCCGGGGCGCCTGAAGTGCTTCAGGCGCCCCGGATCCGGAGAAGACGGACGCTGCTCGTGCTCGTCTCGCGTCTCAGAGCTTGGTCAACTTGGAGTACGGGCTCAGGATCCTTCCCTGTCGCCCCGAGAAGTCGATGAGGACTGCGTCGTTGTCGCCCTCGACAGCAAGAATCCTGCCGAGCCCGAACTGGTCGTGCGACACCCTGTCGCCCACATCGAAGCATTCGACCGGTGGGGCCTCCTGGGCCGGGCGGTTGAAGGGACTGGAAGGCAGGTGACGCCGGGATCCGGCTGACTGTTTCATTACGTCGAGTATGCGCCCTGTGAAGGCCCGACGCCATGCCCGCCGGTGCCCGGGGCCCCAGACGTGCCGGATTCGTAATCAGCGCTCACCACGGCCAGTCAGCGCTTCCTCCCGCCTCCAGCAGCGGAACCATGCGGAACGCCGCGTCGGAAAGCCCCCCGAACGTGTGGCGGTTTCCCTCGCCGGACGGGGCGTGACCGAGCCGGTATCCGGCCAGATTCCAGGTGTAGACGGGCACCGTGTCCGGAACGCTCCGGGTCGCGTCGCCACGGCGCGTGTACGCGGTCTGCTCGTCGGTGACGACAAGCACGCGTCGCCTGCGCACCGGGCACCCCGGCGCTCGCGCCTCCCGAGATCACCAGTGGCTGCGGCACATTCCGTTGAAGGGAAGGAGCCGCCGCCTTCGCACCGGGAGGTGCATGTCCATGACCTTAGGGAACGGCCCGGTCGCACGCGCCGGGTTTTCGCCGGCCCCGACACCGTACGGCCGCGGCCGGCCCCCGTGCGGGACAGGAGCGGAGTCCCGCAGCCGAACGCCGCTCCGAGCCCTGCGTGCGGGCTCTCAACCGCCCGCGCGCGAGCGGGCCTTGAACGCGGCCTTGCGGGCGTCCTTGGCGGCCTTCTTGTCGCTGTGCAGCCGGCCCATGGCCTCCAGGACCTCTGCGGTGGCCGGGTGGTCGACGCGCCAGACCTCGTCGAAGAAGCCGCTGTGCTGGGCCGAGAGCCCCTCGACCAGGCCCTGGAGCTCGTCCAGCTCGCCCTCCGCGTCCAGTTGGGCGGCGATCGTGTCGATGGCCAGCCAGAAGATCATGTCCTCCGGCGGGGCGGGCACGTCGGCCGCGCCGCGCTCCGCGAGCCAGACGCGGGCCAGGCCGCCCAGCTCCGGGTCGCCGAGCACCGCGCGTACGGCGGGCTCCGCCTCGGGGCCGGCCAGGGCGAGGGCCTGCTGGCAGTGGAGGCGGCGCAGCGGCGCGCCCTCGTCCGTGCCGCGCGCCGCGGCCAGCAGCTCGGCCGCCGCGGCCGCCGCGCCCTCCGCGCCGTGGCCCGCGAGCCAGAGCTTGACCTCGGCGCGGGCGGCGGACTCCGGGTAGTGGGCGATGCCGTCGAGGAGGACGTCGGCGCCCTTGCCCGCGAGGTCGCCGACGGCGGGGGCGTCCACCCCGGCCTCCAGCATCCGGGCCCGGACGCCGTACAGGCCGAGGGGGGTGAGCTTGACCATGCCGTACCGGGTGACGTCCTCGTCGTCGGCGCCGGCCGCGGAGGCGTCCGCGGCTTCGCCCTCCTCGACCAGCAGCGCCTCGTCGACCGGGTGGTACTCGACGATCCCGATGGGTTCGAGGAGCCGGAACTGGTCGTCGAGGCGCATCATCGCCTCGGACACCTGCTCCAGGATGTCGTCGGTGGGCTCGCCCATGTCGTCGGGGACGATCATCGACGCGGCGAGGGCGGGCAGCGGGACCGGCCCTTCGCCCGCGCCGTTGTCCGCGAGGGTGAGCAGGTAGAGGTTGCCGAGGACGCCGTCGAGGAACTCCGCCTCGGCCTCCGGGTCCCAGTCCAGGGCGTCGAAGTCGATCGAGCCGTCCTCGCCGACGAGGTCCGCGAAGTCGTCCAGGACGGGAGCGGTGGCATCGGCGTGCACGGCGTCCAGGCCGTCCAGCCAGATGGACAGGACGTCCTGCGGGGAGCCGCCGGTGAGCAGGGCCAGGTTCTCGCCCGCGGTGACGGTGCCCTCGGCGTCGCCGTCCGTGCCCTCGCCGCCCTCGCCCTCCTCGGGGTCGGTGACGTCGAGGAGGCCGGTGTCCACGGCGAGCCGCCACGCCTCGCTGGCGTACGCGGCGCCGTCCTCGTCGGCCGGGAGGGCGAGGTGCTCGGCGGCCGCCGGCAGCTGGTCCTCGGCCAGTTCGCCGCCGGCCCCGACCCGGCTGTCCGGCCCCGCCCACCGGGCGAGCCTGACGGCGCGGACGAACAGCGGAGCGGCGAGCGCGTCCCGTGCCAGTTCGGCCTCGGAGTTCAGCCGCACCGGCGGCAGGGAGGGGCGCTCTGCGGACATCGGGGGTTCTCCTCGGTGCGTGCTCGGGGCGTACGGAGTGCGTACGCGGTTCAGCCGCCCAAGCCTAGACGCAATGCGGCGCGTGCCGCCCGCCGCTTCGCCGCATACCGCCCGGCGCGCCCCTATGCGCCCGCGCCCGGCTCCATGCTGAGCGCGGGTGTGTAGCGGTGCACGCCGCCGCCGGTCATGCCCGGGTACTTCTGGACGCGTTCCCAGAGCGGGGACGGGGAGCCGACGCCCTCTCCCGGTGCGGCGAGGGCCGCGATGTGGTGCTCGGCGCTCTCCCACTCGGCGTAGTTGAGGACCCGGGCGCCGTCGGTGCTGACGTGGAAGTGCGCGGCGATGCCGCCGGCGGGCAGTCCGGCCTCTTCGCCGAGCGCCTCGAACACCGTGTCCACCCAGTCGCGTTGGCGGGCCGGGTCGGGCCCGTCGAACTCGACGTCCACGATGACGACGCAGCCGGTCTCCCTGGTGTCGCCCTCGGCCCGGAGGCCGGAGCGGTACAGCTCGTACGTGTGCGGTCCGAGGCGTTCGATGCCGGGGACGGCGGCGTCGATCTCCGCGTTGCGGACGTCGCGCCCCTGCCGCACGAAGTCCTGGTAGGCCTGTTCGCCGGACCACTGGGAGTAGTGCAGCAGGGTCACGCCGTCCTCCCCTTCGTGGACGCTGTAGGAGAGCAGCCCGGGGTGCGGCCATTCCCGGCTCTCCCATGCCTTCCGGACGGCGTCGACGGCCTCTCGCCGCCGCTGCGGTGTACCGACGTTCCAGGTGCTGGCCTTGGCGATCCGCGCGTCGGGGCGGGCCGGGTCGGGGCGGTCGGTGAAGTGCGTGGTCATGGTGGTGTTCCCCTCGTCACGCGCGCCGGTCGGTGCGTCGTGCTCCCCACGATCACACCTCAAGTCCGCTTGAGGTCAAGGTCGTTCCCGGGCGATGTGCCGCGCCGCCCGTTCGCCCACGGCGTGAGCGCCCCGGGTGCGGCCGGAGACGGCCGGGGAAGGGTGGGGGCATGGCCCTCTCCGTGGCGCATCTGAGCGACCCGCACCTCACGACCGGTCCCGGGGCGGCGGCGCCCGCCGCCGGGTTGCGGGCGGCCCTGCGCCGGGTGCTCGCCCTGGACCCGCGCCCGGACTGCGTCGTGATCACCGGTGACCTCACCGAGCGCGGTGAGCCGGGTGAGTACGCGGCCCTGCGCGAGGAGGTCGGCGCGTTCGCGCTGCCGCTGCATCTGGTGACGGGCAACCACGACGTGCCGGAGGCTCTCGTGGACGCGTTCGGCGGGACGCGCTTCCTGGGCGGGGGGACGCCGACGTCGTACACCGTGGAGCACCCGGCGTTCACCGTGCTGGTCCTGGACTCGTGGGTCGCCGGTGCGCCGGGCGGTCGCCTGGGTCCCGAACGGCTGTCCCGGCTGGACCGGGACCTCTCCCGGCGCCCCGGCGTACCGGCCCTCGTCTGTCTGCACCACCCGCCGGTTCCGGTCGGCATTCCGTTCCTGGACGCGATGCGCCTGGCGGACGGCCCCGCGCTGGCGGAGGTGGTCGCCGCGCACCCCCGGGTCGTGCGGGTGCTGGCGGGCCATGTGCACCGCCCGGTCACGGCGTCCCTCGCGGGCAGCACGGTGGCCGTCGCGCCGAGTACGTACCGGCAGAGCGGGCTGGCGCTGCGGGAGGGCGTGCCCGGCTATCCGGACGAGCCGGCGGCCTTTCTGCTGCACGTCCTGCCGGACGGGCCGCCCGGCACGGCCTGGGTCACCCACACCGTGCCGGTGGGCGACGGCTGACCGGCCGGACAGGACCCGCCCGGCCGGTCACTCGGGCAGCTCCGCCCGCCAGGCCGTGATGTTCAGCTCGTCCATGTACCGGATGTCGTGGCCCACCAGCGGGTGGACCCGCGCCCCGGCGTCGGGTGCGGCGGCCAGCTCCAGGGCGTCGGCCATGACGAGCTCGCCGCCCTCCTTCGTGGAGACCCAGGCGAGCATCGACCGCGCGGTGCCGCCCGGCTTCAGGGTGAGCGCCGCGGGACCGTGGTCGCGGCCGAACTGCGAGCCGGCCGGGTTGACCTTCACGGGGAGGCGTTCGCCGTCCTCGCCGAGTGCCTGGACCGAGGGGTAGCCGTCGACCCGGTAGGGCTTGGCGCCGCAGTTGGTCAGGGTCAGGACGACCGCACGGCTCATCATCGCGGTCAGCACCTCCCCCATGGTCACCACGGCCCCGGAGGCGGGGCACTCCTCCGGAGGCGGGGCGGAGGGCGGGCCGGTCCGCGCCGGATCGCCGTGGGCGGGCGCGGGTGTCGGGGGCAGCGTCTCGGCGCGGACGAGGCCGGAGCGGGGCGCGGAGGCGGACGGGGCGGGGTCCGGCACTTCGCCCTCGCCGGCCGGGACGAGGAAGCCGGAGCAGCCGGTCAGCGCGGTCACCGTCGCCGACAGCAGCACGGCGGCGGCCCGCCTCCGCACCCGCCCCCGTACGCGCACACCCCTGCTCATGCCCACGCCCATGACCATGCCCCCTCGTCGCGGCCCGTCGTCGCGGCCCGTCGTCCGTGCGTTCGATCATGTCAGAAGCGGTGCCGGAAGCAGCCGCCGCTCCCCGGACTCTTCAGCATCCCTTGCCGGCCGCGGCAAGAAGTTCTAAGTGGACCTGCACGGTTCCGGGAGCCGACACTTCGGGCATGACCGCCACCGCACCGCGCCCCTTCGGCCGCACGCTCTGCGCCATGATCACGCCCTTCACCGCCACCGGGGCCCTGGACCACGACGCCGCCCGTGCGCACGCCGCGCGCCTGGTGGCGGAGGGCTGCGACGGGATCGTGCTCAGCGGCACCACGGGCGAGTCCCCCACCACGACGGACGCCGAGAAGTCCGCCCTGCTGCGGGCCGTCCGGGCCGAGGTCGGCGACGGGGTGCCGCTGCTCACCGGCGTCGGGAGCCCGGACACCGCGCACACCCTGCGCCTGGCGCGGGAGGCCGAGGAGGGGGGCGCGGACGGGCTGCTGGTGGTCGGCCCGTACTACAGCCGCCCGCCGCAGGCCGCCGTCGAGGCGTACTTCCTGCGGGTCGCGGACTCCACCGGCCTGCCGCTGATGCTGTACGACATCCCCGGCCGCACCGGCACCCGGATCGAGCCGGAGACCCTGCTGCGGCTGGCGGAGCACCCGCGCGTGGTGGCGGTGAAGGACTGCTCCTTGGACCTGCTCGGCTCGACGAAGGTGCTGGCCCGCACCTCACTGGCGTACTACTCGGGCTGCGAGGAGCTGAACCTGCCGCTGTACGCGCTGGGCGGCGCGGGATACGTCAGCACCGTCGCGAACGTGGCCCCGCGCCAGGTGCGGGCGCCGCTGGACGCGTTCGACGCGGGCCGCACCGACGAGGCGGCCCGGCTCAACGGGCTCACGGTGCGCCTCACCGAGCTGATGATGGCGAGCGGCCTCCCCGGGACCGTCACCGCGAAGGCGCTCCTGGGCGCGGGACCGGTCCGGGAACCGCTGCAGCCCGCCGGGCGCGGGGCGACCGACGGGCTGCGGAAGGCGTACGAGGAACTCCTCGCGGCCTGAACCTCCGGCGGCCCGGACTTCTGGGCGGCCTGAACTTCTCGCGGCCTGTTGAAGGCGTCAGTTGTGGGCGTGCAGGACCTCGTTGAGGCCGCCCCACACCGCGTTGTTCGGGCGGGCCTCGACGGTGCCGGTGACCGAGTTGCGGCGGAAGAGGATGTTGGAGGCGCCGGACAGCTCGCGGGCCTTGACGACCTGGCCGTCCGGCAGCGTGACCCGGGTGCCGGCGGTGACGTACAGACCGGCCTCGACGACGCACTCGTCGCCGAGCGCGATCCCGACGCCCGCCTCCGCGCCGACCAGGCAGCGCTCGCCGATGACGATGCGCTCCGTGCCGCCGCCGGAGAGGGTGCCCATGGTGGACGCGCCGCCGCCGATGTCCGAGCCGTCGCCGACGACGACGCCCGCGGAGATCCGGCCCTCGACCATGGAGGTGCCGAGCGTGCCGGCGTTGAAGTTGACGAAGCCCTCGTGCATGACCGTGGTCCCGGCGGCGAGGTGCGCGCCGAGCCGGACGCGGTCGGCGTCGGCGATGCGTACGCCCTTGGGGGCGACGTAGTCCGTCATCCGGGGGAACTTGTCGACCGAGGTGACCTGGAGGTGCAGGCCCTCGGCGCGGGCGTTGAGCCGCACCCGCTCCAGGTCGTCGACGGCAACCGGGCCGAGCGAGGTCCAGGCGACGTTGGCGAGCAGCCCGAACAGGCCGTCGAGGTTCTGGCCGTGCGGCCGGACGAGCCGGTGCGAGAGCAGGTGCAGGCGCAGGTAGGCGTCGTGCGCGTCGAGCGGCTTGTCGTCGAGCGAGGAGATGACCGTGGACACGGCGACGACCTCGACGCCGCGCCGGGCGTCCACGCCGAGGGCCTTGGCGGCGCCCTCGCCGAGCAGGTTGACGGCCTCGTCCGGGCTGAGGCGCGTCGTGCCGGCCGGGCCGGGGTCGGAGGTCAGCTCGGGGGCGGGGAACCAGGTGTCGAGGACGGTGCCGTCACCGGCGACGGTGGCGAGGCCGGCGGCGACGGCGCCGGTGGTGCGGGCAGAACCCTGGGAAGTCGTGTCGGTCATGAACAGCAACCTAACCGGCCGGGGCCCGCTCGGGCGAACCGGTCTCAGCGTGCGGCCCCTTCCCCGCCACCCGCGCCCGCTCCCCCGGTCCGGGCAGCCGGCGGCGGTGGCGAGCAGGGCGCGGCGGTGGCCGGAGCGGTCCCCGAACGGTCACCCCGCGTCCATCACCGGTCTCACCTCCAGGACGGGAGGTTCCGCCGGAACCGCGGGGGTGTGCCGGCGCAGGGGGCGTATCACCCTGCCGGTCAGCAGGGTGCGGGGGACATAGCCGAAGCGGCGGGAGTCGATGCTCACGGGCCGGTTGTCGCCCAGGACCAGGTAGTGGCCGGGTGGCACGATCGAGCCGGGAGGTACGTCCAGCCGCTCGGCCATGTGCGCGGGAACCGGGTCGCCGGGTCCGGCGGCGATCCGTTTGATGATCAGGCCCTCCCGCGTGAGCCCCTCGTCACGCGCGCCGGGAGGCGGTTCGAGGACGACGACGTCTCCCCGGGCCACCCGGCGCGCGCGGCGGCGGACCAGGACGCGGTCCCCGTCACGGAGGGCGGGCTCCATGCTCGGGCCGGCGACGGTGACGGCCAGCAGGCGGTTCCGCAGCAGACGGCGGGCGAGGCGCACGATCACGCGGCTCCTCCGCTCCGGGAGGTTGCGGCCACCACGTCGGCGGACGGCCGCGGCCCGGCATCGGCGCCGGTGGCCGACGTGGTGGGTACGGAGGCCCCCGCGCCGTGCGCACCGGCGTCGGGCGCGTACCCACTGGCCTGGAGGGTGAACAACCGGGCGTACACCCCGGAACGGCGCATCAGGTCGGCGTGCGGTCCCCGTTCGACGATCCGGCCGTCCTCCAGGACCACGATCACGTCCGCGTCGCGCAGGGTGTTGAGGCGGTGGGAGATGAGCAGCCCCGCCCGGCCCGCCCGGTGGCGTCGCAGCCGGCGGTGGATCTCGTACTCCGCCTCGGGATCGAGACCGGAGCCGGGCTCGTCGAGGACGAGGAGGTCGGCGTCGTCCCGGATCAGGGAGCGGGCGAGGGCGAGCCGCTGCCACTGTCCGCCGGACAGGACGACTCCGGTCGTGGCGTCGTCCTTGTCCCGCTCGCTGAAGAAGATCCGGCTCAGCAGGGTGTCGTAGCCGTGGGGCAGGCCGGTCAGCCGGTGGTGGATTCCCGCGACACGGGCGGCCTCCTCCACCCGGTCGCGGTCCTGGAGCGCGGTGAGGTCGCCGAGGGCGATGTTCTCGCGGGCGGTCAGGTCGTACTCCATGAAGTCCTGGAAGGTGGCCCCCATCCGGCGGCGCAGCTCACGCGGGCACAGTTCGCGCAGGTCGACGCCGTCCCAGAGGATCTGTCCCCGGACGGGATCGTAGAACCGGCAGACCAGCTTCACCAGCGTGGACTTCCCGGCGCCGTTGAGACCGACGAGGCCCACGGCCTGTCCGGCGGGCAGGACCAGGTCGACGCCCCGGAGCACCCAGGGCTGGTCCTCCCCGTAGCGGAACCACACATCGCGGAACTCCACCGAGTGGCGCAGCGGCGGGACGGGACGCGGCCGGGCGGGTACGGGCAGGTCGGGCCCGGCGTCGGTCACGGTGAGGAAGTGGCGGAACATCAGGAGGGCGTGGTGGCCCGTGGCGAGTTCGACGGCGAGGCCCGCCAGCGCCGCCTGGACCGCGGGCAGGGCGGTGACCAGGACGGTCACCCCGCCGACGGTGATCTGACCCGAGCGGGCGGCCGAGGCCGCCCACAGCAGTCCAGCCCCCGCGACCAGGGCGGAGAGCAGCGCGAGCCCGGCCTGGACGGCGAGCTCCTGACGGTCCAGGCCCCGTTTCGCCGCATCCGAGGTGCGGCGCTCCTCGACCATCCGGTCACCGAGGAAGCGCCCGAGGCCGAAGAGCCGGATCTCCTTCGCGGCCCGCAGGTCGGTCAGCAAGGCGCTGTAGAACAGCTCCCGACGCTCCACCGGGCCCACCGACCAGACGAGGGCGGCCCGTCGACGGCTGAGCGCGATCTCGGCGCCGAGGACGAGGACGCCCGAGGTCAGGACGGCCGCCGCCATCCAGGGGCCCAGCAGGGTGAGCGCGCCGAGGAATCCGGTCAGGGTCACCGCCGCGCCGACGGTGCCGATGGCGCTGCCGACGGCGTCGACCGGCGCGGAGCCGCCGTACTGACGGGCCATGCGCAGCCGGTCCAGGAAGCGCGGGTTCTCGTAGGGGCCGATGCCTGTGAACCGGTCGACGGCGGTGTGGAGTTCGATCTGGGCGCGCAGTCCGACCGCCCGGCCGAGCTGGGCCCGCAGGTACTGGAGGAACTGGGGGACGACGGCGAGGACGACACCGCATCCGACCAGCAGCAGAACCGGGCCGGTGAGGGAGCCGTCGGCAAAGGGGGCGGTGACCAGGCGGTCGATCACGGTCTTGAGGGTCCAGGCGGCGGCGACCGGGGCGGCGGACGCGGCCACCGTGAGCAGCAGCCAGCCCGTCAGGGTGGCGGGCGCCGCTCGGCCGGCCAGACGGACCGCGGCGGCCAGGACCGCGCGGAGCGGGGAGTGGCCGGGTTGGTCGTCGGTCCGGGCGGCGGGGACGGGCCCGGTCATCGGGCGGCGACGGGGGTCTGGGGCCACCGGCCGACCTCCGTCACCACGAGACCACCGTCAGGGCCGTTTCCCACCCGTACACAGCTGGGAAACGCCTTGGCGGCGAACGCCGTGGTCACCGGGCCGTCATAGGACTCCTGGACGGTCGGCACCACGGCGGCCAGGGCGGCGGCCATCGATCCGGTGTCCTCGCCCGGCATGCCCGGCCCGTGCGGGTCCCGTGCTCCGTGCGGGCTGTGGGATTCGTCGACGACGACGGCGAGCACCTGCCGGGCCTCCTCGGGCCGGTCCGCGTACCGGGCGACGAAGCCGGGCAGTCTGTCGCGACAGGGCTCGCAGGTGGGCGAGAAGAACGCGACGAGGGCCCCGTCGGTGAGGTCCCGGTCGGTGACGGGGCTGTCGGACGGGCCGCCGGTGAAGGAGGGCACAGGGGTGCCGACGGCCGCGATCCCGGACATGCCTCCGGGCAGGGCGGCGGCCGGTGCCGATACCTGTCGCAGCAGGTCGGAGTGTTCCCGCAGCCGCCGGACGACTCCGACGGTGAGGACGAGGTCGACCATGGCCAGGGCTCCGACGGCGAGGACGGCGGCGGCGAGCGGACTCACGGGGTTTCCTTTCGGGGCAGGGGACGGAAGAGCGCGGCGAGGTCGTCGAGGGCCGTGACGAGCAGGCCGAGAACCGCGCCCGCGAGGGAGGCGGTCAGCACAGCCACCGGGGCGCCCGTGTCCGGGCCGCGGACGGCCGCGGCGACGAGGCCGGTGACCGCCACGGCCAGCAGGATGGAGTTGCGTACGGCATGAACCGCGCCGAGCGGAGTCGTCGTACGACCGAAGCAGCGGCAGGGCGTTGGACGGCCGTCGCGGGCGGCGACGACGGCAAGCGCGGTGAAGGAGGCGAGCAGTACGGCGGCGATGGCGAGCCCGGCGACGAGTACCGTCGGCGGAGCGAGGAGGCCGGGCAGGGCGAAGGCGGGTACGAGGGCGGCCTCGGCGGTCACCACCAGCGCGGCGAGAGGGCGGGCGGGCAACGGCCCGGGGAGCCGCAGGGCTCGCACGGTGCCGGTGAACTCCGCGAAGGCGGCCGGGTTCTGGACCTTGCCGAGGACAGAGCGCGTGAACACCAGCAGCAGACAGCCTCGGACCGCCCAGACGACGAGTTCCACGACGGTGTCCTTTCTGAGGGGCGACCGCGACGGGCGCCGACAGCGCGGCACGGTCGGTGCGGTGCGGGTCGGTCCAGCCGTGGGTGCCGTGGGTGAGGGCGCGTTCGATCGCGGGCGTCCCGACAACGGAAGGGGTTCGTCCCGCGCCGCCGGGCGAGGTGCGTGCCGCTCCCGGGCCGGTGGCCCGGGAGCGGCACGTATCCGGGGGCACGGCCCCGGGAGGCCACCGTCAGGTCACCTCTCCGGGGGAGCCGTCAGCAGTTGGCGCAGCGCTTGCCCAGGTACACCCGGGTTCCGTCGGAACAGACCTGAGTGGCGAAGACCGCCCTGAAGCCGGTGTGGTGGCACATCGGCACCATCGTCGAACCGCACACTTCCTCGATCCAGCACTCGACGGCGGCAGCCGCCTCCGTGCGGGGAACCAGGTGCTCTACCAGCGAATCGGACAGGTTCCGGATCCAGTCGCGCATGGAGATCCTTTCGACTTCGGCCGGTGGGAGGGGGCCGGGTGAGGTCAGCCGTTGCAGCGGGCGCAGCGGACGCCCCGGAAGGTGCGGGTGCCGTCGGCGCACACCTGGTAGATGAAGTAGCCCCAGCGGCCGGTGGAGCCGCAAAGCTGGAGCGGGCCCTGCTGGCAGACCTCCTCGGTCCAGCACTGGGTGGCGGCGGCAGCCTCGGTCTTCGGGACCAGGCGGTCGATCAGGGCATCGGAGAGGTTCTCGAACCAGGCACGCATGGCAGATCCTTCGGTCCGTGGGTGAGCGGCCGGCCCGGGGCGGGCCGGCCGGTGCGGCGCTCGCGGCGGTGGCGCGGGGGAAGCCGACCGGTGTCCGCCCGGGTGTGGCGGACAGCGGCCTTTCAAGGGGGCCCGTTCAGGCCCCGTCGCGGAGCCGGGTCGCCCTGTCGGCGAGCCTTCTCCTACCGACGCCCGGTGGGGCCGACCGCCCGGGGTGTCCGGACGGGGGCCGAAGAACAGGGCGGGTTCTGGAACCGCTCATGCAGGAAAATCCTCTCGTGAATGAGAGACCCGCGGTGTGCTCCCGGCCGGTTGCGTGGGAGCGCCTTGGACCCCGTCAGCTTCCGTGGGCGCTCTTGCACGAATCTTGATCGGATCTGAAACCGGCGGCGGCTGGTGGGGCGGCACTCGGCAGACGGGCGGAGCGCGTTGGCAATCTGGTACGGAGTCCTCGGGGAGATCGAGGCCCGGCGGGACGGACGCCGGGTGGATCTGGGCCCGGCCCGGCAGCGGACCGTGCTGGCGGCACTGCTGATGGACGCGGACCGGGTGGTTCCGGTGGACGGCTTGGCGGAGCGGGTCTGGGGCGACCGGCCTCCGCGCCGGGTCGCGGCGGCGGTGCACACCTATCTGTCACGGCTGAGGCGGGCGCTGGAGCGACCCGCGCCGGACGCCGTCGTACCGGACGGTGCTGGTACGGGGCCGCCCGCGATCGTGCGGCGGACCGGCGGGTACACGGTGCCGGCCGGTCCGGGCACGGTGGACGTGCATCTCTTCCGCGATCTGGTCGCCCGCGCGCGGTCGGCCGACGACGGCGGGGCGCTGGAGCTGTACGACCGGGCGCTCGCCCTGTGGCGGGGCGAGCCGTTCGCGGCGGTGGACACCCCGTGGTTCAACGCGGCGCGCGTCTCGCTGTCGGAGCAACGGCACGCCTGCCGCCTGGACCGCAACGATGTGGCACTGCGGCTGGGGCGTCACGGCGCGCTCTTACCGGAACTGGGCGCCTGCCACGACGAGCGCCCCTGGGACGAGCGACTGACCGCCCAGTTGATGATCGCGCTGACTCGCAGCGGACGGACGGCGGACGCGCTGCGCTGCTTCGAGCGGGTGCGGTGCGCGCTGGCGGAGGAACTGGGCAGCGACCCGGGGCCGGAGCTGCGGCGGCTGCATCAACGGGTGCTGGCAGGCGATGCGGCCCTCGGGCCGGCCGGGCGGCCGGGCTCGCCGGCGCCGGGCTCCTTCACGACGGCCGGAGCTCCCGTGGGAGAGGACTCCCGGCCGCTCCCCGGTGGACCGCGCATCGGCCCGGTGCCGCGCGAACTGCCCTCGGCGACCCGGCACTTCACCGGGCGTACGTCCGAGCTCGCGCTGCTGGACGAGGCGCTGAGCCGGTCGCCGGACGAGACGGCCGGCAGAGCGGGACCCGGCGGCCCCGGCGCGGGGCCCGTGTGTGTCATCAGCGGCGGTGCGGGGGTGGGGAAGACCTCGGTGGCGCTGCACTGGGCGCACCGGAACCTCTGCCGTTTCCCCGACGGGCAGTTGTACGTGGATCTGGGCGGGTTCGCCCGCTCGGGCGGTCCGCTGACGCCCGCCGCGGCGCTCCGGCTGCTGCTGTGCGGTCTCGGCGAGGACCCGGCGGCGGCTCCGGCGGGCCGGCAGGCGCTCGCCGGGCTGTACCGGAGCCTGGTCGCGGATCGCCGGGTGCTGATCGTGCTGGACGACGCCGCCGACGCCGAACAGGTCGCGGCCCTGCTGCCGGGGAGCGCGGGGGCCACCGTGCTGGTCACCAGCCGCCGTCGGCTGACGGGGCTCGCCGTCACCCAGGGGGCGTACGCGGTGTCGCTGTCCACCCTGTCCCGGGCGGACTCCCGGGAACTCCTGGGGCACCGGTTGGGCGAGGCGCGGCTGGCGGCCGAGCCGGAGTCGGCGGCGGCCGTACTGGAGCGGTGCGCGGGTCTGCCGCTGGCGCTCGGCGTTGTCGCGGCGCGGGCGGCGGCCCGGCCGTGCTTCCCGCTGGCGGACCTGGCCGAGGAGCTGCGGGACCCGACGGGCCGGCTGACAGCTCTGGGCACGGGTGATCCATCGGCGGATGTCCGGACGGCGCTGCGTCTGTCGTACCGGGCACTGAGCGATGCCGCGGCCGGGGCGTTCCGGTTGCTGTCGGCGGCGCCGGGGCCGGACATCGGGCTGGGCGCCGCGGGGAGTCTGCTGGGCTGTTCCCCGGTGTCGGCGCGGGCGCTGCTGCGGGAGCTGGAGGCGGTCCACCTGCTGGAGCAGCACTGGCCCGGCCGGTACCGGATGCACGGGCTGGTACGGGTGTTCTCGGCCGAACTGCGGGAAGCGGGGCCGTTCGAGCGGGCGCTGCGGCGGGTGCTGGACCACTACGCGCACACGGCGTGGGCGGCCCGTCGGCTGCTGGGCCCGTACAGGCCACGGCCGGGGTGGCTGGGGTCGCCGCTGCCGGGGGTGGCCCCGGAACGGCCCGCCGACCGGCGTGCGGCGGGGGCGTGGTTCCACGCCGAACGGGCGTGTCTCACCGCCGCCCGACGGCTGGCGGAGCGGCGGACGTGGGACTCGGTGGTGTGGGAGCTGGCCCTGGTACTGGACGGCCTGGTACTGGATGGCCCGGTGCTGCGGCAGGGCCGAGCGCACGCGGCGGGGGGCAGGGCCGCGGGAGCGGGTAGGGGCGAGCTGTCCGGCGGGGCGCACCGCCGGGCGGTCCACAGCCTTCGCCCGGGGTACGCCGTGGTGGAGACAGGGGCGCGAGGAGGCCGTGCGTACGGCGAGGGTGGTGGGGGCCGGGTACCGGCGGGGGCCGCGCCGACGTTGCCGTGCCTGGCGTGAGGGGTCACGTACCGGCGGAGCGGCGTCCGCGCTACCCCGAACACGGCGGTGAGGGGGACGGCGCGGGGGCTCGCGGTGAGCGTCAGCGACTGCTGCCGCGGCCCACGATCCGGGTCAGCATCTCGCGGGTGTAGGGCGCGTCGAACGTGCCGCCGGTGAGCAGTACCTGGAGGCAGACGCCGTCCATCAGCGCGACGAGGGCCCGCGCGGTCTCCGGGTCGGTGCGCCGGGACAGCAGCTCGACGGCTTCTTCCGTCCACTCGGCGGCGACGGGGCGCAGGGCGGGGCGGCGCAGGGCCGCGAGGTACAGCTCGTACTCCAGCTCGATCGCCCCGCGTTCGCCCGCGAACCACCGGCCCAGCAGCCGGGTCAGCTCCTCCGCGAGACCGGCGGAGCCGGCGGGTCCGGCAGTCCCTCCGGCCAGGGCCTCGCTGCCGCGCAGTTCCTGCACGAAGTTCTCGTTGCAGCGGCGCAGGGCGGCGACCAGGAGTTCGTCGAGGGAGCCGAAGTGGTACGTGGTCGAGCCGAGCGGCACATCGGCCTCGGCCGCCACGGTGCGATGGCTGAGACCGTCGATGCCGTCGGACGCGATCACGCGCAGCGCCGCGTCGATGATCCGCGCCCGCCGCCCGGGGTCGTACCGCCGGGCCATCAGTGCGCGCCCCCCAGGTTGAGGACGACGACCCCGGCCACGATCAGGGCGATCCCCGTGATCTTGACCAGGCCGCTGGACTCCCCCAGGAACAGGATCCCGATGAGGGCGACGGCCGCGGTGCCGACGCCGGCCCAGATGGCGTAGGCGGTGCCCACGGAGAGCGTCTTGAGGGTCTGCGCGAGCAGGGTGAAGGCGATGAGGTAGCCCACCACGGTCCCGATCGAGGGCCAGAGCCGGGTGAAGCCCTCGCTGTACTTCATGGCCGTCGTCCCGGCCACCTCCGCCGCGATGGCGGCGGCCAGCAGTCCGTATGCGTATCCCATGTGTACGACTGTACCCAACGTTGCGTACGCCCGTACATATCATCGGCCCACGTCGGGGGCGCTACGGTGTGCCGACCGACCACAACGGCCCGGCATCCGGGCCGACGACACGACGGAGACGCAGTGGCGCAGGACGCAGGGTGGGGCGGCGGCCCGTACGGGGGCGCACCTCACGGTGGGGGGCCCTTCCACGGGGGCGCGCAGGGACCGGGCGGGGGATGGAACGGCGGGTGGGCCGCACCACCCAAGCCGGGGGTCATACCCCTGGCGCCGCTGAGGGTCTCGGACATGCTCAGCGGCGCCTTCTCGACGCTCGGGCGGTACTGGAAACCGCTGATCGGAATCGCCCTGACGCTGTTCGGCGCGGCGACGCTCGTGATGATCGCCGCGCTGGTGGTAGCCGCCTCCGCCGTCGCGACCCACTGGGACGAGCTGACGTCCGACTCCCCGGGCTCCCCCGACGCCGCCGAACTCGTCCCGCTGGGCATCGCGTTCGGCGTGCTGATGATCGTCGGCCTGATCATCTACATGCTGGCGTCGGCCGTGGTGCAGGCGGCGGTCCCCGTCGTCCTCCAGGAGGCCGTCCTCGGCCGCCCGCTCCGCTTCGGGGAGGTCTGGAGGCGGGCGTGGTCGCGGGTCTGGTCGATCATCGGCACGGTGTTCCTGACCGGGCTGATCATGATCGTCCCGATGGCGCTCTTCCTGGCCGGCTTCACCGGACTGATGATCTACACCATCTCGCTGGGCGACGAGGACGGTGTCGTGCCCCTGATCGTGACCGGCCTCGTCGGCGTGCTGATCGTGGGCCCGGTGGCGGTCTGGCTCTGGGTGCGGTTCTCGCTGGCCCCGACGGTGGTGGTCTTCGAGCAGCAGCGCCCGGTAGCGGCCCTGCGCCGCTCGGCCCAGCTGGTGCGCGGCACGTGGTGGCGGGTCTTCGGCGTCGGACTGCTCGCCTACACGCTGGCGTCCATGATGGGCTTCATGATCCAGATGCCGTTCCAGATGGCCGGCGCGCTTCCCGGCATGTTCGATCCCGCGGACCTGGACGCCGACCCGAGCAACGGAACGATCATCGCCGTGATCGGCAGCGTGATGCTGCTGTCCTTCCTCAGCCAGATGATCTCCCAGCTGATCACGGCGATCTTCCCGCCGCTGGTGGTCGGCCTGCTGTACGTCGACCTCCGGATGCGCACGGAGAACCTGGGCCCGGTCCTGGCCGAGGCGGCGGCGACGACCCTGCCCGAGCAGTACGGCCCGCCGCCGCCCGCCCACGTCTGAGCACGCGGGGGCCGGCCCGGCTCAGTCGGTCAGGGTCCGCTTGGGGCGCAGCACACAGAACTCGTTGCCCTCCGGATCGGCCATCACCACGAAGGTGGCGTCCGGCCCCTGCCCGACGTCCGTCCGACGGGCGCCGAGCGCGAGGATCCGCTCGACCTCGACGTCCTGGTCGTCCGGCGCCAGATCGATGTGCAGCCGGTTCTTGACGGTCTTCCCCTCCGGCACGGGGAGGAAGCACATGCCCGGCAGCGCGGTCCCGTGCGCGCCGATGACAATCTCCTCCTCGTGCTCGAAGAGCACCTGCCAGTCCAGCACCGCGCTCCAGAAGCGGGCCATGAGCGGCAGGTCGTGAGCGTCGACGGCGATGTGGTAAAGGGAAACGGCCATGCCCGCCAGTCTGCCTGGCGGGCATGGCCGTTCATCGCTCCCGGCGGAGCGTGTCAGACGTTGAACCCCAGCGCGCGGAGCTGCTCGCGCCCGTCGTCGGTGATCTTGTCCGGACCCCACGGCGGCATCCAGACCCAGTTGATCCGGAGCTCGTTGACGATGCCGTCCGTGGCGGACTTCGCCTGGTCCTCGATGACGTCGGTCAGCGGGCAGGCCGCGGACGTCAGGGTCATGTCGAGGGTGGCGATGTTGGCGTCGTCGACGTGGATGCCGTAGATCAGGCCCAGGTTGACGACGTCGATGCCCAGCTCGGGGTCGACGACGTCGTACAGCGCCTCGCGGACCTCCTCCTCGGAGGCCGGCTTCATGGTCGCGGTCTCGTTGTCGCTCATGCGGTCTTCCCTTCGGACAGCGCCTTGGCCGTCGCGTCCTTCCACGCCATCCAGCTCAGCAGCGCGCACTTGACCCGGGCGGGGTACTTGGAGACGCCGGCGAACGCGACGGCGTCCTCCAGCACCTCCTCCATCGCGTCGTCCGGCTCCAGCTGGCCCTTGGACTGCATCAGCTCCAGGAAGGCGTCCTGGATCTTCTGCGCCTGGGACAGCTCCTTGCCGACGAGCAGCTCGTTCAGCACGGAGGCGCTGGCCTGGCTGATGGAGCAGCCCTGGCCCTCGTAGCTCACGTCGGCGATGGTCTCGCCGTCGTACTTCACCCGGAGCGTGATCTCGTCGCCGCACGTCGGGTTGACGTGGTGCACCTCGGCGTCGCCGTCCCGCAGGCCGCGCCCGTGGGGGTGCTTGTAGTGGTCCAGGATCACTTCCTGGTACATGGATTCAAGCTTCACCAGTCAACCCTCAGCCGAAGAAGTTCCGGACGTGCTCCAGTCCGTCCACCAGGGCGTCGACCTCGGCGGGCGTGGAGTACAGATAGAACGACGCTCGCGTCGTCGCGGGAATTCCGTACCGCAGGCAGACCGGGCGCGCGCAGTGGTGGCCGACCCGGACGCAGATACCCATCTCGTCGAGCACCTGGCCCACGTCGTGCGGGTGGATGTCGCCGAGCGTGAAGGAGATCGTGGCCCCGCGGTCCTCGGCCGTCGCCGGGCCGATGATCCGCAGGTCCGGTACCTCCAGGAGACGCTTCACCGCGTACTCGGTGATCGCCTTCTCGTGCTGGTGGATCTTCTCCATGCCGATCGAGGAGAGGTAGTCCACGGCCGCGCCGAGGCCGACGGCCTGGGCGATCGGGGGCGTACCGGCCTCGAACTTGTGCGGCGCGGGCGCGTACGTCGAGGAGTGCATCGACACGGTCTCGATCATCTCGCCGCCGCCGAGGAACGGGGGCAGGTCCTCCAGGAGCTCCTGCCGTCCCCACAGCACGCCGATGCCCGTCGGGCCGACCATCTTGTGACCGGTGAAGGCCACGAAGTCGGCCTGGAGCGCCTGCACGTCGAGCACCATGTGCGGGGCCGCCTGCGAGGCGTCGATGCAGACCAGCGCGCCGACCTGCTGGGCGCGGCGGATGATCTGCTCGACCGGGTTGACGGTGCCCAGGATGTTGGAGACCAGCGTGAAGGAGACGATCTTCGTCTTCTCGGTGATGATCTCGTCGATGTTCGACAGGTCGAGCCGGCCGTCGTCGGTGATGCCGAACCACTTCAGCTTCGCGCCGGTGCGCTGCGAGAGCAGCTGCCACGGCACGATGTTGGAGTGGTGCTCCATCTCCGTGGTGACGATCTCGGTCTCACGGTCCACCCGATAGGGCTCATCCGCCCAGCCGAGCATGTTCGCCACGAGGTTGAGCGACTCCGAGGCGTTCTTCGTGAAGATCACCTCGTCGCGGCTGGGTGCGTTGATGAAGGCGGCGACCTTGTCGCGGGCGCCCTCGTACAGCGCGGTTGCCTCCTCGGCGATCGTGTAGACGCCGCGGTGCACGTTCGCGTTGTGCCGCTCGTAGTACGCGTTGAGCGCGTCGAGGACCTGGCGCGGCTTCTGCGAGGTCGCCGCGGAGTCCAGGTAAACGATCTTCTTGCCGTCGTGGACCGTGCGGTCCAGGATCGGGAAGTCCTTGCGGATCGCCTCGGTGTCGAGGAGGCCGGTGAGCCCCTGTCGGGCGTCAGTCACGCGGAAGCGCCACCCTTCGTGTAGGCCTCGTAGCCCTCGTTCTCCAGCTGGTCGGCCAGCTCGGCGCCGCCGGAGGCCGCGATACGGCCGTTGGCGAAGACGTGCACGAAGTCGGGCTTGATGTACTTCAGGATGCGGGTGTAGTGCGTGATCAGCAGGGTGCCGACCTCGCCGGACTCGCGGACCCGGTTGACGCCCTCGGAGACGGTCTTGAGCGCGTCGACGTCCAGGCCGGAGTCGGTCTCGTCCAGGACGGCGATCTTCGGCTTGAGGAGCTCCAGCTGGAGGATCTCGTGGCGCTTCTTCTCACCGCCGGAGAAGCCCTCGTTGACGTTGCGCTCGGCGAAGGACGGGTCCATCTGGAGCCCGGCCATCGTCTCCTTGACCTCCTTGACCCACGTACGCAGCTTGGGGGCCTCGCCGCGGATGGCGGTGGCGGAGGTGCGCAGGAAGTTGGAGACCGAGACACCGGGGATCTCGACCGGGTACTGCATGGCGAGGAACAGGCCGGCGCGGGCCCGCTCGTCGACGGACATCTCCAGGACGTCCTCGCCGTCCAGGGTGACCGTGCCACCGGTGATCGTGTACTTGGGGTGACCCGCGAGCGAGTACGCGAGGGTGGACTTGCCGGACCCGTTGGGGCCCATGATGGCGTGGGTCTCGCCCTGCTTCACGGTCAGGTCGACGCCCTTGAGGATCTCCTTCGTGGCGTTGTCGGCCTCGACGGAAACGTGCAGGTCGCGGATTTCAAGCGTTGCCATGGGTGACTCAGGACTCCTGGGTGACGGAGACGAGCACATCGTCCCCTTCGATCTTTACGGGGTATACGGGGACGGGGCGCGTCGCGGGAAGGCCGGACGGCTTGCCGGTGCGGAGGTCGAACGACGATCCGTGCAGCCAGCACTCGATCGAGCAGTCCTCCACCTCGCCCTCCGAGAGGGACACGTTCGCGTGCGAGCAGATGTCGTTGATCGCGAACACCTCGCCCTCGGTGCGGACGACGGAGACGGGCGTGCCGTCGAGCTCCACCCGCTTGGGGGTGTCGTCCTCCAGCTCGCTCAGCGCACAGGCCTTGACGAAGGACATCAGACGGACGCCTTCAGCTCGGCCTCGATCTTCTCGATGAGGCGCGCCTCGACGTCCGGCAGACCGATCTGCTGGACCAGCTCGGCGAAGAAGCCGCGCACGACGAGACGGCGGGCCTCCTCGGCCGGGATGCCGCGGGACTGGAGGTAGAAGAGCTGCTCGTCGTCGAAGCGGCCGGTCGCCGAGGCGTGGCCGGCGCCGACGATCTCGCCGGTCTCGATCTCCAGGTTGGGCACGGAGTCGACCCGGGCGCCGTCGGTGAGGACGAGGTTCCGGTTCATCTCGTAGGTGTCGGTGCCCTCGGCCGCGGCCTGGATGAGGACGTCGCCGATCCAGACGGCGTGCGCGCCGTCGCCCTGGAGGGCGCCCTTGTACACCGCGTTGGACTTGCAGTGCGGGGTGTTGTGGTCGACCAGGAGGCGGTGCTCCTGGTGCTGGCCCTTGTCGGTGAAGTACAGGCCGAAGAGCTCCGCCTCGCCGCCGGGGGCCGCGTAGGCCACCCGGGGGTGCAGGCGGACGACATCGCCGCCGAAGGTGACGACGATCGACTTGAACGAGGCGTCCCGGCCGACCAGCGCGTTGTGCTGGCCGACGTGGACGGCCGTGTCGTCCCAGTCCTGGACGGAGACGACGGTCAGCTTCGCGCCGTCGCCCAGCACGTAGTCGACGTTGGCGGCGAGCACCGCGTCACCGGTGTGGTCGATGACGACGACGGCCTCGGCGAAGGCGCCCAGCTGGATGAGCTGGTGGCCGTAGGCGACGCCGCCCTCGCCGTGCACGGCGATCCGGACCGGCTCGGTGAGCACGGCTTCCTTGGCGACCGTGACGATCGAGGCCTGCTCGAAGGAGCTGTACGCCTGGGCGGCGACCCGGTCCACCGGGGTGCCGGCCTTGCCGAGCCGGGAGTCGTCGCGGCCGACGGTCTCGACGGTGACGCCCTCGGGGGCCTCGATGGCGACCTTCACGCCGCCGCCGTTCGCGACCGCGGTGCCGTCGTGCAGTCCGCGCAGCCGCTCCAGCGGCGTGAAGCGCCACTCCTCCTCGCGGCCGTGCGGGACGGGGAAGTCCGCGACGTCGAAGGACGGGGGTGCGCTCATGCGGGTGGCGACGGTCGACTCGGCGGCCACCGCGATGGAGCCGGCGGTGGTGGAGCCCACCGGAGTGTTCTGAGCCTCAGCCATGGCTGTCGTAGTGCTCGCTTTCTCAGTCAAGAAGGGGGGTGGTTCGGTGGGAGTGCGGGGACGGCCGCGAACGGCCGTCCCGGTGGTCCTCGGACGAGGACCTAGCCGACCGAACCCTCCATCTGCAGCTCGATCAGCCGGTTGAGCTCCAGGGCGTACTCCATGGGCAGCTCCTTCGCGATCGGCTCGACGAAGCCGCGCACGATCATCGCCATGGCCTCGAACTCGGTGAGTCCGCGGCTCATGAGGTAGAAGAGCTGGTCCTCGGAGACCTTGGAGACGGTCGCCTCGTGGCCCATCGACACGTCGTCCTCGCGGACGTCGACGTAGGGGTAGGTGTCCGAGCGGGAGATCGTGTCGACGAGCAGAGCGTCGCAGAGCACGTTGGACTTCGCGCCCGGCGCGCCCTCGCCGATCTCGATCAGACCGCGGTAGGACGTACGGCCGCCGCCTCGCGCCACCGACTTGGAGACGATGTTGGAGGAGGTGTTCGGGGCCATGTGGACCATCTTGGCGCCGGCGTCCTGGTGCTGGCCCTCGCCCGCGAAGGCGATGGACAGGGTCTCGCCCTTGGCGTGCTCGCCCATCAGGTAGACGGCCGGGTACTTCATGGTGACCTTGGAGCCGATGTTGCCGTCGACCCACTCCATGGTCGCGCCCTCGTAGGCCACGGCCCGCTTGGTGACGAGGTTGTAGACGTTGTTCGACCAGTTCTGGATGGTCGTGTAGCGGCAGCGGCCGCCCTTCTTCACGATGATCTCGACCACGGCGCTGTGCAGCGAGTCCGAGGAGTAGATCGGGGCGGTGCAGCCCTCGACGTAGTGGACGTAGGCGTCCTCGTCGACGATGATCAGCGTCCGCTCGAACTGGCCCATGTTCTCCGTGTTGATACGGAAGTAGGCCTGGAGCGGGATGTCCACGTGGACGCCCTTGGGCACGTAGATGAACGAGCCGCCGGACCACACGGCCGAGTTCAGCGAGGCGAACTTGTTGTCACCGACGGGGATGACGGTGCCGAAGTACTCCTTGAAGAGCTCCGGGTGCTCCTTCAGCGCGGTGTCGGTGTCCATGAAGATGACACCCTGCGCCTCCAGCTCCTCGTTGATCTGGTGGTAGACGACCTCGGACTCGTACTGCGCGGCGACGCCGGCGACGAGGCGCTGCTTCTCCGCCTCGGGGATGCCGAGCTTGTCGTACGTGTTCTTGATGTCCTCGGGCAGGTCCTCCCAGGAGGCCGCCTGCTTCTCCGTGGACCGCACGAAGTACTTGATGTTGTCGAAGTCGATGCCCGACAGGTCGGAGCCCCAGTTCGGCATGGGCTTCTTGCCGAAGAGCTTGAGGCCCTTGAGCCGCAGCTTCAGCATCCACTCGGGCTCGTTCTTCTTCTCCGAGATGTCGCGGACGACAGCCTCGGAGAGGCCGCGCTTCGCCGCCGCGCCTGCCGCGTCGGAGTCGGCCCAGCCGAATTCGTACGTACCCAGACCCTCGAGCTCAGGGTGGGCAGTCTCCGTGGGGAGCGTCATGCGGGGTTCCTCCCGGCCGTGCTTGCAGATGCTGAATGGGTGGTCTGTGGGGGTGCTGCGTGGCCACTTCTCGGCACGTAGGTCGTGCACACACCATCGCCGTGGGCGAGGGTGGCCAGACGCTGCACATGGGTCCCGAGGAGGCTGGAGAAGAATTCCGTCTCCGCCTCGCACAGCTGTGGGAACTGCTCGGCGACATGCGCCACCGGGCAGTGGTGCTGGCACAGCTGCTCGCCCTGCTGCGGGCCCGGCGCGCTTCGCGCCATAGCAGCGTACCCGTCGGCCGACAGGGCCTTGGCCAGGGCCTCGGTGCGCCCTTCGGGCTCCGCGGCCTCGACCACGGCGCGGTACGCCTCGCCCACCGCGGCCATCCGGGCGCGGGCGAAGGCGAGGACCGCCTCGTCGCCCCCGGACGCGGCGATGAAGCGCAGGGCGTCGGCGGCCAGCTTGTCGTAGGACTGGTCGAAGGCGTCCCGGCCGCAGTCCGTCAGGGCGAACACCTTGGCGGGCCTGCCGCGGGTCCGCGCCCCGTAGACCCGCTGTTCGCGGGCTTCGACGACATCGTCGGAGACGAGGGCGTCCAAGTGGCGGCGGACGGCGGCCTGGGTGAGGCCGACGCGCTTGGCGAGGTCCGCGACGGTGGAGGGGCCGTGGTCCAGGATGGAGCGCGCGACCCGGTTGCGCGTCGAGCGCTCACCGGTCGCGAGTTCCTCCTGGGGAGCCCGTCCGTCGTATTTCACAACACCATTGTTGCGTAATTCATTCGACTCTGACAACCACGGTCCGGAACGATCAACGGTGTGGTTCGTCACTTAGGGTTACCTAATCTGGCCCCGGGAGACACCCCCTCCGGAACGCTGCCTAGACTGGTGCGCCATGGAGAACGAGCCCGTCGTACAGGTCAAGGGCCTGGTGAAGCGGTACGGCACGAAGACCGCGGTGAACGGCCTCGATCTGGTGGTCGCGACCGGCGCGGTGACCGCCGTCCTCGGCCCGAACGGCGCCGGGAAGACCACCACGATCGAGACCTGCGAGGGCTACCGCCGCCCCGACGCCGGCACCGTACGGGTCCTCGGCCTCGATCCGGTCGCCGACGCGGAGCGGCTGCGTCCGCGGATCGGGGTGATGCTCCAGTCCGGCGGCGTCTACTCCGGAGCGCGCGCCGACGAGATGCTCCGCCACATGGCCAGGCTGCACGCCCACCCCCTCGACGTGGACGCCCTGATCGAACGCCTCGGCCTGGGCGACTGCGGCCGCACCACCTACCGGCGGCTCTCCGGCGGCCAGCAGCAGCGCCTCTCGCTGGCCATGGCGGTCGTCGGCCGGCCCGAGCTGGTCTTCCTGGACGAGCCGACCGCCGGGCTCGACCCGTCGGCCCGCCGCTCCACCTGGGAGCTGGTGCGCGAGCTGCGCGCCGACGGCGTGTCCGTGGTGCTGACGACCCACTTCATGGACGAGGCCGAGGCGCTCGCCGACGACGTCGCGATCATCGACGCGGGCCGGGTCATCGCCCGGGGCAGCCCGGAGGCGCTCTGCCGGAGCGGCGCGGAGAACACCCTGCGCTTCACCGGCCGCCCGGGCCTCGACCTCGGCTCGCTCGTCAAGGCGCTGCCCGACGGCTCCGGGGCCGCGGAGCCGCTGCCGGGGACGTACCGGATCACCGGGTCCATCGACCCGCAGCTGCTGGCCACGGTGACCTCCTGGTGCGCCCAGCACGGCGTGATGCCCGAGGGCATCTCCGTGGAGCGGCACACCCTGGAGGACGTCTTCCTCGAACTGACCGGCAAGAAGCTGGCCGGCAAGGAGCTGCGCGCATGAGCGCCGGTACGTACACCCCGCGCCCCGGCGCGGCCCCGCTCCCCCGGATGATCGCCGCGCAGACCGCGCTGGAGACCCGGATGCTGCTGCGCAACGGCGAGCAGCTGCTGCTGACGGTGATCATCCCGACGCTGCTGCTGGTGCTGTTCAGCGCGGTCGACATCGTGGACACCGGCTCGGGCGCGTCGGTCGACTTCCTGGCCCCGGGCATCCTGGCGCTCGCCGTGATGTCCACCGCCTTCACCGGTCAGGCCATCGCCACCGGCTTCGAACGCCGTTACGGGGTCCTCAAGCGGCTCGGGGCCTCCCCGCTGCCCCGCTGGGCGCTGATGACCGCGAAGACGCTGTCGGTGCTGGTCACCGAGGTGCTCCAGATCGTGCTGCTGGCCGCCATCGCCCTGGCGCTCGGCTGGTCCCCGCAGGGCAATCCGCTCGCCGTGCTGCTGCTCCTCGTCCTGGGGACCGCCGCGTTCTCCGGGCTCGGGCTGCTGATGGCGGGGACGCTCAAGGCGGAGGCGACGCTCGCCGCCGCCAACCTGGTGTTCCTGCTGCTGCTGGTCGGCGGCGGGGTCATCGTGCCGCTGGAGAAGTTCCCGGACGCCGTGCGGTCGGTGCTGGGGCTGCTGCCCGTGTCGGCCCTCTCCGAGGGCCTGCGGGACGTCCTCCAGCACGGCGCGTCGATGCCGTGGGCCCAGGCCGGGATCCTGGCGGTGTGGGCCGTGCTGGGGCTCGGCGCGGCGGCGAGGTTCTTCCGCTGGGAGTAGCCCGCGGGGGCCGTACGGCTGGACGTGTCCGGGCAACCGGGTACGAACCCACCCCCTCGTGAAATCATGCACAAGCCCCGTCCTACGATGGTCCGCGTGGAAACCCCCATCTCCCTCATCGCCAAGCGCTGGACGCCGTCCACCAAGGTGGTGAAGCGCGCCGCGCTCTCCGCCGTCATGATGAGCGTCTTCATCATCGTCACCGGCGGGGCCGTCCGGCTCACCGGTTCGGGCCTCGGCTGCGACACCTGGCCCAAGTGCACCGACGACAGTCTGTTCGCGACGCCCGAACAGGGGCTGCACGGCGCGATCGAGTTCGGCAACCGGATGCTGACCTACGTCCTGTCGGCCGCGGTGGGCTGGGCGATCATCGCCATCAGTTCGGCCAAGCCGCGTCGCCGCAAGCTCGCCCGGCTGGGCTGGCTGCAGTTCTGGATCGTGCTGGGCAACGCCGTCCTCGGCGGGATCACGGTCTGGGCGGGCCTCAACCCCTGGACGGTGGCCGGTCACTTCCTGCTGGCCAACGCGCTCCTCGCGGTCGCCGTGATCACCTGGGTGCGGGTCGGCGAGGGCGACGGCCCGCCGCGCCCCCGGACCCCGCTGCCGGTGCGGCGCCTGGCCTGGGCGATCGTGGCGACCACGGTGGTCCTGATCGTGCTGGGCACCTCGGTGACCGGGTCCGGCAAGCACGCCGGCGACAGCAGCGACGTACCGCGCATGCCGTGGGACTGGTCGGCCGCCGCCCATGTGCACGCCATCTCCGCCTGGGTCGTCTGCGCCCTGGCCATCGCGATGTGGCTGGCCCTGCGGGTGGTCGACGCGCCCGCCGACACCCGGGCCCGCGCCCGCGACCTGCTGGTCGTGCTGCTCGCCCAGGGTGCGATCGGATACGTCCAGTACTTCAGCGACGTCCCCGAGATCCTGGTCGGCGTCCACATGTTCGGTTCGGCCATCCTGTGGATCGCCGTGATCCGGCTGGTGCTGAGCATGCGCGAGCGCGGCGACGACGCACCCGCCCCGCTGCCCGGCCCGTCCGCCGAGCGGCCGGAGACGGCACCGGCGACGGCGGTCTGACGGACATCCGTCACTGAGGGGCGGCGGGCCGCGGTGGCCCGCCGCCCCTCACGTGTGCCGCGGCCCCTCGCTCCGGCCCGTGCACCCGGTGCGCGTTGCCCGACCCGACCAGCGCGGCGACCCGGACCGCGTGCCGGTCGTCCGGGGCTCCCCGGGAAGGCGTGCTGACGCACTGCCCAACGGGTGGGGGCCCCGGGCGGGACACCGTCCGAGGTGGACGCCTCAGCGGTCGTTGGAGGGACCGCCGACCTGGATCCCGGCCATCCGGGACCACTCGTACGGGCCGGTGCGGACCTTGAGCGCGAACTCGCCGTCGAACTCCTCGTGCACCGTGATGCCGGACTTCCGCGCCGCGCTCTCGGCCACCGCGTAGGTCGGGGCCACGAGGTCGCCCCAGGCGCCGTCCTCGCCGACCAGGACGATGCGGGCGCCCGCCTGGCCGATGTAGGCGACCTGTCCCTCGGCACCGCCGTGCTCCTTGGCGAAGGCGCCGATCTCGCGGGCCAGCTTCGCCGCCCTGCGCTCGGCTCGGGCCGCCTTCCTGGCGTCCGTGCGTGAGGTCTGCCCGCCGTCGATTGCGTCTGCTGCCGTCTCTGCCATGAACAGGATGCTACCGACGGGTAGATGAACTGGCGACGGGCGGGTCGCGTGGCCTGTGCCACGCGACCCGCCCGTCGGGGACGTCCTAGTGGAGGAAGGGGTCCACCGCGACCGCGAGGAAGAGGAGCGAGACGTAGGTGATGGACCAGTGGAAGAGCCGCATCTCCTTGAGCTTGGCCCCGGTCACCCCGGCCTTGGCCCGGTTCTGGAGGCCGTGGGCCTCCCAGAGCCAGGCGCCGCCGGACAGCAGCGCCACCGCGGTGTAGAACCAGCCGGTGTAGCCGAGCGGGGTGAGCAGCAGCGAGACCGCGACCATCACCCAGCTGTAGACGACGATCTGCTGGGCGACCACCCGGTTGGAGGCGACCACCGGGAGCATCGGGACGCCGACCCGGGCGTAGTCGTCCTTGACCTTCATCGACAGCGGCCAGTAGTGCGGCGGCGTCCAGAAGAAGATGACGGCGAAGAGGATGACCGCGGCCCAGGAGAGCTCGTTCGTCACGGCGGACCAGCCGATGAGGACCGGCATGCAGCCCGCGATACCGCCCCAGACGATGTTCTGGGAGGTGCGGCGCTTCAGCAGCATCGTGTACACGACGACGTAGAAGAGCAGCGCGCCGAGCGCGAGAGCGGCCGAGAGCCAGTTGACGAGCAGCCCGAACCAGACCGTCGAGATCACCGCGAGGGCGATGCCGAAGGCGAGGCACTCGCGGGGGCTGACCATGCCGGTGACCAGCGGGCGCTGGGACGTCCGGTCCATCAGCGCGTCGATGTCCCGGTCGATGTACATGTTCAGCGCGTTGGCACCGCCGGCGGAGAGATATCCCCCGATGGTGGTGGTGAGGACGAGCCACAGGTCGGGTACACCCTGGGCAGCGAGGAACATCACCGGAACGGTGGTGATGAGCAACAGCTCGATGATCCGTGGCTTGGTAAGAGCCACGAAAGCCTTGACGCGGGCCCCGAACGGGCGATGGCCCCCCGGGCTGGGAGTCAAGGCGACCCCTGCGGGTCGGGACTCGACGGCCGTCACGCACACCCCTGACAGAGAAATCCCAGCAAGCTCCGGGCGAAGAGGCCCGGTGAAGACTTGCGCGAACCCGTTCACTCTAGACGTTGCGGATACGCCGCCCATCGCGGGGGTGGGGTCGTGTTGAGGGTGACTGTTCGCCGGATGTGCATTCCGCCGGGAGGCGAACTCCTCGGGTCGCCCACACCCTGGAAAGTGCTCGGAAAGTGTGCCTGTCAACGGGGGTAGGCTCGACAGCGCCCGGTGCGGTCACAGTCACCGGTTTACGACAGTGGAGAGGAGCCCTGACTCAGGGTGAGCATCAAGCCGACCACCGCAGACCTCCAGTGGACCGATTTGGACCAGCGGGCCGTGGACACCGCCCGCGTTCTCGCCGCGGACGCCGTACAGAAAGTCGGAAACGGCCACCCGGGCACGGCGATGAGCCTGGCTCCCGCCGCGTACACCCTCTTCCAGAAGGTGATGCGGCACGACCCCGCGGACGCCGAGTGGACCGGCCGCGACCGGTTCGTCCTCTCCGCCGGCCACTCCAGCCTGACGCTCTACATCCAGCTCTACCTGGCCGGCTACGGCCTGGAGCTGGACGACCTCAAGGCCTTCCGCACCTGGGGCTCCACGACCCCGGGCCACCCGGAGTACGGCCACACCACCGGTGTCGAGACGACGACCGGGCCGCTGGGCCAGGGTGTCGCCAACGCGGTGGGCATGGCGATGGCCGCCCGCTACGAGCGCGGCCTCTTCGACCCCGAGGCGGCCCCCGGCGCCTCCCCGTTCGACCACATGGTGTGGGTCGTCGCGGGTGACGGCTGCCTCCAGGAGGGCATCTCGGCCGAGGCGTCCTCGCTGGCCGGGCACCAGAAGCTGGGCAACCTGGTCCTGCTCTGGGACGACAACCACATCTCCATCGAGGGCGACACGGAGACCGCGGTCTCCGAGGACACCATCAAGCGGTACGAGGCGTACGGCTGGCACGTCCAGCGTGTCGACCAGCTCCCCAGCGGCGACCTGGACCCGGCGGGTCTGTACGCGGCGCTGCAGGCGGCCAGGGCCGAGACCGAGCGCCCCTCGTTCATCGCGGCCCGCTCGATCATCGCCTGGCCCGCCCCGAACGCCCAGAACACCGAGGCCGCGCACGGCTCGGCGCTCGGCGACGACGAGGTCGCCGCGACCAAGCGGGTCCTCGGCTTCGATCCGGAGCAGACCTTCGAGGTCTCCGACGCCGTCATCGGCCACACCCGTGAGGCCCTGGACCGCGGCCGCGAGGCCCGCGCCGAGTGGGACAAGTCGTTCGCCGCGTGGCGCACCGCCAACCCGGAGCGCGCCGCCTCCTTCGACCGGATCGCCGCGGGCGAGCTGCCCGAGGGCTGGGAGGAGAAGCTCCCCGTCTTCGAGCCCGGCAAGGGCCTGGCCACCCGCGCGGCCTCCGGCAAGGTGCTCCAGGCGCTCGGCGAGATCGTGCCCGAGCTGTGGGGCGGCTCCGCCGACCTCGCGGGCTCCAACAACACCACGATCGACAAGACGTCCTCGTTCCTCCCGGCGGGCAACCCGCTGCCGGAGGCCGACCCGTACGGCCGGACGATCCACTTCGGCATCCGCGAGCACGCCATGGCCGCCGCCATGAACGGCATCGCGCTGCACGGCAACACCCGCATCTACGGCGGCACCTTCCTGGTGTTCTCCGACTACATGCGCAACGCGGTGCGACTGTCCGCGCTGATGCACCTGCCGGTGACGTACGTCTGGACGCACGACTCGATCGGCCTCGGCGAGGACGGTCCCACCCACCAGCCGGTCGAGCACCTGGCCGCGCTGCGCGCCATCCCGGGCCTGAACATCGTGCGCCCGGCGGACGCCAACGAGACCGCCATCGCCTGGCGCGAGATCCTGCGCCGCTACACCAAGGTGTTCGGCAAGGGCGCCCCGCACGGTCTGGCGCTGACCCGCCAGGGCGTGCCGACGTACGAGGCGAACGAGAACGCGGCCAAGGGCGGCTACGTCCTGTTCGAGGCCGAAGGATCCCCCGGGGAGACCGCGGCGCCGCAGGTGCTGCTGATCGCGACCGGTTCCGAGGTCCACGTGGCCGTCGGGGCGCGCGAGCAGCTCCAGGCGGCCGGTGTGCCGACCCGGGTGGTCTCGATGCCGTCGGTCGAGTGGTTCGAGGAGCAGGACCAGGCGTACAAGGACAGCGTGCTGCCCCCGTCGGTGAAGGCGCGCGTCGCCGTCGAGGCGGGCATCGGCCTGACCTGGTACCGGTACGTGGGCGACGCGGGCCGGATCGTCTCGCTGGAGCACTTCGGGGCCTCGGCCGACGCGAAGGTGCTGTTCCGCGAGTTCGGCTTCACGCCGGAGCACGTGGCCGCCGCCGCGCGGGAATCTCTCGAAGCCGCCGCGCGCTGACGCCGGTAGATACGACTAGTAGGAGATGCAACTCATGACAGACGCACTCAAGCGCCTCTCCGACGAGGGCGTGGCGATCTGGCTCGACGACCTGTCGCGCAAGCGGATCACGTCCGGCAACCTGGCCGAGCTGATCGACCAGAGCCACGTCGTCGGCGTCACCACCAACCCGTCGATCTTCCAGAAGGCGATCTCCTCGGGCGACGGTTACGAGCAGCAGCTCACCGACCTCGCCGCCCGCAAGGTCACCGTCGAGGAAGCCCTGCGCATGATCACGACGGCGGACGTCCGCGACGCCGCCGACATCCTGCGCCCGGTCTTCGACGCCACGGACGGCCAGGACGGCCGGGTCTCCATCGAGGTGGACCCGCGCCTGGCCCACAACACCACGGCCACCGTCGCCGAGGCCAAGCAGCTGGCGTGGCTGGTCGACCGGCCGAACACGCTCATCAAGATCCCGGCGACCAAGGCAGGTCTGCCGGCGATCACCGAGACGATCGGCCGGGGCATCAGCGTCAACGTGACGCTGATCTTCTCGCTGGAGCGCTACCGCGCCGTCATGGACGCCTACCTGGCGGGCCTGGAGAAGGCGAAGGCCGCGGGCCTGGACCTCTCCAAGATCCACTCGGTGGCCTCGTTCTTCGTATCGCGGGTGGACACCGAGATCGACAAGCGGCTGGACGCCCTCGGCTCCGACGAGGCGAAGGCGGCCAAGGGCAAGTCCGCGCTGGCCAACGCCCGGCTGGCCTACGAGGCGTACGAGGAGGTCTTCTCCTCCGACCGCTGGGCTCCCCTGGACAAGGCGCAGGCCAACAAGCAGCGTCCGCTGTGGGCCTCGACCGGCGTCAAGGACCCGGCCCTGAAGGACACGCTGTACGTCGACGACCTGGTGGCGCCGAACACGGTGAACACCATGCCGGAGGCGACGCTGGAGGCGGTGGCCGACCACGGCGAGATCACCGGCAACACCGTCGCCGGCGGTTACGACCGGGCGCGCGCCGACCTCGACGCGATCAAGAAGCTCGGCATCGCGTACGACGACGTCGTGCAGGTGCTGGAGGACGAGGGCGTCGAGAAGTTCGAGGCGTCCTGGAACGACCTGCTCAAGTCGACCGAGGCGGAGCTCTCGCGCCTCGCCCCCTCGGAGGGCTGACCACTTTGTCTGCTGTTCCCGGAGCCAACCCGCTCCGTGACGCACAGGACCGACGGCTTCCGCGTATCGCGGGGCCGTCGGGCCTGGTCATCTTTGGCGTCACGGGTGATTTGTCCCGTAAAAAGCTGATGCCCGCCGTCTACGACCTGGCCAATCGCGGCCTGCTGCCGCCGGGCTTCTCGCTCATCGGCTTCGCGCGCCGCGACTGGGAGGACGAGGACTTCGCCCAGGTCGTCCACGACGCCGTCAAGGAGCACGCCCGTACGCCGTTCCGCGAGGAGGTCTGGCAGCAGCTCATCCAGGGGATGCGCTTCGTCCAGGGCAACTTCGACGACGACGAGGCCTTCGAGACGCTGAAGTCGACCATCCAGGAGCTCGACAAGGCCCAGGGGACCGGCGGTAACTTCGCCTTCTACCTCTCGGTGCCGCCCAAGTTCTTCCCCAAGGTCGTCCAGCAGCTGAAGAAGCACGGCCTGGCCGACCAGAAGGAGGGCTCCTGGCGGCGTGCCGTCATCGAGAAGCCGTTCGGCCACGACCTGGCCAGCGCGCAGGAGCTCAACCAGCTCGTGCACGACGTCTTCCCGCCCAACGAGGTCTTCCGGATCGACCACTACCTGGGCAAGGAGACGGTCCAGAACATCCTGGCGCTGCGGTTCGCCAACACGATGTTCGAGCCGATCTGGAACCGGTCCTACGTCGACCACGTACAGATCACGATGGCCGAGGACATCGGCATCGGCGGCCGGGCCGGCTACTACGACGGCATCGGCGCCGCCCGTGACGTCATCCAGAACCACCTGCTCCAGCTGCTGGCGCTGACCGCGATGGAGGAGCCCGGCTCCTTCCACCCGAAGGCCCTGGTCGCCGAGAAGCTCAAGGTCCTCACCGCCGTCGAGCTGCCCGACGACCTCGGCAAGCACACCGTGCGCGCCCAGTACGAGCACGCGTGGCAGGGCGGCCAGGAGGTCCTCGGCTACTGCGAGGAGGAGGGCATCGACCCCAAGTCGACGACCGACACCTACGCGGCGATCAAGCTGACGATCAACAACCGCCGCTGGGCGGGCGTGCCGTTCTACCTCCGCACCGGAAAGCGGCTCGGCCGCCGGGTCACGGAGATCGCGGTCGTCTTCAAGCGCGCGCCCTATCTGCCCTTCGAGTCCGGCGCCACGGAGGAGCTGGGCGGCAACGCCCTGGTCATCCGGGTCCAGCCGGACGAGGGCGTCACCGTGCGCTTCGGCTCCAAGGTGCCCGGCACCTCGATGGAGGTCCGGGACGTCACGATGGACTTCGCGTACGGCGAGTCGTTCACGGAGTCCAGCCCGGAGGCGTACGAGCGGCTCCTCCTGGACGTCCTGCTCGGCGACGCCAACCTCTTCCCGCGCCACCAGGAGGTCGAGCTGTCCTGGAACATCCTCGACCCGATCGAGAAGTTCTGGGACAAGCACGGCAAGCCCGCGAAGTACCCGGCCGGCACCTGGGGCCCGGCCGAGGCGGACGAGATGCTCGCACGCGACGGACGGAGCTGGAGGCGGCCATGAAGATCGATCTCACGGAAACCACGTCCAGCAAGATCAACCAGGCGCTGGTGGCGGCCCGCCGGGCCATCGGCACCCCCGCCATCGGCATGGTCCTCACGCTGGTCATCGTCACCGACGAGGAGAACGCGTACGACGCGCTCAAGTCGGCCGGCGACGCCTCCCGCGAGCACCCCTCGCGGATCATCGCGGTGATCAAGCGGGTCAGCCGCTCACCACGGGCCCGCCGGGACGCCCGGCTCGACGCCGAGGTGCGGGTCGGCTCCGACGCGGGCACCGGCGAGACCGTCGTCCTGCGTCTGCACGGCGAACTGGCCAACCACGCCCAGTCGGTGGTGCTTCCGCTGCTGCTGCCGGACGCGCCGGTCGTGGTGTGGTGGCCCGAGGGCGCGCCCTCCGACCCGGCGAAGGACCCGCTCGGGGCCCTCGCCCAGCGCCGGATCACCGACACCTACTCGGCCGAGCGCCCCATCGAGGCACTGGCGGTGCGGGCGGCGTCGTACAGCCCGGGCGACACCGACCTGGCGTGGACACGGATCACCCCGTGGCGCTCCATGCTGGCCGCGTCGCTGGACCAGCAGCCCGCCGAGGTGATCGGCGCGACCGTCGAGGGCGAGAGCGACAACCCGAGCTGCGAGCTGCTCGCCATGTGGCTCGCGGACCGGCTCGACGTCCCGGTGGAACGCACGGTCTCCGAGGGCCCCGGCCTCACGGCGGTCCGGATGGAGACGAAGAACGGCGTCATCGTCCTCGACCGCGCGGACGGCACGCTGGCCACGCTCTCCATGCACAACCAGCCGGACCGCGGGGTGGCGCTCAAGCGGCGCGACACCGCCGAACTGCTGGCGGAGGAGCTGCGGCGGCTCGACCCGGACAACACCTACGCGTCCGCGGTGAAGTACGGCGTCGACCGGCTGCACGCGGGCGGCGAGGCCAAGGCCGCGCCGGCCGGGAACGCCGAGGAGAAGGCGGAGAAGGCCACCGGGGCCGCGGCTCCCGCCGCGAAGAAGGCCCCGGCCAGGAAGGCGGCGTCGAAGTGACGCCTCCCCAGCTGGTCGTGCACCGCGACAAGGAGCTGATGGCGCAGGCCGCGGCGGCCCGGCTGATCACGAGGATCGTGGACGCCCAGGCCTCCCGGGGCCACGCCTCGGTGGTGCTGACCGGCGGGCGCAACGGCAACGGCCTGCTGGCCGCGCTCGCCGCCGCGCCCGCCCGGGACGCGGTCGACTGGGCGCGCCTGGACCTGTGGTGGGGCGACGAGCGGTTCCTGCCCGAGGGCGACCCGGAGCGCAATGTCACCCAGGCCCGTGAGGCGCTGCTCGACGCGGTGCCGCTGGACCCGGCCCGGGTGCACGCGATGCCCGCGTCCGACGGCCCGTACGGCGACGACGCGGACGCGGCGGCGGCCGGCTACGCCGCCGAACTGGCCGCGGCCGCGGGCCCGGAGGATCACGACGCGGTCCCCACGTTCGACGTGCTGATGCTGGGCGTCGGCCCGGACACGCACGTGGCCTCGCTCTTCCCGGAGCTGCCCGCGGTACGGGAGACCGAGCGCACCGTCGTCGGTGTGCACGGGGCTCCGAAGCCGCCTCCGGTCCGCGTCTCGCTGACGCTGCCGGCGATCCGCGCGGCGCGTGAGGTGTGGCTGCTGGCGGCGGGCGAGGACAAGGCCGAGGCGGCGGCGATCGCGCTGTCCGGTGCCGGGGAGATCCAGGCCCCGGCGGCCGGCGCGTACGGGCGGAGCCGCACGCTGTGGCTGCTGGACTCCGCGGCGGCCTCGCAGCTGCCGCGCGCGCTGTACCCGCAGGCCTCCGCCTGACCCCCGACAACCCTCGCAGGCCCGGACCGCTCCCACCGAGCGGTCCGGGCCTGCGGCGTGAAAGGCTCGGCCCATGGTGCATATCGGAACCGTGGTGATGGGCGCGTCCGACGTGGGGCGGGCCGCCGCCTTCTGGAAGGCGGCGCTCCGGTACACCGAGCGCGAGCCCGGGACGGACGACTGGGTGGTGCTGGTACCGGTGGAGGGACCCGGTGTGGGGCTCTCGCTGGGACGCTCCGTCTCTCCCGTCCAGGAGGTGCCCCGGGTCCACCTCGACCTCTACTCCGACACCCGGGAGGCCGAGGTGGAGCGGCTGATCGGGCTCGGCGCCGAACGGGTCGCCTGGGAGCTGTATCCCCCGGACCCGGACTTCGTGGTGCTCGCCGACCCCGAGGGCAACCGCTTCTGCGTCATCGACACGACGTACGGCGGCTGACGGCGGCCCGGGCTCCCGGGGTCAGAGGACGACCTGGTCCGTGCCCTTCTCCAGCTCGGTGATCGCGGCCCGGCAGGCGCCGACGAAGCGGTCGAAGACCGGGGTCGTGCTCCCGGCCCGGCCCACGCGGGTGTTGCCGACACCGCCCCCGCCGCACAGGGGGCCTCCTGTGCGGTCCGTCACACGCCGGTGCCCCCGGTGCGCTCCAGGAAGGGCTCCAGGAGGCCCGGCACCGCCTCGGCGGCGAAGGCGAGTCCCTCGGCCGCGTCGGCGTCGTACACCGTGTAGGCGCCCCCGCCGGCGGCGGTGGTGGCCGTGATGCTCACCAGCCCGGCCCGCCGCTGGAAGACCGACTGCCTGACCGTCCAGCCGATCACCCCGGCCCGCTCCAGGGCGGCGGTGGAGCGGCGGACCGTGCCGGAGCGGGTGACCAGGTAGCGCCCGGATACGGCGTGCCCGAGCCCCCGGTACGCGTCCAGGGCGAGCGCCACCGCCACGGGGACGGACACCACCGCGCAGCCGAGCGCGATCCACAGCAGCACGGGGGTGAGCAGCGCCCCGAGGACGGCCAGGACCAGGACCGGTCCGAGGGCCGCGGCGAGCGACCAGCGCAGCCGGCGCCCCCGGGCGGCGCGCGGGTGGCGGACGAGCGCGGCTCCGGTCGGGGCGGCCGCCTCGCGCAGCACGTCGGCGGCGACGGTGTCGGCCCGGGTCCTCGGCGCGGCCGGGAGCAGGGTGTTGTGGTCGGCGTTCCTGGCCTCGTCGTCCTTGGCGAGACCGGTGGTGATGGCGTCGAGGCGGGCCGCGCCGAGCAGCCGTACGCCCAGGGGCTCGACCAGGTCGACACCGCGCAGCCGGGCCTCCTCCACGGAGATGGACCGGGAGGTGAACAGTCCGCGCCGCACTCGCAGGGTGCCGCCGGGCTCGCGCTCCAGCCGGTAGTTCCACCACATCTCGATCCAGAGGCCGAGCGCCCCGACGACGCCCGCGACCAGGGCGGCGAGGGCCAGGACGACGATCATCCAGAGCAGCGGCGTGTCCCGGAAGAGGTCGCCGACCCACTCGATGACCTCGCTCTGGGCCCCGACCCATTCGCTGACCTGCATCACGGCCCCGGCGGCGGCGCCGCCGAGCATGGGGGCGACGAAGGAGACCGGTGCGTAGCGGATCCAGCGGGGGTCCAGGACGGCCAGTTCGCCCTCGCGGTGGACGCCGGGCGGTGCGGTGGCGGCGCGCTCCAGCAGGAGGCGGCGCAGCCGTTCGCCTTCGGCCCGGGTGACCGGGTCCAGTTCGAGGGTGGAGTCGTGGCCCTGCTCGCCGGTGCCGATCCTGACGGTGACCAGACGGAGGAGGCGGAGCATCGGGTTGGCGGTGAGGTCGACGGTGCGGATGCGGCTGCGGGCCAGGGAGCGGCGCTTGACGAGGAGGAGGCCGGTGTGGAGGTCGACGCGCTCCTCGCCGATCCGGTAGCGCGTGCGGTGCCAGCGGACGCGGTCGGCGCCCGCCGCGGCCCCGATGACCACGACGGCTCCGGCGAGCACCTGGAGCACGGCGGCGGGCAGGCTGAACCACCGGGTGAGCCCGAGCGTGACGGGGACGGCCGCGCCCGCGACGACCCCCGCCACGACGAGGGCGGTGACCAGGACCGTACGGGGGTCGAGGCGGCGCCAGTCGGCGGGCGGGGCGGCGGTGCTCATGTGGCGTCGCCGGGCGTGTCGCGGGTGATCCGGGTGAGCTGCTGGGCGAGGTCGGCGGCGACCTCGTGGTCCAGGCCCGCGATCCGCACCGCGCCCTTGGCGGAGGCGGTGGTGACCGTGACGGTGGCGAGCCGGAAGAGCTGTTCCAGCGGGCCCCGTACGGTGTCGACGGTCTGGATGCGGGACATCGGGGCGATCCGCCACTCCTGCCGGAAGAACCCGGTGCGGACGTACACCGCGTCCTCGGTGATCTCCCAGCGGTGCGTACGGAACCACCACAGGGGGAGGAGGACGGCGGCCGCCGTGCCCGCCCCGGCCAGGACCGCGGCGGGCAGCAGCAGCCAGAAGCGGGCGGGCTCGATCAGCGCGCCCAGCACCACGAGCGGCACGACGGGCGCGGCCGCCAGCAGCAGCCACTGGGCCCGCCACCAGCCGACGGCGCGCTCGTTCACCGTGTTGCGCGGCGGCCGGAGCACTACCGCCGTCCCCTCCCCCTGGGTCATCGGCTCAGCGCCCGCGCAGCGTGCGGTAGGCGTCGACCAGGGCGGCGGTGGAGCTGTCCAGCTCCCCGGCGTCCGCGCCCCCGTCACCGGTCAGCAGCGGTTCGATCTTCTTGGCGAGGACCTTGCCGAGCTCCACGCCCCACTGGTCGAAGGAGTCGATGCTCCAGATCGCGCCCTGGACGAAGACCTTGTGCTCGTACAGCGCGATGAGCTGGCCGAGGACCGAGGGCGTCAGCTTGTCGGCGAGGATCGTCGTGGTGGGGTGGTTGCCCCGGAACGTCTTGTGCGGGACCAGCTCCTCGGGGACTCCTTCCGCCCGGACCTCCTCGGGCGTCTTTCCGAAGGCGAGGGCCTGGGTCTGGGCGAAGAAGTTGGCCATCAGCAGGTCGTGCTGGGCGATCAGACCGGGCAGCAGGTCGTGGACCGGGGCGGCGAAGCCGATGAAGTCGGCCGGGATCATCTTGGTGCCCTGGTGGATCAACTGGTAGTACGCGTGCTGCCCGTTGGTGCCGGGTGTGCCCCAGACGACCGGTCCGGTCTGCCAGTCGACGGGGTCGCCGTCGCGGTCCACGGACTTGCCGTTGGACTCCATGTCGAGCTGCTGGAGGTACGCGGTGAACTTGGACAGGTAGTGGCTGTACGGCAGCACCGCGTGCGACTGGGCGTCGAAGAAGTTGCCGTACCAGACGCCGAGGAGGCCGAGGAGGAGCGGCGCGTTCTCCTCGGCGGGGGCGGTGCGGAAGTGCTCGTCGACGAGGTGGAAGCCGTCGAGCATCTCGCGGAAGCGGTCCGGTCCGATGGCGACCATCAGCGAGAGGCCGATCGCCGAGTCGAAGGAGTAGCGGCCGCCGACCCAGTCCCAGAACTCGAACATGTTGGCCGTGTCGATGCCGAAGTCCTCGACCTTCTCGGCATTGGTCGACAGGGCCACGAAGTGCTGGGCGACGGCGTCCTGACCGGCCTTCAGCTCGGTCAGCAGCCAGTCCCGGGCGGACGTGGCGTTGGTGATGGTCTCGATCGTCGTGAACGTCTTCGAGGCGATGACGAACAGCGTCTCGGCCGGGTCGAGGTCACGGACGGCCTCGTGCAGGTCGGCGCCGTCGACGTTGGAGACGAAGCGGAGGGTGAGCGCGCGGTCGGTGAACGAGCGCAGCACCTCGTACGCCATGGCGGGGCCGAGGTCGGAGCCGCCGATGCCGATGTTGACGATGTTCTTGACGGGCTTGCCGGTGTGGCCGGTCCACTGTCCCGACCGGACCTTCTCGGCGAAGCCGGCCATCTTGTCCAGGACGGCGTGCACGCCCGGTACGACGTTCTCCCCGTCGACCTCGACGACCGCGTCGCGCGGGGCGCGGAGCGCGGTGTGCAGGACCGCCCGGTCCTCGGTGGTGTTGATCTTCTCGCCGCGGAACATCGCGTCCCGCAGCTCCGCGACCCCGGTGGCGGCGGCGAGCTCGCGCAGCAGGCGCAGTGTCTCGTCGGTGACCAGGTGCTTGGAGTAGTCGAGGTGGAGGTCGCCGACCCGGAGGGTGTAGGCGGTGCCGCGCTCCGGCTGCCGTGCGAACAGCTCGCGCAGCTGGGGTGCGCCGAGCTCCTCACGGTGCTGGGCGAGAGCCGTCCACTCGGGCGTCTGGTTGAGCTTGGTTCGGCTTGCTGCGTTCATCCCGGATATCAGCCCACTTCTTCTCGTCACTCAGCATCCCCGCTGCCCCTCCAACCTAATTGATCGAGGAGGCCGAAGGCGTGGGGAGGGGCGGTGGCGCGGGAACGCGATACGGCCGGACACCCGTGGGGTGTCCGGCCGGTGAACGACTGGGTGGTCCGTGGAACGGTGAGGTCAGATCTCGCCGCGGAGTTTGGCCAGCGCCTCGGCGAGGATCGCCTCGCCGTCCTCGTCGCTCCGCCGCTCGCGTACGTACGCCAGATGCGTCTTGTACGGCTCGGTGCGGGGCGGGTCGGGCGGGCTGTCCTTGTCCTGGCCGGCCGGGAAGCCGCAGCGCGGACAGTCCCAGGTGTCCGGCACCTGTGCGTCATGGGCGAAGCTCGGCTGCGTCTCGTGCCCGTTCGAGCACCAGAAGGAGATGCGGGCGCGCGGCGCGGACTCGCCCCGCTCGGCCTCCCCCATCGGCCCCGCTCCGACCCGGCTTCCCCGGATCGCGTTGCCACTTGCCACGGTCGTAACTCCCTGCGTGAGTCGAGCGATGCCCCAGTCTACGTAAGGCCCAACGCGCGTCCAGTGGGAGGAGTTACACCGTCACCGGTATGCGCGGACGACGGGTCAGCTGTCCAGCTTGACGAGCAGACCGAGCACCACGACGCACGCGAACCAGGCCAGGCCGACCACGACGGTGATCCGGTCGAGGTTGCGCTCGGCGACCGAGGAGCCGCCGACGGAGGACTGCATTCCGCCACCGAACATGTCGGAGAGGCCGCCGCCCTTGCCCTTGTGCATGAGCACCAGCAGCATCAGCAGCAGGCTGAAGACGATCAGAGCGATCTGGAACGCCAAAACCACGGCTGGTCCCTACTTTCCGGAATTCTTGACTACTGCGTGTACGTGCACCGGGGGCCGAAGGGCGACTAGCCCCTCCGGCCCCCGCAAGGGTACGACGGATCCGCGCTACCGCATACTCACTGGTCGCGGAAGCGGACGATCTTGACGAACTCGTCGGCGTCCAGCGCGGCGCCGCCGATGAGGGCGCCGTCCACGTCGGGCTGCGCCATGATGGCCGCGACGTTGCCGGACTTCACCGAGCCGCCGTACTGGATACGGACGGCGTCGGCCAGCTCCTGGGAGTACAGCTCGGCCAGCCTGCCGCGGATCGCGCCGCAGACCTCCTGGGCGTCCTCGGGGGTGGCGACCTCGCCGGTCCCGATGGCCCAGACCGGCTCGTAGGCGATCACGATGGTCTCGGCCTGCTCGGCCGGGAGGTCCTTCAGGGCGCCGTCGAGCTGCGCGAGCGTGTAGGAGACCTGGTCACCGGCCTTGCGGATGTCCAGGCCCTCGCCGACGCAGAGGATCGGGGTCAGGCCGTGCTTGTAGGCGGCCTTCACCTTGGCGTTGCAGATCTCGTCGTTCTCGCCGTGGTACTGGCGGCGCTCGCTGTGGCCGACGGCCACGTACGTGCAGCGCAGCTTGGCGAGCATGGGGCCGGAGATCTCACCGGTGTACGCGCCGGAGTCGTGCGCCGAGATGTCCTGGGCGCCGTACTTGATCTTCAGCTTGTCGCCGTCCACCAGGGTCTGCACGGAGCGCAGGTCGGTGAAGGGCGGCAGGACGGCGACCTCGACGTCCTCGTAGTCCTTGTCGGCCAGGGCGAAGGAGAGCTTCTGGACGTGGGCGATGGCCTCGAGGTGGTTGAGGTTCATCTTCCAGTTGCCCGCCATCAGCGGGGTACGGGTGGTCATGAAAGGTCAGTCCTCCAGTGCGGCGAGGCCGGGAAGCGTCTTGCCCTCGAGGTATTCGAGACTCGCGCCGCCACCGGTCGAAATATGTCCGAAAGCATTCTCGTCGAAGCCCAGGATGCGAACGGCCGCGGCGGAGTCGCCACCGCCGACGACGCTGAAGGCCGACGAGTCGACGAGCGCCTGGGCGACCGCGCGGGTGCCGTCGGCGAAGTCGGGGTGCTCGAAGACGCCCATCGGGCCGTTCCAGAAGACGGTGGCCGCGTCGGCGAGCTTCGATGCGTAGAGCTTGTTGGTCTCCGGGCCGTTGTCCAGCCCCATCTGGCCGGCCGGCATGGCGTCGGCGGCGACCGTGGTGGGGTGGGCCGGGGCCTTGGTCTTCAGGTCCGGGAAGGACGGGGCGACCACGACGTCGACGGGGAGGACGAACTCCACGCCCTTCTCCTCGGCGCGTCGCAGGTACTCCTGGACGGCCGGGATCTGGTCCTCCTGGAGCAGCGAGCTGCCGACCTCGTGGCCCTGGGCCTTGAGGAAGGTGTACGCCATGCCGCCGCCGATGAGGATGCGGTCGGCCCGCTCCAGCAGGTGGTCGATCACACCGAGCTTGTCGGAGACCTTGGCGCCGCCGAGGACGACCGCGTAGGGCCGCGCGACGTCGGTGGTGAGCTTCTTCAGGACGCCGACCTCGGTGGCGATGAGGTAGCCCGCGTAGTGCGGGAGCCGGGCCGGGAGGTCGAAGACCGAGGCGTGCTTGCGGTGCACCGCGCCGAAGCCGTCGCCCACGTAGATGTCCGCGAGCCCGGCCAGCCGATCGGCGAAGGCACCGCGCTCGGCGTCGTCCTTGGACGTCTCGCCGGCGTTGAAGCGGAGGTTCTCGATGACCGCGACGCGGCCGTCGGCGAGGCCGCCGACCGTGGCGCGGGCGGACTCGCCGACCGTGTCGGCGGCGAAGGCGACCTCGGCTCCGAGGAGCTCACCGAGGCGGGCGGCGGCGGGCGCCAGCGAGAAGGCCGGGTCCGGGGCGCCCTTGGGGCGGCCGAGGTGCGAGGCGACGACGACACGCGCGCCGGCCTCGGCGAGCTTGGCGATCGTCGGGACGACGGCGCGGATACGGCCGTCGTCGGTGATCGTGGTGCCGTCCAGCGGCACGTTGAGGTCGGCACGGACGAATACCCGCTTGCCCGCGACCCCTTCGGCGAGAAGTTCGTCGATCGTCTTCATCTGTTCCGTTCACTCCTTGGAAGAACCGATGAGCATGCTAGGTCCTGTCGTCGAACTGCCGTCGTCGCCCGAAGGGCGGCCCCGCGGGGTCAGGTGCGTGCTCTCGGTGTGCCGGGGGCGGGTCCTCGTACGGGACGTACTCGGGCCTGTGCCCGGTGCGGCGAGAGCGCGTGCATGGCACCGCGGGGCAGGCGGCAGTTCGACGACAGGACCTAGGGGCTCGACCCGCGCTTCTTTGCGCCGGTCGAGCCCCTTCGCTTACATCGATGTGCCTGCCGACCCGAGGATCAGAGCTGTTCGCCGACGAAGACCGTGAGGTCGACGAGGCGGTTGGAGTAGCCCCACTCGTTGTCGTACCAGCCGAGGATCTTCACCGAGTTGCCCTCCTGGACCATGGTCAGGGAGGAGTCGAAGGTGCAGGACGACGGGTCGCCGACGATGTCCGAGGAGACGATCGGGTCCTCGGTGTACGTCAGGAAGCCCTTGAGGGCGCCGTCGTCGGAGGCCTTCTTGAACGCGGCGTTGACCTCGTCCTTGGTGACCTCGCGCTGGAGGGTGACGACCAGGTCGGTGGCGGAGCCGGTCGGGACCGGGACGCGCATCGCGATGCCGTCGAGCTTGCCCTTGAGCTGCGGGAGCACCAGGGCGGTGGCCTTGGCGGCACCGGTGGTGGTCGGGATGATGTTCTCGGCGGCGGCGCGGGCGCGACGCAGGTCCGAGTGCGGGAAGTCCAGGATCCGCTGGTCGTTGGTGTACGCGTGGACCGTCGTCATCAGGCCCTTGACGATGCCGAAGTTCTCGTCGAGAACCTTGGCCATCGGCGCCACACAGTTGGTGGTGCAGGAGGCGTTGGAGATGACGTTGTGGTTGGCCGCGTCGTACTGGTCCTGGTTGACGCCCATCACGATGGTGATGTCCTCGTCCTTGGCCGGAGCCGAGATGAGGACCTTCTTGGCGCCGCCCGTGATGTGCTTCTCGGCGTCGGCCTTCTTGGTGAAGATGCCGGTCGACTCGATGACGATGTCGACGCCCAGCTCACCCCAGGGGATGTCGGCCGGGTTGCGCTCGGAGAGCACCTTGACGGTGTGACCATCGACGGTGATGGTGTCGGCGGTGTGGCTGACCTCTGCCTTGAGACGACCCAGAATGGTGTCGTACTTCAGCAGGTGGGCCGTGGTCGCAGTGTCACCCAGGTCGTTGACAGCGACGATCTCGATGTCCGCACCCTGCTCCAGCAGAGCGCGGAAGTAGTTGCGGCCGATGCGGCCGAAGCCGTTGATGCCTACGCGGATCGTCACGAACCGATCTCCTCGTTAGGTACGCCGGTTTTCGACGCCGGCGAGTTGTATAGGGATGTCCCCGACCGCTTCCGACCCTACCTCTCCGAGGGCCCGGGGGTGACATCGAGAGGGCCGGTAAGCGCCACCGGAAACGACGAGAGGTCCGTACTCACCAGTAGGAGTACGAATCTCCGTTTCGCCCGCCGGGACCTGGGCCCCGGTGCCGCGGGGACGCCGGTCCCCGCGGGGCGGGACCAACGTCCCCCGCCCACCGCCGAGTCAGCCGACCAGGCCGTCGGCGAGCTCCTCGCTGAGCGTCGACTCGGTCCCCGGGATGCCCAGGTCCTGGGCCCGCTTGTCGGCCATCGCCAGCAGCCGGCGGATCCGGCCGGCGACCGCGTCCTTGGTCAGCGGCGGGTCGGCGAGCGCGCCCAGCTCCTCCAGGGAGGCCTGCTTGTGCTCCATGCGGAGCCGTCCCGCGGCGGCGAGGTGCTCGGGGACCTCCTCGCCGAGGATCTCCAGCGCGCGCCCCACCCGGGCCCCGGCGGCGACCGCGGCGCGGGCCGAGCGGCGCAGGTTCGCGTCGTCGAAGTTGGCGAGCCGGTTGGCCGTGGCGCGGACCTCGCGCCGCATCCGCCGCTCCTCCCAGGCGAGCACGGCGTCGTGCGCGCCGAGCCGGGTCAGCAGGGCGCCGATCGCGTCGCCGTCGCGGACCACCACGCGGTCCACGCCGCGCACCTCACGGGCCTTGGCGGCGATGGAGAGCCGGCGCGCCGCCCCGACCAGGGCGAGGGCCGCCTCCGGCCCCGGGCAGGTGACCTCCAGAGAGGAGGAGCGGCCGGGCTCGGTGAGCGAGCCGTGGGCGAGGAACGCTCCGCGCCAGGCCGCCTCGGCGTCGCAGGTGGCCCCCGAGACCACCTGCGGGGGCAGCCCACGGATCGGACGGCCGCGGCCGTCCACCAGACCGGTCTGGCGGGCCAGCTGGTCGCCGCCCGCCACCACCCGTACGACGAAGCGCGAGCCGCGGCGCAGTCCGCCGGGGGCCATCACGATCAGCTCGGAGCTGTGCCCGAAGATCTCCAGGATGTCGCGCTTGAGGCGGCGGGCGGCGTTGCCGGTGTCCAGCTCCGCCTCGATCACAATCCGGCCGCTCACCAGGTGCAGGCCGCCCGCGAACCGAAGAATCGCCGAGACCTCTGCTTTCCTGCAGCAGGTCCGGGTGACGGGAAGATGAGAGATTTCGTTCTTCACCGCTGGCGTCATCGCCATGGGCCGATCCTTCCATGCATCCGAAAAATACGGTCGTACGCGGCGGCCAACAGCTCCTGATCATGGACCGGAACGCCGTCGGGCGATGCCACCGGCGCCAGCTCGACCGCGGCTCCCAGCCGTCGTGCGGCATCGGCGAGTGACTCACGGTCGGGCACGGCGGCCTCGTCGGCCAGCACCACGTCCAAGGCGAGTTTAGGGGCGTGTCGCCCCAAAACCTCCAAATGACGCTGCGGTGAGAAGCCTTCTGTTTCACCGGGCTGGGGTGCCAGGTTCAACGAGAGGACCTTGCGGGCCTTCGTGGTGACCAGCGCGTCGAGCAGTTCCGGCACGAGCAGGTGCGGGATCACCGAGGAGAACCAGGAGCCGGGACCGAGCACCACCCAGTCGGCGTCGAGGACCGCCTCCACGGCCTCCGGGACGGCCGGCGGGTCGGGCGGGACCACGTGCACGGACTGCACCTCGCCGGGCGTGAGCGCCACCGTGGCCTGGCCGCGCACGGTGACGATCGCGTCGGGCAGATCGGGGTCGTGGCCCTTGACCAGCGCCTGGAGCTCCAGCGGGACGGCCGACATCGGCAGCACCCGCCCGTGCGCTCCGAGCAGCCTGCCGACCAGGTCGAGCGCCTGCACGTGGTCGCCGAGCTGCTCCCAGAGGGCCACGATCAGCAGATTGCCGACCGCGTGCTCGTGGAGGTCGCCCTTCGACTCGAAGCGGTGCTGGATGACCCGGGACCAGGTGCGGCCCCAGTCGTCGTCGCCGCAGAGCGCGGCGAGCGCCTTGCGCAGGTCGCCGGGGGGCAGCACGCCCAGCTCCTCGCGGAGCCGGCCGCTGGAGCCGCCGTCGTCGGCGACGGTGACCACGGCCGTGAGATCGCCGGTGATGCGGCGCAGCGCCGCCAGGGACGCCGAGAGTCCCATGCCGCCGCCGAGCGCGACGACCTTGGGTTGAGCACCGCGCTTGCGGCCGGAGAGCGCCGAGGTGGCGCGGCTCAGGCGCCGCATCCGCAGATTGCGTCCGGTCACTCTCGCCCCATGTCGCGGTGGACGAGGACGGTCTCGACGCCTTCGGCGGCGAGGCGGGCCGAGAGCTTCTCCGACATGGCGACGGAGCGGTGCTTGCCGCCGGTGCAGCCCACGGCGATGGTCACGTACCGCTTGCCCTCACGGCGGTAGCCCGCGGCGATCAGCTGGAGCAGCTCGGTGTACTGGTTGAGGAACTCCTTGGCGCCCGGCTGGTCGAAGACGTAGTCGGACACCTCCTCGTTGACGCCGGTGAAGGGGCGCAGCTCGGGGACCCAGTGCGGGTTGGGCAGGAAGCGGCAGTCGACGACCAGGTCGGCGTCGACGGGCAGGCCGTACTTGTAGCCGAAGGACATCACCGTGGCCCGCAGCTCCGGCTCCGACTCGCCCGCGAACTGGGCGTCCATCTTGGCCCGCAGCTCGTGCACGTTGAGGCTGGAGGTGTCGATGACCAGGTCGGCGTCGCCGCGCAGCTCGCGCAGCAGGTCGCGCTCGGCCGCGATGCCGTCGACGATGCGGCCGTCGCCCTGGAGGGGGTGCGGGCGGCGGACCGACTCGAAGCGGCGCACGAGGGCGTCGTCGGAGGACTCCAGGAAGACGATCCGCCGGGTGACGTGCTTGGCCTCCAGGTCCGCGAGGGATTCGCGGAGGTTGTCGAAGAAGCGCCGGCCGCGTACGTCGACGACGACGGCGATCCGGGCCACGTTGCCCTGCGAGCGGGCGCCGAGCTCCACCATGGTGGGGATCAGCGCGGGCGGCAGGTTGTCGACGACGAACCAGCCGAGGTCCTCCAGACACTTGGCGGCGGTGCTGCGGCCGGCGCCCGACATCCCGGAGATGATCACCAGCTCGGGGATGGCCGCCTCACCCGTCTCGGCCGGGGTGTTCGTACTCACGTCTGCTGCTCCGTCTGCTCGGTCTGCGGTGTCTCGGTCGGTGCCGTCCCGGTCGGTGACGTCCCGGTCCGCGGTCTCGTGCGCCGCGCTGTTCCGTGCGGTCTCGTGGCTGTTCTCGGTCATGGGCTGCCCCCGTCGTCCTCTTCAATGATCTCTCCTGTGGCCGTGTTCACGGCAGGTGCCGCGGGAGCGGTCGAGGCGAGGGCGGCGGCCACCGATTCCGCCGTCCTTCGCCCTATCCCGGGGACCTCGCAGATCTCGTCGATTGTCGCCTGCCGGAGCTTCTTCACCGAGCCGAAATGCTTGATGAGGGCCTGCTTCCGGGTCTCGCCGAGACCGGCCACGTCGTCGAGGGGGCTGCTGCGGATGCGCTTGGCCCGCTTGGCGCGCTGGTAGGTGATGGCGAAGCGGTGGGCCTCGTCCCGGACGCGCTGGAGGAGGTAGAGGCCCTCGCTGGAGCGGGGCAGGACGACCGGATCGTCGTCGTCGGGGAGCCAGACCTCTTCCAGGCGCTTGGCCAGGCCGCAGACCGCGATGTCGTCGATGCCCAGCTCGTCCAGGGCGCGCTTGGCTGCGGCGACCTGGGGCTGCCCGCCGTCGACGACGACGAGCTGCGGCGGGTAGGCGAACCGCTTGGGGCGGCCGTCGTCCTCCCGGGGCTCGGGCTCGTCGTCCGGGGAGGCGGCGGTGAGGGCCGGGGCGGGGACGGGGCCGGTGGCGGCGGGGACGGGGGCCGGGCCGGGGGCACCGGGGACAGGGCCGCCGACGCCGGGCGCGGCCTCCGGTGCCTCCTCCCACTCCCCCGTGCGCTCCTTGTCCTGGAGGTAGCGCTTGAAGCGGCGGCCGATCACCTCGTGCATCGAGCGGACGTCGTCCTGGCCCTCGAAGCCCTTGATCTGGAAGCGGCGGTACTCGCTCTTGCGGGCGAGGCCGTCCTCGAAGACGACCATGGAGGCCACGACGTCGTCGCCCTGGAGGTGGGAGATGTCGTAGCACTCGATGCGCAGCGGCGCGGTGTCCAGGCCCAGCGCCTCGGCGATCTCCTCCAGGGCGCGGGAGCGGGTGGTCAGGTCGGAGGCGCGCTTGGTCTTGTGCAGCCCGAGCGCCTGCTGGGCGTTGCGCTGGACGGTGACCATGAGGTCCTTCTTGTCGCCGCGCTGCGGGATGCGCAGGCTGACCTGGGAGCCCCGGCGCTCGGCGAGCCACTGGGAGACCGCTTCGGCGTCCTCGGGCAGGGCGGGGACCAGGACCTCCTTGGGGACGGCGTCGCCGCGCTCCTCCCCGTACAGCTGCTGGAGGGCGTGCTCGACGAGGCCGGAGGTGTCGACCGCCTCGACCTTGTCGGTGACCCAGCCGCGCTGGCCGCGCACCCGGCCGCCGCGTACGTGGAAGATCTGGAGGGCGGCCTCCAGCTCGTCCTCGGCGACGGCGATCAGGTCGGCGTCGGTGGCGTCGGCGAGGACGACGGCGCTCTTCTCCATGGCCCGCTTGAGGGCCTCGGCGTCGTCGCGGAGACGGGCGGCCCGCTCGTACTCCATCTCCTCGGCCGCCTGCATCATGTCCTTCTCCAGGCGGCGGATGTACGTGCCCGTGCGGCCGGCCATGAAGTCGCAGAAGTCCTCGGCCAGCTCCCGGTGTTCCTCGGGGGTGACCCGGCCGACGCAGGGGGCCGAGCACTTGCCGATGTAGCCCAGCAGGCAGGGGCGGCCGGTGCGGGCGGCGTTCTTGAAGACGCCGGCGGAGCAGGTGCGGACGGGGAAGACGCGGAGCATCAGGTCGACGGTCTCGCGGATCGCCCAGGCGTGGCCGTACGGACCGAAGTAGCGCACGCCCTTCTTCTTGGCGCCGCGCAGGACCTGGACGCGGGGGAACTCCTCGTTGAGCGTGACCGCGAGATACGGATAGCTCTTGTCGTCCCGGTACTTGACGTTGAACCGGGGGTCGAACTCCTTGATCCAGGAATACTCCAGCTGGAGCGCCTCGACCTCGGTGGAGACGACCGTCCACTCGACGGAGGCGGCGGTGGTGACCATCGTGCGCGTACGCGGATGGAGGTTCGCCAGGTCCTGGAAGTAGTTGGCCACGCGTTGGCGCAGGTTCTTGGCCTTCCCGACGTAGATCACCCGGCGGTGCTCGTCGCGGAACTTGTAGACCCCCGGGGAGTCGGGGATCTGTCCCGGCTTGGGGCGGTAGCTGGAGGGGTCTGCCATGTCTCACACCCTACTTGCGGGCAGTGACAGCACGTCGTCCTCACGTGTTACCGGGGGCGGTGCCGCGCTCCGGGGTGCGGTGGGGTGTTCGCCCCCCGGAGCGCGGGCCCGTGGGCCGGTGGAGTGCCGCCGGTCAGGCTTCCGTGGCCGGGGACCGCCCGGCACGGCCGCGGCGGCGCAGCGCGGCGGCCCCGCACAGGACCAGGGCGAGCAGCGCCCCGGCCCCGGCGGTCGTGGACACGGCGGTCAGGGCCGTGTCCGGCGACCCGGACGCCGTACCGGCGAGCGCGGGGCTCCCGGCGGTGTCCGGGGCCGGTCCCCGCACCGGGCCGGGGGCGGCCGCCGGGGCTCCGCCGGCGTCGGTGGCCGCGTCGGGGCCGTAGCCGCCCGCCTTGCCGGAGCGGGCGTATCCGGAGCCGGGCAGCTTGTCGCCGTACGCCTCCTTCACCCGGGTCCGGTAGGCGTCGAGCGTGCTGCCCTTCGCTCCCACGGCGGTCTTCGCGTCCTCGTCCAGCGGGAGGACCCGGGAGCCGTCGTGGACGTACCAGGCGTCGATCTGCGGTTCGCGGAACACGGTGCCGCCGGGGAGCGCGCGGGCCCCCCGCGCGGTGTAGCGGGCCTCGTCGTCGCCGGTGGCGATGTTCACCACCTGCCACCGGTCGCCGCCGTCCGTTCCGGGGACGGTCCACAGGGAGGCCTTCTGTCCGTCGGAGGAGACGGCGGTGCTGGCCAGGTAGTCCACGGTGCTCGGGGCGGCTCCCGGCTTCCCGGCGACGAAGGCGGCGGAGAGCGTGCGGACGGGAACGGCCTCCCCCTCGATCCTGGGGGCGCTCGCCGCCCTGCTCACCGCGCCCTCCCGGGAGAAGAACCGGGACAGGGTGTCCAGGGTCGCGGGCTCGGTGGCGGCCTCGTGGGCCGCTTCGAGGGTGGCGGCGGTCAGCTTCGGCGGGGCCGCCCGGCCGTCGTCGGCGAGGGCGGGTGCGGCGGCGGTGAACAGGGCGGCGCCGGTGAGGGCGGTGGCGACGGCGATGCGCCGGGTGGTGGAGTTCATGACCTCACGCCCCGATCCGGTAGAGCGAGTGGGTCCAGGAGAACTCGTTGTTGTTGACGTACCAGGCGTGGGAGGCCCAGTTGTAGCGGTCGCTGGAGGGCCACGGGTCGCCCCAGTAGACCCAGCTGTTGGCGTCGTCGTACCCGTAGATGACGTGCATGTGGCCGCCGCCGGACGACCACTGGATACGGGTCTCGATGGGGCGCTGGGCGGATATCTCGGCCTGCACGGTCGGATAGCGCAGCCAGCCGGTGACGTAGCTGCCGGGCCTGACCCCGGCCCAGGACAGACCGGTCTGGACGTTGCCGAGGGTGGCCTGCGAGTTGGGGCACTGGGAGTTCTGGCCGCGGTTGAAGGCGGCGTTGCAGAACTGGTTCTGGGAGTAGCCGCGGCCGAACCAGGCGGCGATGGTGTTGCCGCCGGCCGCCCAGCACCAGTTGGTCTGCTGTTGCGCCTGCATGGTGATGTCGAGCCGCTGGGCGGCCGCGACGGTGGGGCCCGCCCCGTCCGGGGACTGGGCGGCGGTGACGGTGCCCGCGGGTACGGCGAGCAGGACGGCGGCCAGGAGGGCGGTGAACGAGAACCTTCCGGGCCTGACTCTTCGGTTGCGCATGGCGTTCCTCCCAATGCGGGGGTGGGGATCGGAGGAGCGCGTCCGGACGCTGACGATGAGCATCGGGCGTTGTCCGGAGCAGGTCAACACGCTTCAATGCGAGGTGACATCGCGGTGTGAACGGCACGGCGCCCGTGTGAACGGCTCTGTCCCGGTCACCTGCTCCCCCGCGTCCCCCGGGGCCGGTGTCGCCACTCCCCACGTGAACGTTCACCGGAGGCCCGCCGTGCGGCAGACCGAGACCGACCTGGCGCAGGTGCTGCGGACCGGACCGTTCCATCTGGCGTTGCGCACCGCTCTGTCGGTGCGCGGGCTGCCGCTCCAGCGGGTGCAGCACCATCTGGCGCACCGGGGCGTCAAGCTCGGGGTGACCAGCCTCAGTTACTGGCAGCAGGGGGTGCGCAGGCCCCGGCGGACCGAGTCGTTGCGGGCCGTTCGGGCGCTGGAGGAGGTGCTCGCGCTGCCGGACGACTCGCTGCTGCGGCTGCTGCGCGACGGTGACGGCCCGGCGGACGGTGACCGCCCGGCCGCCCGTTCGTACCGGTCGCTCATGGAGGCGTCGGGCTCGGTGGAGCGGCTCCTCGCGGCGATGGAGTCACCCGTGGACGGCGGACTGCACACGGTGGGGCACCAGGAGCGGGTACGGATCGGGGCGCGGCGCGAGCTGGCGGGCCGCACGTCGCAGCACGTGGTGCGCGCGCACCGGGACGGCGTCGACCGCTATCTCGCGGTCCACCGGGGCGACCCCGGCTGCGACCCGTCGCGGATCGCGGTGCGGTCCCTGGAGAACTGCCGGACGGGCCGGGTCCGCTGGGACCGGGACGCGGGGGTGCTGGTGGCGGAGCTGCTCTTCGACACCCGGCTGCGGTCCGGTGAGACGTACCTCTTCGGCTACGGCTTCGAGGACGGTACGGGCGGGGCCGGCGGAGAGTACGTGCGCGGCTTCACCTTCGGCGGCGGGCAGTACGTGCTCCAGGTCGGCTTCGACGAGGCGGCGCTCCCGGTGCGGTGCCGCCGGTTCGCCCAGGCGTCGGCGGGGGCGGCGCGCGGGGCCCGCGAGGACCTCACGCTGACCGGCCGGCACCGGACCGTGCACCTGGTGGAGGAGAGCGTACGGCCGGGCCTGATCGGGGTCGACTGGGACTGGGAGTGAGGCTCTTCGCGGAGCTCAGGCCTCGGGGCCCGCGACGAGCTTTCCGCCCTCGGCGGTGACCGGAACGGCGGGCAGCGGCACGGTGGCCGGGCCCTTCACGGGCTTGCCGGTGGTCATGTCGAAGCGGCTGCCGTGACAGGGGCAGTGGCCCTCCGTGCCCTCGACCTTGTCCAGGACACAGCCGCCGTGGGTGCACTGGGCACTGAACGCCTTGTACTCGCCCTTCGCCGGGCAGACCACGACCACACGCTGCTCGCGGTAGAGCTTGGCCCCGCCGACGGGCACCTCGGAGGCGGCCCCGAGGTCGACGGGGGCGGTGGGGGTGGGGTTCTTGGCGTGGCCGAGCTTGGACTCGGTGGAGCAGGCGGCCGCTCCCAGCCCGGCGGCGCCGGCGAGCGCGGCGCCCTTCAGCACGGTACGGCGGGCGGCGGGCAGGCCGGGCATGCGGACTCCACGGGTCGTTGTTCGGGGCGGATCACGGTGGATCGCGGTGGGGCGGGGTGTTCGGGGTGTTCGGGGGTGGATCGCGGTCGATCGGCGTCGCCGGACAGGGCGGGGCGGCGACGGCGGCCCTGCGTGCCGGTGACAGAACCGACGATACCGGCGGGGATCGGAAGCCCTGCGACCGGGCTGGAGCGCCTGCCCCGACGGGCGACGGCGGCCCCCTTCGTGCGGTGGGGGCCGCCGTCGTCGGCGAGGGGCGAGCGGCTGCCGGGCCGGGCGGCCGCTCGCCCTCGCTCAGGCCTTGCGGGCGCGGGTGGCCTTCTTCGCGGCGGCCTTCTTCGTGACGGCCTTGGCCGTGCCCGCCTTGGCCCCCGTGGCGTTCGCCTTGGCCACCGCGGCCTTCTTGGCGGCGGCGGCCGTCTTCTTCGCCGGGGCGGTCTTGCGGGCGGCCGTCTTGCGGGCCGTCCCCCGCCCGGAGGGGACCGCGGCCTCGCTGATGCGGTCCGCGTCCAGGACGCCCTGGAGGAACTTCCCGGTGTGGCTGGCGGGGACCGAGGCGACCTGTTCCGGCGTCCCCTCGGCGATCACCAGGCCACCGCCGCTGCCGCCCTCGGGGCCCATGTCGACGACCCAGTCGGCGGTCTTGATGACATCGAGGTTGTGCTCGATGACGATGACCGTGTTGCCCTTGTCCACCAGGCCGGAGAGCACGGTGATCAGCTTGCTGATGTCCTCGAAGTGCAGACCGGTGGTCGGCTCGTCCAGGACGTAGACCGTGCGGCCGGTGGAGCGCTTCTGGAGCTCGCTCGCCAGCTTGACGCGCTGCGCCTCACCGCCGGAGAGGGTCGGCGCGGACTGGCCGAGCCGCACATAGCCGAGGCCGACCTCGTTGAGCGTACGGAGGTGGCGGGCGATCGTGGGGACGGCCTCGAAGAAGTCCAGGCCCTCCTCGATCGGCATGTCCAGCACCTCGGCGATGGACTTGCCCTTGTAGTGGACCTCCAGGGTCTCCCGGTTGTAGCGCGCTCCGTGGCAGACCTCGCACGGGACGTACACGTCGGGCAGGAAGTTCATCTCGATCTTGATGGTGCCGTCGCCGGAGCAGTTCTCGCAGCGGCCGCCCTTGACGTTGAAGGAGAAGCGGCCCGGCAGATAGCCGCGCACCTTCGCCTCCATCGTCTCGGCGAAGAGCCGGCGGACGTGGTCGAAGACTCCGGTGTACGTCGCCGGGTTGGACCGGGGGGTCCGGCCGATCGGCGACTGGTCGACGTGCACCACCTTGTCGACGAGGTCGTCGCCGTCGACCCGGGTGTGGCGGCCGGGGACCGACTTGGCGCCGTTCAGCTCGCGGGCCAGGTGGGTGTAGAGGATGTCGTTGACCAGCGTCGACTTCCCGGACCCGGAGACGCCCGTGACGGCGGTGAGGACGCCGAGCGGGAAGGAGACGTCGATGTCCTGGAGGTTGTTCTCCCGGGCGCCGTGCACGGTGAGACGGCGGGCCGGGTCGACCGGGCGGCGGATGTCGGGGGTCGTGATGGACCGCTTGCCGGACAGATACTGGCCGGTGATGGACTCCTTGTTGGCCAGGAGCTCCTTGAGCGAGCCGGAGTGGACGACCTTGCCGCCGTGCTCACCCGCGCCGGGGCCGATGTCGACGACCCAGTCGGCGACCTTGATGGTGTCCTCGTCGTGCTCGACGACGATGAGCGTGTTGCCCATGTCGCGGAGCCGGACCAGGGTCTCGATGAGCCGGTGGTTGTCGCGCTGGTGCAGGCCGATGGACGGCTCGTCCAGGACGTACAGCACGCCGACCAGGCCGGAGCCGATCTGGGTGGCCAGGCGGATGCGCTGGGCCTCGCCGCCGGAGAGGGTGCCGGCCGCGCGGTTCAGCGACAGGTAGTCCAGACCGACGTCGACGAGGAACTTCAGCCGCTCGTTGACCTCCTTGAGGACCCGCTCGGCGATCTTCTTGTCGCGGGCGTTCAGCTTGAGGCGGCCGAGGAACTCGGCGCACTCGCTGATCGACATCGCGGCGACCTCGGCGATGGACTTCTCCATCACCGTCACCGCGAGCACGATCGGCTTCAGCCGGGTGCCCTCGCAGGTGGGGCAGGGCACCTCGCGCATGTAGCCCTCGAAGCGCTCCCGGCTGGAGTCGCTCTCGGCCTCGGTGTGGCGCCTCTTGACGAACTGCACCGCGCCCTCGAAGGCGGGGGTGGTGTAGGCGCGCTCGCGCCCGTAGCGGTTGCGGTAGCGGACCTCGGTCTGGATCTTGTGGCCGAAGAGCAGGGCCTTCTTGGCCCGCTGCGGCAGCCCGGCCCAGGGGATGTCCGTACGGAAGCCGAGCGCTTCGGAGAGCGCGCCGATGAGGCGGCCGAAGTACTCCTTGGTGTGGCCGTGGGACCAGGGGTGGATCGCGCCCTCGTCGAGGGACTTCTCCTCGTCCGGAACGATCAGCTCCGGGTCGACCTCCATGCGCGTGCCGATGCCGGTGCAGTCGGGGCAGGCGCCGAAGGGCGAGTTGAAGGAGAAGGAGCGCGGCTCCAGCTCCTCGAAGGAGAGGTCGTCGTACGGGCAGTAGAGGTGCTCGGAGTACATCCGCTCACGCTCGGGGTCGTCCTCGGGGAGGTCGACGAAGTCGAGCACGACCATGCCGCCGGAGAGGCCGAGCGCGGTCTCGACCGAGTCGGTCAGCCGTCGCTTGGCGCTGTCCTTGACGGTGAGGCGGTCGACGACCACCTCGATGGTGTGCTTCTCCTGCTTCTTCAGCGTGGGCGGCTCGGAGAGCTGGATGGTGGTGCCGTCGACCCTGGCGCGGCTGTAGCCCTTGGTCTGGAGGTCGGCGAAGAGGTCGACGAACTCGCCCTTGCGCTCACGCACCAGCGGCGAGAGCACCTGGAAGCGGCTGCCCTCCGGCAGGCCGAGGACCTTGTCGACGATGGCCTGGGGCGACTGGCGCGAGATGGGGCGGTGGCACTCCGGGCAGTGCGGCTTGCCGATCCTGGCGAAGAGCAGCCGGAGGTAGTCGTAGACCTCGGTGATGGTGCCGACCGTCGAGCGCGGGTTGCGCGAGGTCGACTTCTGGTCGATGGAGACGGCCGGGGAGAGACCTTCGATGAAGTCGACGTCCGGCTTGTCCATCTGGCCGAGGAACTGGCGGGCGTACGAGGAGAGCGACTCCACGTAACGGCGCTGCCCCTCGGCGAAGATCGTGTCGAACGCGAGGGACGACTTGCCCGACCCGGAGAGCCCGGTGAAGACGATGAGGGAGTCGCGGGGCAGGTCGAGCGAGACGTTCTTCAGGTTGTGCTCGCGCGCGCCACGGACGATGAGACGGTCGGCCACGCCGGTCCGCACCTTTCTAGAGAGAAGCGGGGGAACTGAGCCCCTCTCCCAGGGTATGGGGGGCGCCACAGCGGTGTAAGAAGCTTTCGATTCCGAGCGTATAGCACGCACATTCGATTTACGGACGCCCTTGGACTCCTTCACCCGAATGAGTGGCGGAGCTAGGCTCGGCCGCATGACTGATCATGCGCACGACCTGGGAGCTGTACGCGAAGCGACCGAACGGCTGCTCGACGCAGTCGGTGAACTGGACAACGCCTCGGTCGCCAAGGCGTCACGGCTGCCCGGATGGAGCAGGGGCCATGTTCTGGCCCACCTGTCACGTAACGCCGACGCGATCGGAAATGTTCTCCGGAACCGACCGATGTACGCGAGCAGCGAAACCCGGGACGCCGACATCGCCGCCGGCGCGCCCCGTCCGGCGGCCGAGCAGCTGAAGGACCTGCGGGAGAGCGCGGACGGCCTGCTCGCGGTCGCCGCCGAAACCGTCGACTGGTCCCGTACGGTCACCCTGCGCAACGGCGTGACGGATTCCGCGGGCCGGGTGCCCTTCCGCCGCTGGGTCGAGGTGGAGCTGCACCACGTCGACCTCGACATCGGCTACGAGCTGGAGGACCTGCCCGCGGAGTTCGTCTCGCGGGAGATCGCCTTCCTCGCGGATCGCTTCTCGGGCAACCAGGACGTGCCCGCCACCGCGCTGACCGATCTGGACGGCCGCACCTGGAGCACCGGCGGTGGCCCGCCGAGCGCTCTGGTGACGGTGCAGGGGTCCGCCGCCGAGCTGCTGGGCTGGCTCTGCGGCCGCCGTGACGGCTCCGCCCTGACCGTGGCCGGGGGCCCTCTGCCCGCACTGCCCCCCCTATAGGCTGAGCCGCATGACGTACAGCGGAGCGGTGAAGGTCGGCGGGCCGGCGAGCGTGCACGAACTGACGGATCTGATGATCTCCAAGGTCGCCGTCGGCGACATGGACAACAACGCCTATCTGCTGCGCTGCCGGGCGACCGGCGAGCAGCTGCTGATCGACGCGGCCGCCGAGCCGGAGACCCTGCTGGCGCTGATCGGCGACGACTCGATCGCCTCCGTCGTCACCACGCACCGGCACGGGGACCACTGGCAGGCGCTGGCCGAGGTGGTCGGGGCGACGGGCGCCCGGACGTACGCGGGCCGCTACGACGCCGAGGGCATCCCGGTCCCGACCGACGTCCTGGTCGGGGACGGCGACACGATCACCGTCGGCCGGGTCGAGCTGACCGCCCGCCATCTGGTCGGTCACACCCCCGGCTCCATCGCCCTGGTCTACGACGACCCGCACGGCGCCCCGCACCTGTTCACCGGGGACTGCCTGTTCCCCGGCGGGGTCGGAAACACCCGCCAGGATCCCGAGGCGTTCGCGAGCCTCCTGCACGACGTCGAGACGAAGCTGTTCGACCGGCTGCCCGACGAGACGTGGGTCTACCCGGGCCACGGCCACGACACGACCCTCGGCGACGAGCGGCCCCGGCTCCCCGAGTGGCGTGCCCGCGGCTGGTAGCCCGCGCGCGCCTCTCCGGCGCATCCCACGCGTACGGCAGCGGCCGGGGCGGACGGCTTTCGCCGTTACCGCCCCGGCCGCTGCCGGTGTGTCCCTGTGCCGCTCGGGGCGGCCCCGGGTCAGCTGTTGACGCTCTTGCTCTCCTCGTCGGACGGACCGGCGGTCTCCGGCTTCCCGTCCTCCTCGGCCTTCGCAGCCTCGGCGGCCGCCATCTTCTTGCTGGCGATGAGGCTGGTGATCGTGGTGATCACCAGGACACCGCCGATGACGGCGAGGGAGAACGGGATGGACACGACGGGCACGTGCACGCCGCTCTCGTGCAGGGCGTGCAGCACCAGCTTGACGCCGATGAAGCCGAGGATCACCGACAGGCCGTAGCTGAGGTGGACCAGCTTCTTCAGCAGACCGCCGATGAGGAAGTACAGCTGGCGCAGACCCATCAGGGCGAACGCGTTCGCCGTGAAGACGATGTACGGGTCCTGGGTCAGGCCGAAGATCGCCGGGATCGAGTCCACCGCGAACAGCACGTCGGTCATACCGATGGCGAGCATGACCACCATCAGCGGGGTCATGACGCGCTTGCCGTTGTTGCGGATGAAGAGCTTGGTGCCGTGGTACTTGTCGGCGACACCGAAGCGGTGCTCGATCGACTTCAGGAGGCGGTTCTCCTCCCAGTCGTCGTCGTCCTCGTCGGCCCGCGCCTCCTGGATGAGCTTCCAGGCGGTGTAGATCAGGAACGCGCCGAAGATGTAGAACACCCACGAGAAGTTCGCGATCACGGCGGCGCCGGCGGCGATGAAGATGGCCCGGAGCACCAGGGCGATCAGCACACCGATGAGCAGCACGCGCTGCTGGAGCTGCGAGGGCACCGCGAACTTCGCCATGATCAGGACGAAGACGAAGAGGTTGTCGACGCTCAGCGACTTCTCGGTGATGAATCCCGCGAAGAACTCGCCGGACGCCTTGCCCTCGCCGAGGATCGCGAGTCCGGCTCCGAAGAGCACGGCCAGCACGATCCAGACGATCGTCCAGATTCCGGCTTCCTTGGTCGACACGTCATGGGGCTTGCGCCCGATGAAGAAGTCGACGGCGATCAGGGTCGACAGACCCACGATGGTAAGGACCCATACGGTCCATGAAACGTCCACTGCGCCTCCGGCAGTTCGCTACGGCTACTGATCAGCGTCGTCGCTGCCGGAGGTCTCTTCCACCCTTGCACGCGATGACGCGTGCCTGGACCGGCGCCCCGGGACCGATAACGGTCCGTATTGACGGGACGTCGCGTAAGGAGTACTCCCCTCCGTTCCCCGAACAGTACAGGTATCACCAAGTAAAGGTAAAGGAAAGAGTAAAGAAGTCGTCAAAACAGCAGGTCAGACTTGGTCGCTAGGTCAGCGGCCGGCGGCCCGACGGGCTGCTGCAACCGCCGTGAGCACCTGTTCCAGGACGCGGCTGCCCGGCGGGACCGCCAACGGCTCGTACGTCCAGGCATGCCCGACCCATGGGTCGGCGAGGTGGCTGTCGGCTACCGGGGTGATCCGCAGCAGCGAACGCCACAGCGGGTCGAGCACCGGCCCGTACGCACGGGCCTCCTCCCGGTCCGCGACCATCAGGAGGTGCACCCCGACCGCGGGGCCCTCGTCGGCGAGATAGCGGAGCTGGGTGACGGCCCGGTCGTCGAAGCCGTGCGGGAAGTCGTTGACCACCAGGAGCTGCTCACCGGTGTCCAGATCGGGCGGGAGCGAATCGGCCGCCCCGGCCCGCACCGCCATCTGCACCAGGTCCACCCGCCGGGTGAGGTGGGCGAGGACCGAGGCCACTCCCCCGGGCCCGGCGGCGGGCGGTCCGGCGAGGACGCCCGCGTCGACCAGCGGAGCGAGCGGAGCGGCCGCCGCGCCCGCCGGGTCGATGACGTGCACCGAGAACTCCCCGGGCGGATACACCGCGAGCAGCCGCGCGGCGTGGGCGACCGCGGTCTCCATGGCCAGCCGACGCAGCCGGTCGGTGTCCATCGGCGCGGCCGCCTCCGACGCCGTCCTTCCGCTGTCCACCCAGATCCCGCGCTCCAGCGGCAGCCGGACGAGCAGCGGGATGCGCAGGTCGGTGCGCTCGGGCAGGTGGAGGTCGCCGACGCGCAGCGCCATCGGTATCTCCATGGGGACGCGGTGGGCGTGCCAGACGGGGTTGTCCCAGCCGGCGTACGCGGCCGGGAGCGCGGGCTCGACGACGGCCGCCTCGGCGGCCAGCTGGGCCAGATCGCGGTCGAGGACCTCCCGGGCCCGGGAGGTCAGCTCGTCGCGCTTGGCGCGGGCCCCCTCGCGGGCGCGGTCCCCCGCACCGCCGATCCGGTTGCGCGGGTCCGACAGCGCCCGGTCGAGCTCCTGGTCCATGCGGGACTCGGCGAAGTCCACGGCGCTGCGGTAGGCGGCGACCGCGCGGGCCAGATCCTCGAACATGCCCCAGATCTGGTTGTAGAGGCGCTCGTCCATCGACCAGCCGGTGGCGTCCCCCGCGACCGGCTGCGCGGCCTGTCCGGGCTGGGGCGCGGGCGCGGTGGGCGGGGGCGACGGAGGTGCGGCGTGCTGCCGCCGCGGGTGCGCGTAGTCGATGGGGCCGCCGGCGGCCGGGGCGGTGTGCGGCTGAGGGGTGGTGGCCGGGTCGGCCAGCGGCTCGGGGGGCTCCGGGGCCGACGGCGTGGGCGGGCGGTGGTCCGCGGAGCCCGTCGCGTGCCGTACGCGGTCGCCTCCCTGGGTCCGCGGCGGCGGCGCCACCGAGCGGGCCAGGCCCCGGGTGACGGCCTCCTGAATGGATCCGGCCAGTCCGGTGGCCTCGGCCACGCCTTGGTCGGCGAGCATCTCGGCGAGTCCGCCGGCGTACCCCTGTCCCACGGCGCGGACCTTCCAGGCGTCCTGGCGGCGGTAGAGCTCCAGGGCGCTGACCGCGGACTCGGCGTCCAGGCCGGTGAGCGTGAAGGTGGCGATCTCGGCGCCGTCGAGCCCGGTGACGGCGACGAAGGGCGCGGGGACGGCGCCGAAGCGTGCCGGGCCGCCGGCTCCGACGGGGAGCGCGAGCAGGACGGTGACCCGGTGGGCGCCGGCGGGCAGTGCCTCCAGGTCGACGGCGAGGCGGTGGTCGGCCGCCGCCTGCTGGGAGACCTCGAGGCCGGGGAGCTGGGGCGAGCCGGGGTGGGCGATCCATTCGACGCCGCGCACCGTGCCCCGTTCGTCGCCGAGGGTGGCCCCGGCCACGACGGGCGTGCCCGCCGATACCCGGATCTCCAGACGGGTCTGGGGCAAGGTGTGGTTCTGCCCCCGGACCAGTTCGGCCGTCATTGCCCTGTCCCCCTCGACGATGGCCCGTGCTCTGGTGGGCGCGGTGCCGTGCGATGCCGTGCTCTGCGGTGCGATGCGGTGCCGTGCTCTGTCGTGCGGTGCGGTGCGGTGCGTGACCGTGAACGGGCGTGCCGTGGGCGGCCGTGCCGCGTGTGGGGCAGCTCCCGGCGGCGGGCGCCTCCGGGAGCTGCCCCTGCCCGGTGCCGACCGTGTGCCGGACCGGTGCGGGTCCTACAGGTGCGGGAGGATCGACGGCATCAGGTCCTGGAAGGTGCGGCCGTTGGCCGGGTTCCCGAGGGCCGTCATCTGCCATCCGCTGCCCGAGCGGTGCACCTTCGCCATGATCTGGGCGGTGTACTGGCCGCCGCCGTCGAGCGTGTACCGGGCGAGCTCCTGGCCGTTGGTCTCGTCGACGATGCGGCAGAAGGCGTGTCGGACCTCCTGGAACGTCTGCCCGGTGAAGGAGTTCACCGTGAAGACGATCTGGTCGATGTGGACCGGCACACGCTGGAGGTCGACGAGGATCGCCTCGTCGTCGCCGCCGGAGCCGGCGCCGCCGACCAGGTTGTCACCGGTGTGCTTGACGGAGCCGTCATCGCTGACGAGGTGGCGGAAGAACACGACGTCGACCGGCTGCTTCTCGGCGAAGAGCACCGCCGAGGCGTCCAGGTCGACCTCACGGGTGCGCGAACCGAACAGGCCACGGCGCGGAGCCGCCTGCCAGCCGAGCCCCATCCGTACCGCGGTCAGGGTCCCCCCGTCGCTCTTCTGCAGGCTGATGGCCTGACCCTTGGTCATATTGACCGTCACGCGCTGTCCCCTCTCGGCATTGCCCCGCAGCCATCCGTGTGCGGTTTCACCGCACCCTACGCATTCCACCCCGGGCGGCAGCAGGCTCGGTCCGCTTTTGTGTCGGTCTTGCAACACACCCGGCACGGCATGCCCGGCGGCACGGAATCCGCGCCGGATTCCCCTCCGGAATCCGCGCCCGTCGGGCCGCCGGAATCAGGCGAGGCCCGCCTCCTTCATCTGGCGCAGCTCCTTCTTCAGTTCACCGACCTCGTCGCGCAGCCTGGCGGCCACCTCGAACTGCAGATCCGCGGCGGCGGCCCGCATCCGCTCGGTCATCTCCTCGATGATCCCGGCCAGCTCGGTGGCGGGCCGGTCGCTGAGCACCGCGCCGGGCGAGGCCGCCTTGCCCTTCGCCCCGCCCTTGGCCGCCTTGGAGCCGAGCGCGGGCACCGGCGCCTTGGCCTCCTTGCCCTGCCGGTAGCCGGTGCCGAGCAGCTGCTCGGTGTCGACCTCCTCGCGGGCGATGGTCGCGACGATGTCGTTGATCTTCTTGCGCAGCGGCTGCGGGTCGATGCCGCGCTCGGTGTTGTACGCGACCTGCTTCTCGCGGCGGCGGTTCGTCTCGTCGATCGCCTGCGCCATGGCCGGGGTGATCTTGTCGGCGTACATGTGGACCTGGCCGGAGACGTTACGGGCGGCGCGGCCGATCGTCTGGATGAGCGAGGTGCCCGAGCGCAGGAAGCCCTGCTTGTCGGCGTCGAGGATGGCCACGAGGGACACCTCGGGGAGGTCGAGGCCCTCACGCAGGAGGTTGATGCCGACGAGCACGTCGTACTCGCCGGAACGCAGCTCGCGCAGCAGCTCGATGCGGCGCAGGGTGTCGACGTCGCTGTGCAGATAGCGGACCTGGATGCCGAGTTCCAGGAAGTAGTCGGTGAGGTCCTCCGACATCTTCTTGGTGAGCGTGGTGACCAGGACCCGCTCGTCGCGCTCGACGCGCTGGCGGATCTCGTGGACCAGGTCGTCGATCTGGCCCTCGGTGGGCTTGACCACGACCTCGGGGTCGACGAGGCCGGTGGGGCGGATGATCTGCTCGACGAACCCGTCGCCGCGCGAGAGCTCGTACTTCCCCGGGGTGGCGGAGAGGTACACCGTCTGGTCGATCCGCTTCAGGAACTCCTCCCACTTCAGCGGCCGGTTGTCCATCGCGGACGGCAGCCGGAAGCCGTGGTCGACGAGGGTCCGCTTGCGGGAGGCGTCGCCCTCGTACATCGCGCCGATCTGCGGGACCGTGACGTGGGACTCGTCCAGGACGAGCAGGAAGTCGTCCGGGAAGTAGTCGAGGAGGGTGTTGGGGGCGGTGCCGGGCGCGCGGTCGTCGAAGTGCATCGAGTAGTTCTCGACGCCGGAGCAGGTGCCGATCTGGCGGAGCATCTCGATGTCGTACGTGGTGCGCATGCGCAGCCGCTGGGCCTCCAGCATCTTGCCCTGCTTCTCCAGCTCGGCCAGGCGCTGCTCCAGCTCCCGCTCGATGCCGCCGACGGCCTTCTCCATGCGCTCGGGCCCGGCGACATAGTGGCTGGCGGGGAAGACGTGGACCGTGGGGTCCTCGCTGATGATCTCGCCGGTCAGCGGATGGAGCGTGGACAGGGCCTCGATCTCGTCGCCGAACATCTCGATCCGGACGGCGAGCTCCTCGTAGACCGGGAAGATCTCGATGGTGTCGCCCCGGACCCGGAACGTGCCGCGGGTGAACGCCAGGTCGTTGCGGCTGTACTGCATCTCGACGAAGCGGCGCAGCAGCTGGTCGCGGTCGATCTCCTCGCCGACCTTGAGCTGGACCATGCGGTCCACGTACTCCTGCGGCGTGCCGAGGCCGTAGATGCAGGAGACCGAGGCGACCACGACGACGTCGCGCCGGGTGAGCAGCGAATTCGTCGCCGAGTGGCGCAGCCGCTCGACCTCCTCGTTGATGGAGGAGTCCTTCTCGATGTAGGTGTCCGACTGCGGGACGTACGCCTCGGGCTGGTAGTAGTCGTAGTACGAGACGAAATACTCCACCGCGTTGTTCGGGAGGAGCTCACGGAACTCGTTGGCCAGCTGCGCGGCGAGGGTCTTGTTCGGCGCCATCACCAGGGTGGGGCGCTGCAGCTTCTCGATCATCCACGCGGTGGTCGCGGACTTGCCGGTGCCGGTCGCGCCGAGCAGGACCACGTCCTTCTCGTCCGCGCGGATGCGCCGCTCCAGCTCGGCGATGGCCGCCGGCTGGTCGCCGCTGGGCTGGTAGGGACTGACGACCTCGAAGGGCGCCACCGAACGTTCGATCTTGGAAACGGGCCGCATGCATCCACCGTACGGCCCGCCACTGACAACGGCCCCGGATCAGCGGTACCGGGCCCCTCCCGCCCCCTCGCGGGCGGTGCTCCGCGGGCGCTGCCCGGCCCGCCGGTGCGGACCGGGTTCACCCGTCACTGCCCCGGGGTCGAACAGGAGCACCACGGCGGCGAGCAGCAGGAAGCACGCGGGGCCGGCCAGCATCGGGCCGATCATCTCGGCGGGCCGGTCGCCGGGCAGGACGTCGGACAGGTCGGACGGCAGGGTGGGCGGCAGGTGCAGGTGCACGTCGAGCGCGGCCATGCCGGTGTAGTGCATCCCGGTGACCGCGACGGCCATCAGGATGCTGGCGCCGAGACCGGAGAGGGCTCCCCGGAGGCTGACAGCGGCCCACAGGGCGCCCGTGGCGGCGATGCCGGCGATCAGCACCGAGAGGACGACGAGGGGCGTGTCGTAGGCGAACCGCGCGTCCATGCGCATGCCCGCCATGCCGAGATAGTGCATGGAGGCGATGCCGAGGCCGGTGATGGTGCCTCCCGTGATCAACGCCATGCGGGTCGCGCCCCGGTACCCGACAATGAAGATGCCGATGCCGACCATCAGCACGGCCACGGCCAGGCCCGCGAAGGTGAGGGGTTTGTCGTAGGAGATCGGAGCCTCCTGGACGGTGAAGCCCGTCATCGCGACGAAGTGCATGGTCCACACCCCGGAGCCGATGGACAGCGAACCCAGCGCCAGCCAGCCGGCCCGCCAGGAACGTGAGGCGTGAAGGGACCGGGTGGTGCAACGGAGTCCGAGGGCGGCTCCCAGGGCGGCCATCAGGAAGGCCGCGACCGGAGTCACCAGGCCGTAGGTGAATCCGTCGACTGTTCCTTGCATGCGCGTACGCCCTTCGAAAAGCCCGGGGTCGAGGAGGGTCCTTAAGGGGCGAGTCCCGGCAGGCAGACAAAGAAAGCACATTTTATCGGCACAGCCGTGTGCCCTGCTCCGGCGGTGGCCCCGGGATCGAAGGTTCCGTTCATTTCGCGGCCATCACCGCCCCGCCGGGCGTTGGCGGGCCGCTGTCACTCTCTGCGTGTCCGCACTCTCCCGACGTGAGGAGTCACCGTGTTCGTCCGCACAGCCACCGCCTCCACCACGGCCGCCGCCCTGCTCGGCGCCGGCGCCCTGCTGCTGCCCGCCGACCGGCCCGAGGCTCCGGAGCGGCAGGGGCAGGACGCCCCGGTCGTCGTGGCACACCGGGGGGCGTCGGGCTACGCGCCGGAGAACACCCTCGCCGCCGTCGACGCCGCCGACGCGCTCGGCATCTCCTGGGTCGAGAACGACGTCCACCGCACCCGTGACGGCGAGCTCGTCGTGCTCCACGACACCGACCTGAAGCGCACGACGGACGTCGAGCAGGTCTTCCCCGACCGGGCGCCGTGGGCGGTCAAGGACTTCACCGCGGCGGAGGTGGCGAAGCTCGACGCGGGCAGCTGGTTCGGACCGCAGTTCACCGGGGCCCGGGTGCCGACGCTCACCCAGTTCCTGCACCGCATGGAGCGCAACCGGCAGAAGCTGCTCCTGGAGATCAAGAGCCCGGCGACCTACCCGGGCATCGAGCGGGACATCATCCGGGTCCTGGGCCGGTCGGGGTGGCTGGACCGCTCCCACGTACGGAGCCGGCTGGTCATCCAGAGCTTCGGCGCCGACAGCGTGAAGAAGGTGCACAGCCTGCGCCCCGACATCACGACGGGCTTCCTGGGCACCCCGGCGGTGGCCGACCTGCCCTCGTACGCGGCGTTCACCGATCAGATCAACCCCTCGTACGCGACGATCGGCGCCGACTACGTGGCCGCCGTCCAGCGGCTCAAGGGCCCGCACGGCAAGCGTCTGCGGGTGAACACGTGGACGGTCAACAAGGCGGCGGACGCGGTGAAGGCCCGTGACTACGGGGTCGACGGCATCATCACCAACTTCCCCGACGTGGTGCGCGACGCGACGAGCTGACCCGGCGGAGGGGTGGGCCCCTCGCTCTCCCGCCGACGGGCCCGCCGCTGTCAGTGGCGGGTCGTACGGTGGTCGGCATGAACAGCTACGGGACCGGTGCCGGGCCGGTCGTCGAGTGGACCGTCGTGGACAGCGACATCGGCCCGCTGCTGCTCGCCGCGACCGGCTCCGGTCTGGTGAGTGTGTCCTTCCACGCCCGCCCCGCCGTGCGGGACGCGGTCCTCGACCGGTTGCGGACCCGTTTCGGCACGGAGCCGGTGGAGGCGCCCGATTCCCCGCGACTCGCCGGGCCCGTACGCGCGCTCGCGGAGTATTTCGCCGGCGAGCGGCACGCTTTCGACCTCGATCTGGACTGGTCGCTGACCTCCGGGTTCCACCGTGAGGTGCTCCGCGAGCTGGCGTCCGGGGTGCCCTACGGAACGGTCGTCGGGTACGGAGACCTGGCCGCGCGGGTCGGCCGGCCGGAGGGGGCGCAGGCGGTGGGCGCGGCCATGGGGGCCAACCCGCTGCCGGTGGTGGTGCCGTGTCACCGGGTGGTGGAGAGCGACGGCGGCCTGGGCGGGTTCGGCGGCGGTCTGGAGACCAAGCGGCAACTGCTGGCGCTGGAGGGGGTTCTGCCGCGGCCGCTGTTCTAGGGATCGTGTGCCAGGACGCTCGTGGCGAGAGGTCTGTTCCAGGGCCCTCGTCCAGGGGTCTTGTTCCAGCGGTCTTGGTCCAGTGCGCTCGTTCGGATCACGACGGGCTCGCAGGGTTCACCGGTCCGGACGAAAGCTCCTGGACTCTCCGGTCGATCAGCGCTCTCCGGTCGATCAGTGTCAGGAGTCATTCACCCGTCCGGGTGCACGGCGGCGGCCGAGCGGTGACACACTGCGCCGGTGACGCGACCTTCCTCCCTCTCCCCGGTCACGGCCGCCGACGTGCCCGCTCTCCAGCGCCGGACGTCGGCCGTGCTCATCGTCAGCCAGATACTCGGCGGCCTCGGCGTGGCCGTCGGCATCGCCCTGGCCCCGCTACTGGCCGCCGAGGTGAGTGGTTCGGAGGCGCTGTCCGGGCTGGCGCCGACCGCGTCCGTCGTCGGCACGGCGCTGCTGTCACTGCCGCTGGCCGCCCTGATGACCGCCCGGGGCCGCAGGTCCGGCCTGGCGCTCGCCTATCTGATCGGTGCGCTGGGCGGCGGCCTGGTGGTCCTCGCCACGATGCTGTCCAGCTTCCCGCTGCTGCTGCTCGGCATGGCCGCTTTCGGCGCGGGATCCCTGGCCGGTCTCCAGGCCAGGTTCGCGGCGGCCGACCTGGTGGGGCCGGAGCGGCGGGGGCGGGCGATCTCCGTCGTCGTCTGGGCCACCACGATCGGCTCGGTCGTGGGCCCCAACATCTCCGCCCCGGCGAGCCGGCTGTTCCGCGGTACGCCGGTGCCCGAGGCCGCCGGGCCGTATCTGTGCTCGGCGGCCGTGTTCCTGCTCGCCGCGGTGGTCGTGGCGCTCGCGCTGCGTCCGGATCCGCTCCTCACGGCCCGCGCCCTGGCTCCGGAGGGCCCGACCGGGCCGCCGAAGCGTTCCCTGCGCGCCGGGATCGAGGCCGTCCGGGAGTCGCCGATGGCGCGGCTCGCGCTGCTGACGGTCACCGTGTCGCACACCGCCATGGTGTCGATCATGGTCATGACCCCGGTCGACCTGGGCCGGCACGGCGCCGGTCTCCAGTTGATCGGGCTCGTCATCAGCGGGCACATCGCGGGCATGTACGCGTTCTCACCGGTGATGGGCTGGCTGGCCGACCGGTTCGGCCGGCTCACCGTGATCGGACTGGCCGTCGGACTGCTGAGCTGCGCCGCTCTGCTCGCGGGCACCGCGGGGCCCCGGCACGGGCAGACCGCCGCGGGCCTGTTCCTGCTGGGCCTCGGCTGGTCGGCGGGGATGATCGCCGGTTCGGCGCTGCTCACCGACGCGGTGCCGCGCTCGGCCCAGGCCGCGGTGCAGGGGCTGTCGGACCTGACCATGAACGCGGCGGCGGCCGTCGGCGGGGCGGCGGCCGGGGTGATCGTCGCCCAGTGGGGATACGGCCCTCTCAACGCGATCGGCGCCGCCCTGCTGCTGCCGGTCGCAGCGCTCGCCCTGCACCGGAGCCTGCGGCGGCCGGGAGCGGTCAGCGGCTGACACGCCGCCGGACCGCACGCCGGCCACAGCCGCCACCCACTGCCTCAACCGCCCTCGGCGCGACCGCAGTTGTCAGCCGCAGCTCTCAGAGGCCTCAGAGGCTGATGTGGTACGCCTTGCGGAGCGTCTCGTGAACCGTCCAGGTCGTCCGGTCGCCCTCGCGCAGGACGCAGGCGTCCCCCGGGCCGATCTCCAGCGTCGCCCCGCCCTCGACTGCGACGGTCGCCCGGCCGCTGACGACCACGAACAGCTCGTTCGCCTCGGTGTCGGTGACCACACCGGGCGTGATCTGCCAGATCCCCCGGAGCTGCTTGCCATCGGCCGACTCCCACAGCACCTTGCCCGTCACCACGGGATCGCCCGAGACGATCTGCGCCGGATCGAGTGGCTCCGGTACGAGTTCGGCGTCGGGGATGTGTACGGCGAAGGAGGCGGGGACCTGGTCGTTTGTCGTCATGGCCGGTCACCTTAGCGACCACTTCCGGCCACCCTGCGGCCAGGACCCGCCGGGCGACGCCCGTCCGTGGTTTGCGCCCCTCCCGGCCGCGACAGGGATGGGGCATGCCTCAGAACCCACCGGACCAGCGTCCCGCTCCACGCGAGAACCGCGAGAACTCTGGGACGAACGCCTACGACCTCGTGCTCTCGGCCCAGGTGCGGACCGCCCTGAGCGCCGGTCTGCCCGTCGTGGCACTGGAGTCGACGATCATCGCGCACGGTCTGCCGCGGCCCCGCAACCTGTCCGTGGCCCGGGAGCTGGAGGGGCTCGTCCGGTCCGCGGGCGCCGTCCCGGCCACCGTCGCCGTCCTGGACGGGCGGGCCCATGTCGGTCTGGACGAGGATCAGTTGGCGCGGGTTGCCGGAGACCCGGCCGTACGCAAACTGGGTCACCGCGATCTCGCCCCGGCACTCGCCGCCGGGGCGAGCGGGGCGACGACGGTGTCCGCGACGGCGTTCCTGGCGGCGCGGGCGGGCCTCGGCGTCTTCGCGACGGGCGGGCTCGGCGGCGTACACCGCGCGTGGGCCGAGAACCAGGACGAGTCGGCCGATCTGCGGCTGCTCGCCCGCACCAGGATCACCGTGGTCTGCGCGGGCGTGAAGTCGATCCTCGACGTCCCGGCGACCCTCCAGCGGCTGGAGACCCTCGGCGTCTCCGTCGTCGGCTACGGCACCGGGCGCTTCCCCGGCTTCTACCTGAGCAGTTCCGGCGAACCCGTCGACTGGACGGTGCACAGCCCCGAGGAGGTGGTGCAGGTGATCCGGGCGAAGGAGGCGCTGGGCGGCCCGCCGGCCGCGCTGATCGTCGCCAACCCCGTGGCGGAGCAGCATCAGTTGGATCCGGTACTGCACGACCGGGTGCTCGCGGAGGCGCTGGACGCGTGCCGGGAGCGGGGCATCTCGGGGCAGGGCGTGACTCCGTTCCTGCTGGACCAGTTGATGCGGCGCACCGGGGGCGCGTCGCTGGAGGCGAACCTGGCGGCCGTCCGCGGGAACGTGGTCCTCGCGGCGCGGATCGCCGTCGCGGCGGCGGGCGCCCGGTGAACCGTCCGGCGGCGGGCGGTGGGCTGCTGGTGGTGGGGGACGTGGTCACGGACGTGGTGGCGCGGTACGGATCGGCGCTCGCCCACGGTACGGACACGGCGGCCCGGATCCGTACGCTGCCGGGCGGCGCCGGGGCCAACGTCGCCTGCTGGGCGGCGCGTTCGGGGTGCACGGACGTGCGCCTGCTGGCCAGGGCGGGGGCGGACTCGGCCGGCTGGCACCGGGAGGAGCTGGAGCGGGCGGGGGTGCGGGCGTTCCTGGCGGTGGACCGCGAGTTTCCGACGGCGACGGTCATCGCCCTGGTCGACGCGGCGGCGGAGCGCACGTTCCTGACCGATGGCGGGGCGGTGCTGCGGCTCGCCGTCGAGGACTTCGCGCCCGCCATGCTCGACGGCGTCGGGCGGCTGCACCTCTCCGGCTATCTCCTGTTCGCCGGGGTGAGCCGGGCCGCCGCCCTCCTCGCCCTGCGCACCGCCGTGGAGCGGGGCGTTCCGGTGAGTGTGGATCCGGCGTCGGCCGGGTTCCTCGGCGAGCTGGGCCCCCGGCGGTTCCTGGAGTTCGCGGCGGGAGCGGAGCTGTTGCTCCCGAACGCGGACGAGGCACGCCTGCTCACCGGGGCATCCGGACCGGAGTCCGCGGCGGCCGAGTTGAGCCGGTGGTTCCCGCGCGTCGTCGTCACCCTGGGCGCGCGGGGAGCCGTGCTGGCCGCCGGGGGCGAGGTCATCGGCCGCGTCCCCGCCCCGCCGGTGCGCGAGCCGGTCGACTCGACGGGGGCGGGCGACGCGTTCACCGGCGGGTTCCTCGCGGCTCTGCTGGCCGGGGCCGACGACATGGCCGCGGCGGCGGAGGGCTGCCGGGCGGGGGCGGCGGCGGTGGCCACGGTGGGCGGCCGACCACCGCCGGTCCGGTGACGGGTGGCGCCGGGGCAGGCAGTCCCGGGGCGGGCAGTCCCGGGGCGGACGCCGTTCACCCGCTTCCGGGCAGCCCCGACCACGCGGGGTGCGAGGGGTCGTCCGCCCGGACCACCACGTCCGCGCGCTCCATGGGCGCCACCTCGTCCTCGTACCGGGCGAAGGCGGGCAGGGTCCAGCGTTCCGGCTCCGCCGTACGCCGCCGCAGCGCCCCCGGGGACAACCGCAGATGGACGCCGAGCGCGAACGGGAACCAGTGCCCCAGCAGGAACGGGCCGTGCACGACGACCACCCCGCCCTCGGGCAGGGACTGGTACGGGGTCCGGGTGGCGCGGTCGGTCACGGGGTCCCACAGGTCGGGCAGCACACGACCGGAGCCGCCCGCCTCCAGCGGCCCGAACACCTCGCGCCACAGCGCCCCGGTGTCGTACCAGCTGTCGAGGTACGCGTCCGGGTCCCGCTTCCCGTACTCGAAGCGCAGGCTCGCCGGGCGCAGGAAGCCCTCCGTGGAGACGACGAGCACCGCACGGCCGAGCAGCCGCAGTTCCCGCGCGAGGCGCTCGGCGCTCGCGTCGGTGCGGGCGGCCGGCGCGCCGTCGATGCCGAGCGCGAGCCAGGGCCCGCCGTCGGCGGCGGACAGCCCGTCGGCGTACCGGGCCAGCTCGCCGGCCAGCCGTTCCCAGGTGATCGCTTCGAGTCTCACGGCTCCATCATCGCCGGACCGGCGGTGGGACGCCCGGGCGAGGGAGGTCCGGCCGCCCGTGAGCGAGGCTCAGGCGCCCCGCAGTTCGGCGGCGAGCGGGCCTTCGCCGAGCACCTCGACGCGACCGTCCTTCACCGCCTCCGCGAGGGTCGCCCCGCCCCGCGCGAGCTCCAGGCACACCTCGGCGTCGAGGACGATCCGGGCGTCGGGGCGGTCGGCGGGTCCGTATCCGTACACCGCGGCGACCGCTTCGGCGGCCGGGAGCGGGAGGCCCGCCGCCCCACCGACGCGGAGGTGGAACTCGCCCTCCTCCAGCCGGACTTCGAGAACGCCCTCCCGCGTGAGCCCGGCGAGGGCGCCGAGCAGGGGCAGGGCGAACCAGTGGGCCCGCACCGCGTCCGTGGGGCGGCGCTCGGCGAGCGCGGGCGCCCCCCACGCGGCGAGGGCGGCGAGGACGGGCAGCAGGCCGTGGCCGCGCGTGGTGAGCTCGTAGACCGTCGCGGCCGACGGAGGCGGCAGCTTGCGGCGCAGGGCCAGGCCGGTCTGCTCCATGTCCTTGAGCCGGGAGGCCAGCACGTCCGTGCTGACGCCGGGCAGGTCGGCGTGCAGGTCGGTGTACCGGCGCGGCCCGCCCAGCAGTTCACGGACGATCAGCAGCGTCCACCGGTCGCCGACGGAGTCGAGGGCGCGGGCGGTGGCGTCGAACTGGTCGTAGCTCCGGCGGCGGACGGGGCGTGCTGCTGGCTGCTGCTGACGTGGCATGCGACGCAGTCTAGACATGTTGTTGGACTTTCCAAGCTGAAGCTTGGTAAAACCAAGTATCGCAATTCGGCTCGGGAGGCAGCGCATGGAGTTCCGGCAGTCCAGCAAGCTCAACGAGGTCTGCTACGAGATCCGGGGCCCGGTCATCGAGCACGCCAACGCCCTGGAGGAGGCGGGCCACAGCGTGCTCCGGCTCAACACGGGCAATCCGGCGCTCTTCGGCTTCGAGGCTCCCGAGGAGATCGTCCAGGACATGATCCGGATGCTGCCGCAGGCCCACGGCTACACCGACTCGCGCGGCATCCTCTCGGCCCGGCGGGCGGTGGTCCAGCGTTACCAGGCCATGGGGCTGACCGAGATCGGCGTGGACGACGTGTTCCTCGGCAACGGGGTTTCCGAGCTGATCTCCATGGCGGTGCAGGCGCTGCTGGAGGACGGCGACGAGGTGCTGATCCCGGCCCCGGACTTCCCGCTGTGGACGGCGGTGACCACGCTCGCGGGCGGCAAGGCGGTGCACTACGTCTGCGACGAGGAGTCCGACTGGAATCCGGATCTCGCCGACATGGCCGCGAAGATCACCGACCGGACCAGGGCCGTCGTGATCATCAACCCGAACAACCCGACCGGGGCCGTCTATCCGCGCGAGATCCTCGAAGGCATCCTCGATCTGGCCCGGCGGCACGGACTGATGGTGTTCGCCGACGAGATCTACGACCAGATCCTGTACGACGGGGCCGAGCACCACAGCGCGGCGGTCCTCGCCCCCGACCTGGTCTGCCTCACCTTCAGCGGTCTGTCGAAGACGTACCGGGTGGCCGGCTTCCGGTCCGGCTGGATGGTGGTGTCCGGCCCGCGGCAGCACGCCCGCAACTATCTGGAGGGCCTCACCATGCTGGCCTCCATGCGCCTGTGCCCCAACGCCCCCGCCCAGTACGCCATTCAGGCCGCGCTCGGCGGACGGCAGTCGATCCGGGAGCTGGTCGCGCCGGGCGGGAGGCTGCACGAGCAGCGCGACCGGGCCTGGGAGCGGCTGAACGAGATCCCCGGCGTCTCGTGCGTGAAGCCGAAGGGCGCGCTGTACGCCTTCCCACGCATCGATCCGAAGGTGCACCCCATCGTCGACGACGAGAAGTTCGTGCTGGACCTGCTGCTGCGGGAGAAGATCCAGGTGGTGCAGGGCACCGGCTTCAGCTGGCCGCGCCCGGACCACTTCCGCATCCTGACCCTCCCGTACGCCGACGACCTCGACGCGGCGATCAGCCGCATCGGCCGCTTCCTGAACGGATACCGGCAGTGATCCGCGCGCACGGTCCGGCCGGGGCCGGATGAGGCGGATCCGGCCAGGGTCAGAGGAGGCGGATCCCAGCCAGGAGGTCAGATGAGGCGGAAGAGATCCGCGGCGGCGTGGACGTCGGTGAGGTCCTCGATGGACCGGAGGTTGTCGCACAGCGCTTCCAGGACCGAACCGGCCTCGGCGGCGCCCGGGGCACCGACCGCGAGGCCGAAGACGCGGAAGCCCAGCACCCGCCTGGCCTCCCTCCAGCCACGCATCCACTCCTCGGTGACGCCGCACTCGTCGTCGGTGATCATCACGATGTCGCCCCGCGTGGTGGCGGCGTCGTCGAACTCCTCCTCCAGCAGTTCGCGGGCCACGGTCAGGGGTGCCTGGTTGCTGGTGCCGCCGCCGAGGAAGGTCTCCGCGAGGTCGAGCACCTGCTCGATGCCGGCGGACCGGCCGGCCGGGAAACGGAAGACCTGGAGCCTGTCCTCCGCGGAGAACAGGATGCCGACGAAGTCGCGCCCGGCATGGCGGGCCTGGTCCAGCAGCGCCAGGGCACACGCCTTGGGCCACGCCTCCCGCGTGACCCCGCCGCGTACATCGAGTGGGAGGTGTCCACGCACGCGATGACGGCGCCCCGCCCCGTCGGCTGCTCGCCCCGGCTGTCGTAGAGCATCAGCTCCCCGGCGGCGTACCGCGCGGCGAAGACGGCACGCAGCTCGGGCAGGCCGAGGTTGGCCGGCTCGGAGGGGATCAGACGGGAGAGGTCGTCGCCGAGTGTGACGCCGACCAACTCCCCCGCGGCGCTCTCCACCCTGCGGGCCCGCTCCCCGTCGGCCATCTGCCGGAAGCGGCCGATCAGTTCGGCCGAGCCGCCGTCAGGTCCTGGTGTGCCTTGGACTTGACGCCCTTCTCCACTGCGATGATCTGATTGAGTTTCGCCACGTCGTGGACGCTGACAGGGCCAACTCCCCGCCGGCCAAAGGTTTTACCGTACGTACGACGGGTCGTCGGCCCCGGAGGTGTCGGGGGCGGAGTCGCCGGCCAGCAGGGCTTCCAGGGCGGCCACCGGGTCGGGGTCCGGGGCGGCGCGCGGCCACCAGTCGTCGGCGCCGGGATCGGATTCGTAGCCGTACCACCGGTGGTCGCGGCCGAAGCGGAGCTGGAGCGAACCGTCCGGGTGGGTGAGGTGGTTGCGCCAGGGTGTGAAGCGCGGGAAGTCGGCGGCGGCGAGCGCGGGCCTGGCCCGGTCGAAGGGGCCGGCCGGCGGATCCCAGGGCGTCTGAAGCACCGCGAGGCCCTCGGCCTCGCCCTGCCGCCAGGCCGCGACGGCGCGGGCGAGGTCGGTGGTGGTGCGGCCGGTGGCGTAGGCCAGCTCCCGGTAGAGCGCGCGGGTGGTGGCGGTGAGCCCTGCGGTCGGCCGGGCCGCGGCGAGGCGGACCGCGTCCTGCCACGGGGTGAGCCCGGCCAGCGGATCACGGCCCGTGGTCAGCAGGGCGTGGGCGCGGGCGGCGGCGTCGGTGGCGAGTTGGTCCAGGCCCAACGGGTCGCGGGCGCCGGGCAGATCCGGATACGACGGTGGCTGACCGGGATGCGGCGGTACGGGCAGGGGCGCCGGGAGCGGCGGCAGGAAGCGGGCGGCGAAGGCCTCCCGGGCCCCGACCGACGGGACGGCGGGGGCGGCGGGGCGCTCGCGGGCGGAGTGCTCGGCGTTGCGCCGGCCCAGCTCGTCCAGCAGCTCGCGCTCGCCCCGGCCCCGCATCAGCAGCAGGACGAACGGGTCGCTGTCGAGCAGCAGGGCCGTCTGGAAGCAGAGGGCGGCGACGTGCTTGCAGGGCCGCCCGTGGTCGGGGCAGGTGCAGGTGGGGTCGAGGTCGTCGGCGGCGGGCAGCAGCCGGACACCGGCCTCCTCGGCGGTGGGGACCAGGGAGTGCGGCATCTCCTTGGCCAGCAGCGCGGACAGATGGCCGGGGTGGGCGGCGACCGCGTCGAGCAGGGTCTCCCAGCCGGGGTCGGTGAAGGTGCGCAGCCGCAGCTCGGCGCGGTAGGGGCGGGCCCGGCTGCCGTGCACATAGGCGACGACCCGCCCGGGGGTGACGGTGATCGCGGCGACCTTGCCGTCGTCGGCATAGGCACGGCCGCGGGCGAGCCGGGCCTCGTCCATGGACAGCGACTCCAGCGCGTCCACCCAGGCCCGGCCCCACCAGCTGCCGGCGAAGGGCTCGCCCTCGGCGGAGGTGCGGGCGGGCACCGCCTCGAAGGTGCGCCGCAGGTCGTCCGGGCCGGGCCGGGCGCGGGGTGCCGACCTCCGGGCGGCCGGGCCGGTGGCCGGGCGCGGGCTCATGCGGGCCTCCGCAGCGATACGAGGTCGGCGAGGTCACGGTCGCTCAGCTCGGTCAGGGCGCTCTCGCCGCTGCCGAGCACCGCGTCGGCCAGGACCCGCTTGGACTCCAGCAGCTCGGCGATCCGGTCCTCCACGGTGCCCTCCGCGATGATCCGGTGGACCTGCACGGGCTGGGTCTGGCCGATGCGGTACGCCCGGTCGGTGGCCTGCTCCTCCACGGCGGGGTTCCACCAGCGGTCGAAGTGGACGACATGGGCGGCGCGGGTCAGGTTCAGCCCGGTGCCGGCCGCCTTGAGGGAGAGCAGGAAGACGGGGACCTCCGCGGACTGGAAGCGGTCCACCATCCGCTCCCGCTCGGCCACCGGTGTGCCGCCGTGGAGGAGCTGGGAGGGGATCGCGCGGGAGGCGAGGTGCGCGGAGAGGAGCTTCGCCATCGCCACGTACTGGGTGAAGATCAGGACCGAGCCGTCCTCGGACAGGATCGTGTCGAGCAGCTCGTCGAGGAGGGCGAGCTTGCCGGAGCGGCCCGTGAGCCGGGTGGGCTCCTCCTTCAGATACTGGGCGGGGTGGTTGCAGATCTGCTTGAGCGAGGTCAGCAGCTTCATGACGAGGCCCCGCCGGGCGATGCCCTCCGCCGCCTCGATCTGCGCCATCGTCTCGCGGACGGCCGCCTCGTAGAGCGTGGCCTGTTCGCGGGTGAGGGAGACGGGGTGGTCGGTCTCCGTCTTGGGCGGCAGCTCGGGAGCGATGCCGGGGTCGGACTTCTTGCGCCGCAGGAGGAAGGGCCGCACCAGCCGGGACAGCCGCTCCACCGCCTCCTCGTTGCCCAGGCCCGCGGCGGTGCCGGTGTTCTCCACGATCCGGGCGTGCCGGGCGCGGAACGCCTTGAGCGGGCCGAGCAGTCCGGGTGTGGTCCAGTCGAGGAGCGCCCAGAGCTCGGAGAGGTTGTTCTCGACGGGGGTGCCGGTGAGGGCGACCCGGGCCGGGGCGGGGATGGTGCGCAGCGCCTTGGCCGTGGAGGAGTGCGGATTCTTGACGTGCTGCGCCTCGTCGGCGACGACCAGGCCCCAGCTCTGCTCGGCGAGCCGGGGGGCGCTGGAGCGCATCGTGCCGTAGGTGGTGAGGACGAAGCCGCCGTCCGGGTCGCTCAGGGTGCGGTCTGTGCCGTGGAAGCGGCGCACGGGGACGCCGGGGGCGAAGCGGTTGATCTCGCGGTGCCAGTTGCCGAGGAGGGAGGCGGGGCAGACCACCAGGGTGGGCGCGGGGTGCGCCCGGTGCAGATGGAGGGCGATGAGGGTGATCGTCTTGCCGAGGCCCATGTCGTCGGCGAGGCAGCCGCCGAGCCCGAGCGAGGTCATCCGGTCCAGCCAGGCCAGACCGCGCAGTTGGTAGTCGCGCAGGGTCGCGTCGAGGCCGGGCGGGGGCGCGATCGTGGTGTCCTGGGCGAGGATCCGCGTACGGAGGGCGGCCAGCGCCCCGGCGGGGACGGCGTCCACCCGCTCGCCGTCCACCTCCGCGCTGCCGGTGAGGGCGACGGCGAGCGCGTCCACCGGGTCCAGGAGTCCCAGCTCCCGCTTGCGTGCCTTGCGTACGAGGGCGGGGTCGACGACCACCCACTGGTCGCGCAGCCGCACCACCGGGCGGTGGGCCTCGGCCAGGGTGTCCATCTCGGCTTCGGTCAGCCGCTCCTCGCCCAGGGACAGCTGCCAGTCGAAGGCGAAGAGGTGCTCGGCGTCGAAGAAGGACGTGCCGTCGGTGGCCGATCCGGGCGCGGGCCGCACGACGGCGGTCGCGGTGAGGGAACGGGCCAGCTCGCGCGGCCAGTGCACCTCGACCCCGGCGGCGGCCAGCCGGGATCCCGCGTCGCTCAGCAGCTCGTACAGCTCGTCCTCGGTGATCGCGAGCACATCAGGGGCGGGCTGCCCCAGCAGCCGTTCCAGCGGGGCCCAGACGCGGGCGGCGCGACGCAGTGCCAGCACCGCGTCGACGCGGGCCCGCGGCCCGAACGGCTCGCCCGCCGCGCCGTGCCAGAGGGCGGCCGCGTCCACCACGTACGTCGGGTCGGCGAGGCTGTGGACCTGGACGACGGCAGCGGCGGCGTGCCGGACCGCCGGGTCGTCCGGGTGCTCCGGCCGCGCGGGTCCCCCGTCGGTCTCCGCCTCCTCGCGGGCGGCCGTGACCGCGTAGGAGTCGGCGGTGTCGAACAGCTCGTACGCGGAGAGGTCCAGGCGCAGCGAGATCCGCACGCCCGCGTCCAGGCCCGAGGCGACCTCCACGGCCCAGGCCGCGGCATGGGGCAGGTGCTGGGCCTCGCGGGCGGCGAACGGCGCGCCCATCGCGAACGCCGCGGCGGGCGTGCGCGGCAGGGTGTCGGCGACGGCGTCCAGGAACGCCCCGATCAGGACCTCGGGGTCGGGGAGCCGGGGCGGCGCGGAACCGGGGACGGGCGCCGCGTGTCCCTCGGGCGGCAGGGCGGCGGCGACCGCCCGCAGATGCGCGACGTCCTCGGCGTCCCTCGGGCCCGCCCGCCAGGCGTCGTGGCCGTCGGCCGTGAGTCCGGGGAGGAGCCTGCCGCGGGCGACGAGCTGGAGGGCGTGCAGCGCGGCCGCGCCCCAGCAGCGGGTGGCGGGATGGGCGGAGCCCTGGTGACGCGCCCGGACGAGCAGGGGCAGCGCGTCGGCGACGGACAGCAGAGCCGCGGGCGTCGCCACGGCGCGGACGCTCCCGGGGCCCGCCGCCGGGTCCGGCCGGACGACGGTGAGCGGGGCGGTGGTGCACGGGACGGAGTCGGGGCGGGCGGAGGTCTCCGCGTACCCGAAGGGCGTGCCGGTCCGCCCCTGCGCGGCGGCGTGGTGCCACGGGTCGGCGCCCGCGACCGGGTCCCAGAAGGCGACGCGGCCGTCCCTGGGCACCTGGCCGGGCAGGAAGACCGCCGCGCAGCGCAGCAGGCGTCCGGCGTCGGCGGTACGGAAGGTGTCCTCGGTGTCCCGCGGCTCGTCCTCCCGGGTCCGTGCCGTCATGTCCACCACCCCCTCCCACCTGATCACGGTCTCCGTCGGCACGGAATGTGCTGACTCCGCGAGTCTAGGCGGGAGGTCTGACACTGCGGACGCCCGTCTCATCGCCGCAGGTCAGCGGCGGTGGAGTCGACCGGACGGGTGCCCCGCCCCGTTCGATCGGCCGCCACGCTCAGTGATGGGCGAGTGGCTGCTCCGCCACGGGCGGTGCGGCCGGGGCGGGGGCGGCGGCCGGCACGGTCCGGGCGGGGGCCGCGGCCGGGCCGCGGAGGGCAGCGGGTACGAACGGGGCGGAGGGCTCGTCCTGCCCCGCCTCCGCCGCCGGCTGCTGCTGCGCTCGCTCCAGGAAGCGGAGCAGCTCCACCGGGAAGGGCAGCACCAGCGTGGAGTTCTTCTCCGCCGCGACGGCGACCACGGTCTGGAGCAGCCTCAGCTGGAGCGCCGCGGGCTGGGCGGACATCTCGCCGGCCGCCTGCGCCAGCTTCTTCGAGGCCTGGAGCTCCGCGTCGGCGTTGATCACCCTGGCCCGCCGCTCCCGGTCGGCCTCGGCCTGGCGGGCCATGGACCGCTTCATGGTCTCCGGCAGCGAGACGTCCTTGATCTCGACCCGGTCGATCTGCACGCCCCAGCTGACCGCGGGGCTGTCGATCATGACCTCCAGCCCCTGGTTCAGCTTCTCGCGGTTGGACAGCAGATCGTCCAGGTCGCTCTTGCCGATGATCGACCGGAGCGAGGTCTGGGCCATCTGCGAGACGGCGAACCGGTAGTCCTCCACCGCGATGACGGCGTTCGTCGGGTCGACCACCTTGAAGTAGATGACGGCGTCCACGCGGACGGTGACGTTGTCCCGGGTGATGCCGTCCTGGGCGGGCACCGGCATGGTGACGATCTGCATGTTGACCTTGCGCAGCCGGTCGATCCCCGGCACGACCATCGTGAAGCCCGGCAGCCGCACGTCCTCGCGCAGCCTGCCGAGCCGCAGCACCACACCGCGCTCGTACTGCCGGATCACCCGCGCCCCCGAAGCCACGTACAGCGCCCCGGCGCAGAGCACCACCACCAACGCGATCACCAGGCCCTCGACCATCACAACCTCCTTCGGAGGAGTGGGAGCGGCCACACGCTCGACTGCACAACACTCTTACCGGCGTTATGCCCCATTTGGATGCACGGTGAACCTCTATCGAGGTGAGGGGAGAAGCCCTCCGGACCTCTGGCTCGCCCGGTCGGCCGCGCACCGGATGCCGGGCCGCCCCCGGCCGGGCAGGGTGGCCAGCGCCAGCACGTCTTCCCGACGTACCGAATCGCCGGACGAGCACCGGACGAGCAGACGAGGACCCGCCCATGTCCGTGACCGCCACCGTTCCCCGCCGACGCCGCCTCGGGATCGCCGCCGGAGCCGCGCTCCTCGCCCTCGCCGTCTCGGGCTGCTCCGGGCTCGGCCGCACGGCGGTGGGCCCGGTGACGTACACGACGGAGCGCGAAGCGGTGCTCCAGGTGAACAGCCCGTCGGTACGCGGCTGCCACCGGATCGCCCCGGCGGGAGCCCACGAGGTGGAGAACGGGACCCTGGTCGACGTCATCCTGTACCGCACCCGGGACTGCACGGGCGGCCGGACGACCTACGTGCCGACCCGGTTCAGCGATGTGACGGCGCCGGGCAGCGGGCCGTGGCGCAGCTACAGCTTCGTGCACTGAGCGACGGGTGCCGCCCCTCAGAGCACGGGCCGGGCCAGCAGCCAGGTGCCGTCGTCGGTGAGGGTGCGGTCCAGGGTCAGCCCGGCCGTCGCCAGGTGCCGGATGAGGTCCTCGTCGGACAGCTCCCGCGACAGGAAGGTCTGCGTCCACCGCGCGTCGTCGAAGTGATACTCCGCGCGCACCGAGCGCACGCCGTCGCCCACCGGATCCGCGGAGACGATCCGGATCAGACCGCCGGAGGGATCGGTCCGCTCCCACGGCAGCTCCGAGCGGTGCGCCGCTCCCTCGCGCTGGAGGAGGACGATCCCGTCGTCCCGTACGTGGGCGCGGCAGACGCGCAGCATCCCGTCGCGCACCCGGTGCTCGCCCGCGTGGACCAGGAAGGAGCCGAGCAGCACCACGTCGAACCGCTCGCCGCCCAGGTCCAGCGTCTCGATGGGGCTCCGCACCCTGCGCGCCCCGACGATCTCCTCCAGCATCTCCGGCGACTCGTCGACCGCCGTCACACCGAACCCGCGCCGCACCAGCGGATGCGTCACCCGGCCCGCCCCGCAGCCCAGTTCGAGAATGCTCGCCCCGGCGGGGGCCACGCTCGCGATCACGTCCGGCTCCTCGCCGACGGACAGCCGGCGGTACAGCTCGACAGCGCACCCGTCCGGCGTGATGGCTCCGGGCCCGGTCCCTTCGTACCCCTCACGTACCAGTGATTCGCTCATGAGGGACGAACGAACCGTCACCGAAAGCGGTTCCCCGCCCATCACGCCGGGTCAGCGCCGGATTCCGCGGCGTAGCGGTCGGGCACCGCCCGGCGGCCCCCTGTCCCGTCCGGTGCCGGACGGGTCCATGCTGGTGGTGTGAGGTGATCGCCATGCGTACCGGCAGTGAACCCGCGACCGCCCGCAGTCCGCTGCGGATGCGGCTCTGGCTGAGCCTGTGGGGCCTGCTCTGGACCCTCTTCGGCGTGGTGGCGTTCTCGCTGACCGGACGGCCGGGCTGGGCGGCGGCCTGCGGCGTGGTGCTGCTGCTCGCGATCCTGGACCTCGGCGTGATCACGTACCGGATGCGCCAGGGCCCGCGCTACCAGCCGGGCCGTGACGTCCCGCCGTACGAGCCGGGCCACGGCCGTCCGCGCGGGCCGGGGCCGGACGGCGGCCGGCGGAACGGAGGGCGGGCGGGCCCTTCCACCGGGCGCGGCTAGGGCGTGTTTCGAAAGTCCCGCCTGCTCGGCGACGCCTGGCACGCACGCTCGCCGCGTTGTCGGGATCACCCCGATACATCCCGTATCGGGGCGACCCTCCGCCTTGCGATCGCACGCACCAGACGCCGCCGAGCCCGCCCTCCGGGCGGACGGCGCTACTTTCGAAACACGCCCTAGGCAGAGCGTTCAGGCCCGCTCGTCGAACTTCGCGGCCCGCAGGTACTCCGGCTTCGGGTCGAGCGCCGCCGCCAGGCGGAAGTGCCGGGTCGCCTGCTCGGGGCGACCGGCCCGCTCGAAGGTGCGGGCCAGCGCGAAGTGGGCGAACGCGTTGTCCGGCTCGCGCTCCAGCACCAGCTCGAACTCCAGCTCGGCGGGGCGCAGTTGGGCGGCGGCAAAGAAGGCGCGGGCCCGGAGCAGCCGGGCGGCGGTGTTCTCCGGATGCGCGGCGATCACCGAGTCGAGGAGCTTGACGGCACCCCGGGGGTCCCGGGCGTCGAGCAGTCGCTCGGCCGCGCGGAAGTCGATGACGTGGGTCTGCGGATTCCTCTCTGGCACGGTCGCGTCCTTCCCTTCCCTCGCGGGTTTCCAACGTACGCCCCGGAGCCGGTATTCCGGTACGTCCGGCCGGGGCGTCCCCGTGCGCGGGCTCAGCGGGCGGCGGCCCTGCGGACCAACTCCTCCCAGACCGCGCGGACCTGCGGTTCCAGCGCCTCCAGCGGCCCGTCGTTGTCCACGATCCGGTCGGCGACGGCCCGGCGCTGCTCGCGGGTGGCCTGTGCGGCCATCCTGGCACGGGCGTCGGACTCCGTCATTCCGCGCAGCGTGACGAGCCGGTGGAGCTGGGTCTCGGCGGAGGCGTCGACGACCACGACCAGGTCGTACAAGGGGGCGAGCCCGTTCTCCACGAGGAGGGGGACGTCGTGGACGACGACGGCGTCCTCGGGAGCCGCCCGTTCCCGTTCGGCCGCTCGGGCGCCGACCAGCGGGTGGACGATCGCGTTGAGCGCGGCCAGCCGCCCGGCGTCGGCGAAGACGAGCGCGCCGAGCGCCGGGCGGTCCAGAGCGCCTTCGGCGGTCAGGACGTCCGGCCCGAACTCCTCGACGACGGCCGCGAGTCCGGGCGTACCGGGCTCGACGACCTCACGGGCGATCCGGTCGGAGTCGATCAGGACGGCGCCGTACGTGACGAGCAGCCGCGACACTTCGCTCTTGCCGGCGCCGATGCCGCCGGTCAGGCCCACTTTCAGCATGGGCCGCAGCCTACGGGCCGGACGGGGGCGCTCAGCCCTCGCCCTCCCGCTCGGCGAGGAAGCGTTCGAACTCGCGGCCGATCTCGTCGGCGGACGGCAGGTCGACCGGCTCGGCGACGAGGTTGCCGCGCGTCTCGGAGCCGGCGACGGCGTCGTACTGGTGCTCCAGGCCCTCGACGAGGGTGACCAGCTCCTCGTCGCCCTGGCCGATCTGCCGGTCGATCTCGGTCTGGGTGCGGTGCGCCTCGGTGCGCAGGGAGTGCGCGAGCGCGGGCAGCACGAGACCGGTCGCCGCGGTGATCGCCTCCAGCGCGGTCAACGCCGCGTCCGGGTAGGAGGACCTGGCGACATAGTGCGGGACGTGCGTGGCGACGCCGAGGACGTCGTGGCCGGACTCCATCAGCCGGTACTCGACGAGGGCTTCGGCCGAACCGGGCACCTGGGCCTCGTCGAAGGGGCTGCGGTGGCCGGGCATCAGGTCGGTGCGGTTGCCGTGCGGGGTGATGCCGACGGGGCGGGTGTGCGGGACGCCCATCGGGATGCCGTGGAAATTCACCGCGAGCCGGACGCCGAGGCGCTCGACGATCTGCTCGACGGCGGCGGCGAACCGCTCCCACTCCACGTCCGGCTCCGGGCCCGACAGCAGCAGGAAGGGGGCTCCGGTGGCGTCCTGGACCACCCGCACCTCCAGGGTGGGGGCCTCGAAGGACGTCCAGCGGTCGCGCCGGAAGGTGAGCAGGGGGCGCCGTGCGCGGTAGTCGACGAGCCGGTCGTGGTCGAAGCGCGCGACGACCTGGTGCGGCAGCGTTTCGAGCAGGCCGTCGACGATCTGCTCGCCGGTCTCGCCCGCGTCGATGTAGCCGTCGAAGTGGTAGAGCATGACCAGGCCGGCCGACTCCTGGGCCAGCGCCATGTCGACGACGGCCAGGCCCTTCGGCTCCCATTCGTACAAACTCTGCGGATCAGGCACGGTTACCGCTCCTCCTCGTATTCCTAGGGAAGAACGCGAAGCGCGGCACGCGCATTCCCCGCACCCGGCCCTTTCCCCGGCGGGACCGGTTCACGGCACGTCAGCCGCCCGTGCCGCGCGGGCCGTTCGGTCTCTCCGGCACGGCCCACCGATCCTGGTCCAGACCTTGACGCACCCCGTCGGCATCCCTACCGTCACTGAGCACAACGTTCAGTCACCCGTCTCACGTTCATGTACGGGAACGTCGATATGCGCGAACCTCGCGCGAGCACCACCGCACGCGGACGTCCGGACTCCTCCACGGGAAGGCACCCCCATGCGCACCCGCTCCCCCCTCACCGCCCTGCTCGCCGCCGCCCTGGCCGCCGGCGGCCTCACCCTGGCCGGCGCCGGGACCGCGAACGCCGCGGTCATCGACGTCAGCACCGCGGCCCAGCTCAAGTCGGCGCTCACCACCGTCTCCCCCGGTGACACGATCCGGCTCGCCGACGGCACGTACACCGGGAACTTCAAGGCCACCCGGCCCGGCGCCTCCGGAGCACGGATCACCCTCACCGGCTCCAGCAGCGCGGTCCTGACCGCGGGCGGCGGCTACGGGCTGCACCTGAACGGCGCCTCGTACTGGACCGTCCAGGGCATCACCCTCAAGGGCGGCCAGAAGGGCATCATGACCGACGCGGCGAACGGCGTCGTCATCGACGCGGTGACCGTGCACGACCTCGACATGGAAGGCGTCCACTTCCGTAAGTCCAGCAAGGACGGCGTCCTGAAGAACTCCCGGATCTACGACACCGGGCAGAACGGGCGCGGCATGGGCGAGGGCGTGTACGTCGGTTCGGCCGGGGACCTCTCCGACCGCAGCGACAACGCGCAGATCCTGAACAACACCATCGGCCCGGACGTCGGCGGCGAGAGCATCGACATCAAGGAGGGCACGACCGGCGCGAGGATCATCGGCAACACCTTCGACGGCCACGGACTGACCGGGGCCAACTACGACGACTCCTGGGTCGACGTGAAGGGCAACAACGTCCTGGTGGAGGGCAACAAGGGGTCCCGCACCACCAACAACGGCTACGAGACGCACACCCAGCAGAGCGGCTGGGGCTGCGGCACCGTCTTCCGGGGCAACTCCTCGAACCTCTCCGGAGCCACCGGCGACAAGCAGCTCGCCATCAACGTCACCAACAACAGCTCCGGTTGCCGCACCACCGTCTACGCCAGCAACACCGTCAGCGGCGGCAAGGGGCTCACGAACATCGCCGTCACCCCGTAGCCGCCCGCTCCGCCCCGTCCCGTGAACGCGAGTGAGGCCCGCCCCCCGAAGGGAACGGGCCTCACTTACCGCTGTACAGCTACCGCAGCCGATGAGCCGCCGGGGTCAGAGCGTCAGCTCTGGCCGCCCGCGAGCTTCTCGCGCAGCGCGGCAAGGGCCTCGTCCGACGCCAGGGCGCCGGAGTTGTCCGCCGACTCCGAGGAGTAGGAGCCGCCGCCACCGCCACCGCTGCCACCGGAGGCGGCCGGAGCAGCGCCGGCCGGGGCAGCAGCGCCCTCGGCCGCAGCAGCCTCGTCGGCCTCGCGGGACTTGATGACCTGGGCCTGGTGCTGCTCGAAGCGCGTCTGCGCCTCGGCGTACTGGGTCTCCCAGACCTCGCGCTGCGCCTCGAAGCCCTCGAGCCAGTCGTTGGTCTCGGGGTCGAAGCCCTCGGGGTAGATGTAGTTGCCCTGGTCGTCGTACGACGCGGCCATGCCGTACAGCGTCGGGTCGAACTCGACCGAGGCCGGGTCGCCACCGAAGGACTCGTTGGCCTGCTTCAGCGAGAGGCTGATGCGACGACGCTCGAGGTCGATGTCGATGACCTTGACGAAGATCTCGTCGTTGACCTGGACGACCTGCTCCGGGATCTCCACGTGGCGCTCGGCCAGCTCGGAGATGTGGACCAGACCCTCGATGCCCTCGTCGACGCGGACGAACGCACCGAAGGGAACGAGCTTGGTGACCTTACCCGGGACGACCTGACCGATCTGGTGCGTCCGGGCGAACTGCTGCCACGGGTCTTCCTGCGTCGCCTTGAGCGACAGGGAGACGCGCTCGCGGTCCATGTCGACGTCGAGGACCTCGACGGTGACTTCCTGGCCGACCTCGACAACCTCGGAGGGGTGGTCGATGTGCTTCCAGGACAGCTCGGAGACGTGCACGAGACCGTCGACGCCACCCAGGTCCACGAAGGCACCGAAGTTGACGATCGAGGAGACGACGCCGGAGCGGACCTGACCCTTCTGGAGGGTCGTGAGGAACGTCTGGCGAACCTCGGACTGGGTCTGCTCGAGCCAGGCACGGCGGGACAGGACCACGTTGTTGCGGTTCTTGTCCAGCTCGATGATCTTGGCCTCGAGCTCCTTGCCCACGTAGGGCTGGAGGTCGCGGACGCGACGCATCTCGACGAGCGACGCCGGCAGGAAGCCACGGAGGCCGATGTCGAGGATGAGACCACCCTTGACGACCTCGATGACGGTACCGGTGACGATGCCGTCCTCTTCCTTGATCTTCTCGATGGTGCCCCAGGCACGCTCGTACTGAGCGCGCTTCTTCGAGAGAATCAGGCGGCCTTCCTTGTCCTCCTTCTGGAGAACCAGGGCCTCGATCTCGTCGCCGACCTTGACGACCTCGTTCGGGTCGACGTCGTGCTTGATCGAGAGCTCGCGGCTCGGGATGACACCTTCGGTCTTGTAACCGATGTCGAGGAGAACTTCGTCCCGGTCAACCTTGACGATGACACCGTCAACGATGTCGCCGTCGTTGAAGTACTTGATCGTCTCGTCGATCGCCGCGAGGAACGCGTCCGCGTCGCCGATGTCGTTGACCGCAACCTGCGGAGTGGTGGCGGTGGTCTCGGTGCTGCTCGTCATGTGGGAAAGGGCTCCGGTACGGACAGAGAGTCGTAGGTACTGCTACGCCGAAAGCCCGTATCGCCTCTGCAGAAGCCGGACAGCCTGGAAAGCGCGCAATCCGTTTCCGGAGAGACGCCTCGACAACCGAGGGGACATGCAACAGACGCGAGCGCGGCCTGCTAGGTCTGAGGCGCGCAGGCTCGCAGCGCAACTTGTAGCATACGGGGGCAGCCGGACAGGGTCAATGCGCGAAGGCGCACACCCGGGGCGCATCGCCCCGATTCCGGCACAACTCGTGTTGTCCGAGGCCGCATCGGCCCGAGAACACTACGGCACGGCGCCGCGGACGCGCGTCCGTACCTCCGGGGTGCGCCCCCAGGTACGTACCGCGCGCGGCGGGTGAAGGCAAACTACAACGACGGGCACGATGAGCCAAGAGATCCACGGGACCTACTCCGCAGAACCCGCGGAGCCGCCGGAGCCGGAGGCCACGCGCCGCGCGGCGGACGAGGCGGAGAGCAGCCGGGCCAGCCGCGGCTGGTGGGACCGGAACGCCGACGAGTACCAGAGCGACCACGGCGGTTTCCTGGGGGACGACCGCTTCGTCTGGGGTCCGGAAGGACTCGACGAGGCGGACGCCGCCCTGCTGGGGCCCGCCGCCTCCCTCAAGGGCCTCGACGTCCTGGAGATCGGCGCCGGGGCCGCCCAGTGCTCGCGCTGGCTGGCCGGGCAGGGCGCCCGCCCGGTCGCGCTCGACCTCTCCCACCGCCAGCTCCAGCACGCGCTGCGGATCGGCGGGGACGTCCCGCTCGTCGAGGCCGACGCGGGCCGGCTCCCGTTCCGGGACGGGTCCTTCGACCTGGCCTGCTCCGCGTACGGGGCGGTGCCGTTCGTCGCCGACCCGGTGCGGGTCTTCCGCGAGGTCCACCGGGTGCTGCGGCCCGGCGGGCGCTGGGTGTTCTCCGTGACGCACCCGATCCGCTGGGCCTTCCCGGACGAGCCCGGACCCGAGGGGCTGTCCGTCGCCGCCTCCTACTTCGACCGCGTCCCCTACGTGGAGCAGGGCGAGGACGGCGACGCCGTCTACGTGGAACACCACCGCACGCTGGGCGACCGGGTCCGGGACGTGGTGGCCGGCGGCTTCCGGCTGGTCGACCTGGTCGAACCGGAATGGCCCGCCTGGAACGACCAGGAGTGGGGCGGCTGGTCCCCGCTGCGCGGCAACCTGATCCCGGGCACGGCGATCTTCGTCTGCGAGCGGGGCTGAGCCGCCGACGGGCCGGGGTGCGGAAGGCCTGGGGACGCTCCCGTACGACACTGGGGGCGTGATCCGCACCGAAGCCCTGGACCGACTGCCCGTCCGCACCGCCGTGCCCGCCCTGCGGCGCGCGCTCGACGACCGGGGCGTCGCCGTCCTGTGCGCCCCGCCCGGCACCGGCAAGACGACGCTCGTCCCGCTGGTGCTGGCCGGGCTGACCGGTGGGGGCCCGGTGCGCCGGGTCGTGGTGGCCGAGCCGCGCCGGATCGCCGCGCGGGCGGCGGCGCGGCGGATGGCCTGGCTGCTGGGCGAACGGCCGGGCGAGCGGGTCGGCTTCACGGTGCGCGGCGAGCGCGTGGTGGGGCGGGACACGGTGGTGGAGGTCGTGACCACCGGGGTGCTGCTCCAGCGGCTCCAGCGGGACCAGGAGCTGGCCGGGGTGGACGTGGTGATCATCGACGAGTGCCACGAGCGGCACCTGGACGCGGACACGGTCGCCGCGTTCCTCCTGGACGTACGGGAGACGATCCGGCCCGATCTGCGGCTGGTGGCGGCGTCCGCGACGACGGACGCGGAGGGCTGGGCGCGGCTGCTCGGCGACGCCCCGGTGATCGAGGCGGAGGGCGTCTCGCATCCGGTGGAGGTCCTCTGGGCGCCGCCCGCCCGTCCGGTGAAGCCGCCGCACGGGATGAGGGTGGACCCCGCGCTGCTGACGCATGTGGCGGCGACCGTGCGGCGGGCGCTCGGTGAGCGGGAGGGGGACGTGCTCTGCTTCCTGCCCGGCGTCGGGGAGATCGGGCGGGTGGCCGGGCAGCTCGCGGGGGTGGACGCGGAGGTGCTCCAGGTGCACGGGCGGGCTCCGGCCGCCGTGCAGGACGCGGTGCTCGCCGGGTCCTCCGGGGGGCGGCGGGTGGTCCTGGCGACCTCGGTGGCGGAGTCGTCGCTGACGGTGCCGGGCGTGCGGGTCGTCGTCGACTCGGGTCTCGCCCGGGAACCGCGTACCGACCACGCCCGGGGGCTGAGCGCCCTGAGCACCGTACGGGCCTCCCAGGCGGCCGGGCGGCAGCGCGCCGGGCGGGCGGGGCGGGAGGCTCCGGGGGCGGTGTACCGGTGCTGGGACCAGGCCGAGGACGGGCGGCTCGCACGCTTCCCATCGCCCGAGATCAAGGTCGCCGATCTCGCCGCCTTCGCGCTCCAGGCGGCGTGCTGGGGCGATCCGGGCGCCTCCTCGCTCGCGCTGCTGGACCCGCCGCCCGCCGGGGCGATGGGTGCCGCCCGGGAGGTGCTGGAGGCGATCGGCGCGGTGGACGAGGCGGGCCGGGTCACCGGGCGCGGCGTGAGGATGTCCCGGCTCGGGCTGCATCCCCGGCTGGCTCGGGCCCTGCTGGACGGCGCCCGGGAGGCCGGGGCGCGGCGGGCCGCGGAGGTGGTGGCGCTGCTGAGCGAGGAGCCGCCGAGGGAGTACGGGGACGATCTCGCGGCGGCGCTGCGGACCGCCCGCCGGGGCCAGGACGGATACGCGGCGCGCTGGAAGCAGGAGGTGCGCCGGCTGTCGGGCCAGGTGGACGGCGCCGACTCCGGCGGGGCCCGTCCGGACGACGCCGTCGTCGGCCTCGTCGCCGCGCTGGCGTTCCCGGAGCGGGTGGCGCGGGCCCGGGGCGACGGGGCCTTCCTGATGGCGTCGGGCACGGGCGCGGAGCTGCGGGACGCCTCACGGCTGCGCAGCGCGCCCTGGCTGGCCGTGGCGGTCGCGGACCGGCCCTCCCACGCGGCGTCGGCGCGGGTGCGGCTGGCGGCGGTGGTCGACGAGCCGACCGCGCTGCTGGCCGCCGGGCATCTGCGGGTGCGGGGCGAGGAGGTCCGCTGGGTGGACGGCGACGTGGTGGCCCGGTCGGTGGACCGGCTGGGTGCGGTGGAGCTGGCGGTGCGGCCGCTGCGGCAGCCCGATCCGGAGCTGGTGCGCGGGGCCCTGGTGGAGGGGCTGCGGCGGGAGGGGCTCGGGCTGCTGCGGTGGACCCGGGACAGTGGGCAGTTCCGGCTGCGGCTGGCGTTCCTGCACCGCGTGCTGGGCGCGCCGTGGCCGGACGTGTCGGACGAGGCGCTGCTCGCGGGGACCGGGGCGTGGCTGGAGCCGGAGCTGTCACGGGCGCGGCGGCGCGCGGACCTGGGCCGGATCGACGCGGGCCAGGCGCTGCGGCGGCTGCTGCCGTGGGCGACCGGGGAGGCGGCCCGGCTGGACGAGCTGGCGCCGGAGCGGATCGAGGTGCCGAGCGGCTCCCGGATCAGGGTCGAGTACGGCGGCGAGCAGCCCGTCCTGGCGGTGAAGCTCCAGGAGTTGTTCGGGATGGCCGAGACGCCCCGGGTGGCCGGGGTGCCGGTCCTGGTGCACCTGCTCTCCCCCGCCGGGCGGCCCGCGGCCGTCACGGCGGACCTGGCGTCGTTCTGGCGGGAGGGGTACCGGGCGGTGCGGGCGGAGCTGCGCGGCCGCTACCCGAAGCATCCGTGGCCGGAGGACCCCGCGACCGTACCGGCGACGCGGTTCACCTCGGCGCGTCTCAAGCGGTCGTAGGGCTCTCCGCGGCCCGGGACCGCGCCTCCAGCCAGAGGGCGAGCGCGAGCAGTCCGAGGCCGAGGCCGAGGAAGCCCCAGGGCAGGTACGCGGTGAGGAGGAGGACCAGGACGCGCTGGGACTTCACCAGGTCGACCGTGTCCGCGATGTAGTCCTCGCGCATCTTCACATGGCCGGAGAACGCGGTGACGGTGTCCTCGGACATGCCCATCTTCTCGGCGTCGCGCAGCTCTTCCGTGTGGATCTCCTCGCCGTTGACGGGGGCTCCGGTGACGGGGTCGACCCAGAACATGCGCTTGGTGGTGTACCAGCGGGTCATGCCGGTCTGGGCGATCTGTTCGGCGGTGATGCCCTCGATGGGCATCTTCTTGGGCATCGGGACCTCGGTCCACGGGATGGTCTGCTCGAAGTAGTAGACCTCCAGGCCGCGGAAGGTCCGGGTGCCCCGGTAGTGGATGGGGGCGGTGGTGCGGCTCTGGGCGTCGAAGTACTCGTAGTCCCGCTTCTCGGTGAGGAAGGGCCACTTGTACTCGATGCCCTCGCGCCGGACCGGGTCGCCGTCGACCATCTCGCCGGTGGCGTTGACGGGGGCCTGGGAGTGGGCGTCGAAGATGTAGCGCTCGGGGATCTCGGAGACCATCCTGCCGTCGGGGCCCTGGATGTAGGAGAGCGCGTCCCAGACGACGACGTCGCGTCCGGCGCTGCGCTCGATCTTCTCGGACTCCTCGACGTTGCCCTTGAGCGTCTGGACGATGGTGACCTTCTCGACCTTCCTGGCCTTGAGGGTGGTGTAGTCGAGGAGGGTCGCGGGCGACGCCTCCAGGACGACTTCCTGGTACTGGTTCGGCGGGACCTTGGCCAGGCGCGGGAAGGCGTACCAGCGCAGCAGCGGTGACAGGGCGGTGAAGAACACGGCGAAGGCCAGGAGTACGAGACCGGCTCGGCGGCGCATGGTGGTGACCTCTCCCTCTGCGGCGGCTATCTCTTGGGTCCCGGGACGGTGGTCAGCAGGGGTTTCGGCGAGGTCTCCCCGGCCGGGGAGCCGACGGCGGAGACGGTGAACACGAGCGCGAGGGCGGCGGCCAGTCCGATGGCGGCGGCGACGAGGGCACGCATGATCGGCCTCCCGGGGCGGTGGTCCGATGACGGCGACCTGATGGGTCGTCAGGGCTGGGGCACCGTAGCAACCGGGGCGCGAGATGAGAACACAGCGGACAGCCCCTCGGCCGGATGACCGAGGGGCTGTGCGGTGTCGTTGCGGTGCGGCGGGTGCCGCGGGGTCAGGCTTCGGGGGTCGCCGTCTCCTCCGGGGCGGTCTCCTCCGGGGCCGCCTCCTCGGGGGCCGCCTCCTCCGGGGCCTGGACGGTGAGTTCGATGACGACCGAGGCGCCGCCCTCGGTGGTGAGGCGCAGTTTGAAGGTGCCCTCGGTGTCGTCCGCGAAGATCTCCGGGAGCCGGAGCACGCCCTCGGCGTCCGTCGTCAGGGTCGTCAGGGTGCGCACCGGCTTCCCGGCCGCGTCCTTGAAGTACGGGCCCTTGTCGTTGTCGAACAGCCCCAGGGGGTCCTTGACCATGGTGGCGGTGACGGCCACTCCGGCCGCCGAGGCGTCCTTGTACGTGGCCTTGACGGTGACGGCGTTTGCGAACTTCTCGCCGGGTGCGGCGACGAGCGCCTTCTCGTCGGTCCGGGCGATCGCGTCGGCCTGGCGGGCGGTGACGGTCGCCGCGTAGGTCAGGGTGCGCGGCCGGCCGGTGCCCGCGACGGCGGTCACCGTGAACTCCCCCGCCTTCTCGCCGGCCTTGAGCTCCGGCGCGGTGGCGGTGCCGTCGGACCCGGTCCGCACGGTGACGGTCTTCTTGCCGCCGGCGAAGAGCGTGCCGGTGTTCCCGGTGACGGTGAAGGTGACGGGCACCTTGCCGAGCGGGGCGCCCAGCGCGTTGCGGGCGAGGACGGAGACCCGCTCGTCGAACGCCTGGCCCGCGGTGGCGCGCAGCGGACCGGTGCCCGCGTTCTCCAGGGAGCCGAAGGTCTCGGCCGGCGTCGGCTTGGAGGTGGGCGGCTTCGGCGGCTTCGGCGTCGGGCTGGTGGAGCCGTCGCCGGGCTTCGAGGGGCCCGGGCTCGGCTTCCCGCCCGGCTTGTCCGGGGAAGGCTTCGGGCTCGGGGTGGTGCTCGGGCCGGGGTCGGTGCTCGGGCCCGGGTTCGGGGAGGGGGTGCTCGGAGTGGTCGGCAGCGTTCCGGTGCCGTCGGGGATCTCGTGCGTACCGCGCTGGTAGTACGAGAACCAGGAGCGGACCGTACGCAGGTACTCGTTCGACCGGTTGTAGCTCAGCACGGCCTTGTCGAGGTCGGCGGCGATGGCCAGATCGCGGTCGTTGGCGCAGAGGTAGCGGCCGGCGGCGAGCGCCGCGTCGTAGATGTTGTTGGGGTCCTTGCGGCCGTCGCCGTTGGCGTCCTGGCCCCAGGAGGCCCAGGTCGACGGGATGAACTGCATGGGGCCGACCGCGCGGTCGTGGACCGCGTCGCCGTCGTACGCCCCGCCGTCGGTGTCCTTGATCAGGGCGAAGCCCTGGCCGTTGAGGGCCGGGCCTAGGATCCGGGGGCTCGCGGTGCCGTTGGCGTCGACGCGTCCGCCGCGGGCCTGGCCGGACTCGACCTTGCCGATCGCCGCGAGGAGTTGCCAGGGGAGCCGGCAGGCGGGGTCGGTGGTCGCGACGGTCTGCTCGGCCTGCTTGTACGCGGCCAGGATCGACGCCGGAATGCCGGCTTCCGCGCTGCCGGTCGTCGGCAGGTTGCTGGAGGCTCCGGGCCGGTCGGGCGTGACCAGGGGCGGAAGGTCCGTGTAGTAGGGCGAGTTGCCGGTCGCGGCGCCGTCGTCCTCGGCGCTCGCGGTGTCCTCACCGGCCGCCTTCGGGTCACCGCCGCCGGCGGGGCCGTCGGCCAGGGTCGCTGCGGGCGCCTGCGAGGCCGCGAGTGCCGCCACGGCGGCCGCCGCCACCGCGGTGGTCGTGGCCCCCTTGCGCAGACGTCGGCGAATGTGCGCTGCCATACGTTCCGGTCCCTCCCCCTCGAAGGCTGCTCGCGCTCCCCAGCGCAAGGACTCCAGCGACCCTACGGCACCTTGTGTCGCCGGAGCACCGAGCCCTGACCGCTTCTTACTGTATTTTCACGTTCGCGGGCGCATGTTGTCCTGGCGGCCATGGAAGGGTGCCCTAACGGTCGCGCATACTTGCCGCCATGCCGTTCACGCTCAGTCATGCCGCCGCCGTGCTCCCGGCGATCCGCCGGAACGGGACGGCCCGCTGGCCGCTGTTCCCCTCCGCCCTCGTCGCCGGTTCGTTCGCGCCCGACATCACGTACTTCGCGGACACGGTGATCCCCGGGGCGATGGAGTTCGGATCGTTCACGCACACCTTCCTCGGGGTGGTCACGGTGAACGTGGGCATCGCCGCGGTGCTGGTGACGGTGTGGGTCCTGCTGCGGGAGCCGCTGGCGGCGCTGCTGCCGGTACGGGTACGGGGCCGCGTCCACGCCTACGTCCGGGGGCAGCGGTGGACGCGCGCCTCCTTCGGTCCTTCCGCCTGGCTGTGGTTCGCCGTGTCCGCCGCGCTGGGCGCGGCCACGCATGTGGTGTGGGACGCGTTCACCCACCACAGCCGGTGGGGGACGGAGCTGCTGCCGGTGCTCAGCAGCAGCGTCGGCGGATTCCCGGTGTTCCAGCTCGTCCAGTACGGCAGTTCGGCCCTGGCCCTCCTGGTCATCGGCTGGTTCGCCGCCACCGGGCTCCGGCTGACGCCGAAGGCCCCCGCGCCCGGGGAGGTGCCGGTGCTCGGCCGCCGGGAGAGGTGGGGCGCGCTCGGCCTGCTGGGCCTGTGCGTGCTGCTCGGCGTCGTCCACCGGTGCGTCCGCTGGTACGCCCGCTTCGGCCGGGTGGAGAGCCCGCTCGACATCATCCCCACGGCCTGCTTCGGCGCGGGCGCCGGACTGGCGGCCGGCCTGCTGCTGTACGGGGTGTGGATGCGCCTGCCGCGCGGGCGGCGCGGGACGCGGGGCCCGGAGCGGACGCCGGAACCGGAGGAGTCCCGCAGGGAAGCCCCGGCCGGCCGGGGGTAGGCCTCCCGTTCGGGTCAGGTCGGATCAGGGAGCGAGCAGGCAGCGAGCAGCGAGCGAGCAGGAGGCCGGGCCCGGAACCGTGACACGGTCCGGGCCCGGCCTCCGTCGGCGGCTCAGTGCGCGGCCGACTCCCAGTCCTTGCCGACGCCGACCGAGACGTCGAGCGGGGCGCGCAGCTCGACCGCGTGGGCCATCTCGTGGCGCAGGATCTCCTCCACCCGCTTCCGCTCGCCCTTCGCGATCTCCAGGACGATTTCGTCGTGGACCTGGAGCAGCATCCGCGAGGTCAGCCCGGCCTCGGTCAGCGCCCGGTCCACCCGCAGCATCGCCACCTTCACGATGTCCGCGGCCGTGCCCTGGATCGGGGCGTTCAGCGCCATCCGCTCGGCGGCCTCGCGGCGCTGGCGGTTGTCGCTGTTCAGGTCGGGAAGATAGCGGCGCCGGCCGAGGATCGTCTCCGTGTACCCGGTGGCCCTGGCCTCCTCGACGACCCGGTGGAGATAGTCCCGTACGCCGCCGAACCGCTCGAAGTAGGTGTCCATCAGCACCCGGGCCTCGGCCGGGTCGATGTTCAGCTGCTGGGAGAGGCCGAACGCGGAGAGACCGTAGGCCAGGCCGTAGGACATGGCCTTGATCTTGCGGCGCATCTCCGCGTCGACCGCGTCCTTCTCCACGCCGAAGACCTGCGAGGCGACCGTGGTGTGGAGGTCCTCGCCGGAGGTGAACGCCTCGATCAGACCGGCGTCCTCGGAGAGGTGCGCCATCACCCGCAGCTCGATCTGGCTGTAGTCCGCCGTCATCAGCGTCTCGAAGCCCTCGCCGACGACGAAGCCCCGGCGGATCGCCCGGCCCTCGTCCGTGCGGACCGGGATGTTCTGCAGGTTGGGATCGGTGGAGGAGAGCCGGCCGGTCGCCGCCACCGTCTGGTTGAACGTGGTGTGGATCCGGCCGTCGGCGGCGATCGTCTTGACCAGGCCCTCGACGGTGACCCGCAGCTTGGCCTGCTCTCGGTGGCGCAGCATCAGCACCGGCAGCTCGTGCTCGGTCTGCGCGGCCAGCCAGGCCAGCGCGTCCGCGTCCGTCGTGTATCCCGTCTTGGTCTTCTTCGTCTTCGGCAGGCCCAGCTCGCCGAAGAGGATCTCCTGGAGCTGCTTGGGCGATCCGAGGTTGAACTCACGGCCCACCGCCGCGTGCGCCTCCTTCACCGCCTGCTGCACGGTCCCCGCGAACTGCTGCTCCATCCCCTCCAGGTGGGCCCGGTCCGCGGCGATCCCGTGCCGCTCCAGACGGGCCAGGAGGATCGACGTCGGCAGCTCCATGTCGTGCAGCAGCTCCGCCGCGCCCACCTCCGTAAGACGGGTGGTGAACGCGTCGCCCAGGTCGAGCACGGCACGGGCCTGCGCCATCAGGGCGTCCTGCTCGGCCCGGTCGTCCGCGCCGAAGGCCAGCTGCCCGTCGGAGGCGGCGGCCGGGGCCAGCTCCCGGCCCAGATACTCCACGGCCAGCGCGTCCAGGGCGAAG